>JBLMXZ010000093.1:0-47285 GCA_050258015.1 Deltaproteobacteria bacterium
GATCCGCGCCAGGTCTTCCTTGATCTTGACGATCTCCTGCGTGTTCGTGCGGTACTGGCCGATGTGACGTTCGCGGCTCATCGACTCGTCGTTCGTCTCGCTCTTCACGATGGCATCCAGGCGCTCGGTGATCTGCGCGCCGATGAGGCGGGCCGCCTCGAAGTAATCGGTGTTCTTGAGGCGTTCCAGCGCCACCTCGGTCTGCTTCCTGAGGCTCGCCAGCTCGTTCTTATCGACGAACCAGATGTCCTCCACCTCGACCTCAAAGAGGCGCGACTCCAGCGGCGCCAGCTCCACGCCGTCCGAATAGACGTAGTAGATGGACTTCTGCGAGTCGTATTCGAGGGTCAGGCCCGCCAGGTCCATGATGTCGCCGGGCTTGACCTCGGCCGGCAGGTACACCTTGACGGGGACCGTCTGGACCCTGGTGCTCGACGGGTTGGCCACGGCGATGCGGAATTTGACGCTGCCGGGGGCCAGCGACGTCGAGACGACCGGCGTATCCATGCCGCCCAACTTGGCCTCGAACAACTGGGACAGGAACTTGATCACGCCCGAGATCGCCTCGGTCTTCGACTGGATCTCCTTGATCGTGGGATTCTCTCCGAGCGCGTCCTCGAGCATGCTCTGCAGGTCGATCCCTTCGGAATCGCCGACCAGGGTCTTGAGGCGGTCGGCGACCTGGTTGAGCAGCTTTGCCTGGCTGCCCTTGTCCATCTGCTTACCCAGCAGTTCGGGCAGCTCTTCGACGCTCTGCTGCAGGTTCGTCAGGGCGAGGCCGATATTGACCGCGTTGTCGCTGACCAGGACGTCCTGCAGGGTCGTCACCGCCTCCAGGACCTTCTTCGAGGCGCGCTCCGCCTCGGGGGCGGCGGCGGCAAGACCCGCTATGGCCGTGATCGATGTCGACTCGACCGTCCCGGAACCCGACACAAGGCCTCCCGTGATCGGCTCCGTGATGACATAGGTATAGGCCTTGCCCGGCGTGAAGACGCCCGTATCCGCCTTGAGTTGATCGTACACGTAGAGACCGGTCTCCTTCTCGGTCATCGGCTTCTCGATCAGGATGGCCTTGTTGTCGTAATTGTAGACGCTCAGCACGGGGGTCAGACGCGTCGGCCCCTGGCAGCTGAAGGTCAGCAGGTCCCCGGGCAGGGACGGGTTGGGCGAGACCGTCGCCTTCCAGGAGTACCTCTTGGCCGTGGCCTCCAGGTTCTCGCCGGCCTCAACCGCCTTGGTGGCGCCCGTCTGCAGCTTGCCGATGGCCTCCTGGGACTTCGTCTCAAAACTGGACAACGTCGCGTTGACGGTGCTGACCATCAGGTTCGTCTTATCGGTGATGATCTGTTGCTGCTGGTCCATCTTCGTCGTGATCAACTGAGTCTGGGTCTCCATCTTGGAGGTGATCAGCACGGCCTGGGTATCCAGCTTGTCGGTGATCAGGTTCTCCTGGGTATCCATCTTGTCGGTGATCAGCGTCGAGATGCCCGTCTGGAAGGCGGGCAGCGTGACGTCGCGCATCTGCTCGACCGCCTTCTGCGTATCCTGCAGACGCTGGGCCTCGGTCACCTGGAAAGAGCCGGGGGTCTTGAAGACCGCGCCGCTCGCGTTGGTGATCTTGGTGATCGTGCCGTAGGCCTTGCCCGACTGCAGCGTCGTCGGCGTCCATCTCATGTCGAAGAAACCGGCGGCGTTGGGCGAGTTGTCCGACACCGTCTGGATAAGGGTGCCGCCGTCATAGATCTCGACGGTCACGTCCGTCGCGCCCGAGACGACGAAACCGTCGCGCTCCAGCCACGAGGTGACGTTCAGGGCGTCCGACGATGTCGAGGTGGACGGCTCATACGCAAAGTCGGAATACGCGCGCCATATGTGGACGGTCGTCGTTTCAAGGTAGAGCGTGAACGCCTGGTCCGTCTTGCCGTCCTGGAAGTCGTAGTTCAACGCCTTCTCGCCGTAACCGGTCGCGACAAAGCTCGTCGTGTAGAAGCCGTACGGCACCTCGTGGACGACGGGCGAGGTCAGCCCCGAGGCCTGCCAGACGATGTTCTCGGTGCCGGTTATCTTCTCCACCGCCGAGAGGTTCGTCAGCGCCTCGTTCGTCAACAGGTCCCGCAGTTCGAACGTGATGGTGTAGTAATCGATGGTAAAGGCCGCGTTCGAAACATCGTAAACGCGCGGATCGTTGACGTCCGAGACCCGGACCCGCACGCTCGCCGAGCGGTCGTCCGGGACGAGCCAGTCATAACTGCCGTCGTTGGGCGTGGAAGCGATGATCGTCTGGACGTCGGAAACGAAGTTGTCCTTCGAGTATTCGAGTTTGACGTCGGAGATAGTGCCCGCGTTGGTCGCCCATGTGATCGGCCGCGTCTCGAGGGCGATCCACCGCTCCCCGCCGTTGGGCGCGGTCACGGCGAAATCGCCGCGGATGGTGAAGTCCGCGTCCGACTCATCGTTCGTCATCGCGTCGTTCGGGTCCTCGATGCGCACCCGCGCGGTCAGGCTGATGGCGTCGGGTATGGTCCAGCTGTAGCTGCCCGTGTTCTGCGCCGGGTCCGCCTGGGTAACGATCGTGTTCGGATAGGTCGCCCCCGAGTCGGTCGAATACAGGAGCTTATAGCCGATGGTGCCGCCCTTGACCCAGGTCACATTATGCGCCGTTGAGACCACCCACTCCTCCCCGCCGTTCGGGGATGTCAGCGTGAAGAAGCCGCGGATACGGAAGTTCGCGTCCGAGGTGTCATAGACCGTATCGTCCGAGGTATTCTCGATGCGCACGCGGGCGCTGGGCGTCGCCGTATCCGGGATGAGCCACGAATACGAGTTGGTGTTGCCGGTCGAGGCGACGATGGTGTTGGGATACGTCGCCCCCGAATTCATGGAGTACAGCAGCTTGACGTTGGCGATGGTGCCGGTCGTCACCCAGGTGATCGCGCTGTTCTGGTTGATGAGCCACAGCTCGCCGCCGTTGGGCGCGGTGATCCTCAAATCGCCGCGGATCTTGAATGCCGCGTCCGAGATATCGTAGGCATCCGTATCGCCGATGCTCATCACGCGCACCTTGACGTTCGTCGATATGGAATCCGGTATGGTCCATGTGTGGGCGCCGTCGTTCGCCGTCGAGGCGATGATCGGCACCGCCGCGCCGAAGTCATTGAGCGAATAATCGAGCTTGACGTTGGCGACCGTCCCCACCGTCGACCAGGTGATGTCATGGCTTTCCGCAACGGTCCAGACCTCCCCGCCGTTGGGCGCTTCCAGGGTGAATTTCGCGCGGATCTTGAGCGCGCTGTCCGAGGCATCATAGGCCGTCGAATCCGCCAGGTCGCTGACGCGCACCTTGACGTTGGCGCTGATGGTATCCGGGACAGGGTCCCACGTCCAGACGCCGTCGTTGGGCGTCGCCGCGAGGATATACGGATACGTCGCGCCGCCGTCGACGGAGTATTCGATCTTCACGTCCGGCACGTTCGCCTGGGCGCTGGTGCACGTCCAGGTGATATCGTGGGAACTGCCGACGTCCCACATCTGTCCGCCGTTGGGCGCGGTAACCGTCAGCCCCGTGATGATGCGGAAGTCGGAGCCCGACACGGCGTTGGCCCCCGCGTCATTGGGATCGGAGACGCGCACCTTGACGGTGTTCGAGATGCGGTCCGGCACGGTCCACGGATAGGAGCCGCTGTTCGCCGCCGCCGCCGCGATCGTGTTGATGTCCGTCAGGAAGTTGAAGCGCGAGTATTCGATCTTGACGTTCGGGATGCTGCCGATCGTCGTCCAGGTGATGTTGTAGGTGGAGCCGACCTTGTAGGTCTCCCCGCCCAAGGGCGCCGTCAGGATGACCGTCGCCCGGATGCGGAAGTTCCCGTTGGACACGTCGAAGGCCTCATCGTCGCTGGAATCCGCCACCCGGACGCGCACGCTGCCGGAGACGTTGTCCGGGACGGTCCAGGAGTAGGTGCCGATATTGCCCAGCGACGTGACGATGCCGTTGGGATACGTCGCCCCGCCGTCCGTCGAATAGGCAAGGTCCGCGAAGTTGATCGTCCCGCTCGTCGACCAGAGGATATCGTGGCTGGAGCCGACGATCCACGCCTCGCCGCCGTTGGGCGAGCTGATGACGAACGTCCCCTGGATCTTGAAGTTGGCGTTCGAGGCGTCCGTCACGGTCGAGTCGTCGTAATTCGTCACGCGCACGCGCGCCTGTGTCGTGATGGCGTCGGGGACCGTCCACGCGTAGGTGCCGGCGTTGGGCGTCTGGTTGATGATGGGCACGTAGGTCGCCCCGCCGTTGTCCGAATACTCGAGCCGCACGTTGGCGATGGAGCCCACGCGGTCCCACGCGATGACCTGGCTGGAGCCCACGTTCCACTTCTCGCCGCCGTTGGGCGCGGTAAGGGTGAGATTCCCGCGGATCTTGAAGTTATTGTTGGAGATATCCCACGCGGAAGAATCGTTGGCATCCGAGACGCGCACGCGGCACGTCGTGGAGATGGTGTCCGGGACCGTCCACGGATAGGTGCCGTTGTTGGCGACGGAGGCCACGATCTGGTTCCAGTCCGTCCCGGCATTGGTGGAATACTCGAGCTTGACGTAACCGACGGTGCCGAAGGTCGTCCACGCGATATCGTGCGTGGTGCCGACGATCCATGCCTCGCCGCCGTTCGGGGCGGTGAGCAGGAAGGCGCCCTTGATCTTGAACGCGCCGTCTGAAACGTCCGACGCGTCGGTGTCCGTCGAATCCGTGATGCGGATCTTGACGTTCGCCGATATGGAATCCGGCACGGTCCAGGGGTATGTCAGGGCCGCGGCCGGCGTGGCATTGACGATCAGGTTCGGGAAGGTGGCCCCGCCGTCGGTGGAGTACTCGAGCTTGACGTTGGCGATGGAGCCGCTCTTGGTCCAGATGATGTCCTGGGCCGTGCCCACGCCCCATTGTTCGCCGCCGTTGGGCGCGGTGACGTTCAGCGTGCCGTGGATCTTAAAGACCGCGTCCGAGACATCGACCGCGTTCGGATCGCCGATGTCGTAGATGCGCACCAGGCACTGCGTCGATATCGCGTCCGGAACGGTCCAGCCGTAGGTCCCCAGGTTCGTCTCCGAGTTCGAGATGACGCTCCAGTTCGTGCCGTTGTTCTTGGAGTATTCGATCTTGACGTTGGCGATGGAGCCGAAGGTGTTCCACGTGATGCTCTGGCTCGAGCCCACCGGCCACTTCTCCCCGCCGTTGGGCGCGGTGATCGTGAAACCGCCGCGGATGGTGAAGTTCGCGTCCGAGAAGTCGAAGACCGTGGCGTCGCCGGCATCGGCGATCTTCACGCGCACCTGGATGGACGGCCTGTCCGGGATAACCCAGTTCAGCGTCTGCAGGGCCGCATTGACCGACGTCGTGATGTTGTACGGATACGTCGCGCCGCCGTCCGTCGAATAATCCAGCCGCGCGTTGCCGATGGAGCCGTTCTTGACCCACGTGATGCTGTGGTTGGAGTTGATGAGCCACACCTCGCTGCCGTTGGGCGCGCTCAGGATCAGGTCGCCGCGGATCTTGAAGTTCGCGTCCGAGGCGTCGAAGACGTTCGTGTCGTCCACGTTCGTCACCTTGACGCGCACGGACGAGGAGATGGCGTCCGGCACACTCCACGGGTAGTTGCCGGTAGCGGCCGCGGTCGTGGCCACGATGGCGTTGGGATACGTCACGCCGCCGTCGAGCGAATAATCGATCTTGACGGCGGTGAGCAAGGTCCCCACGCGCGTCCAGTTGATGGACTGGGTCGTGCCCACCGGCCAGACCTCTCCGCCGTCCGGGGCGGTCACGGTCAATTTGCCGATGATCTTGAAGTCCGCGGCCGAGACGTCGTTGACGGACGCGTCGGTCGTGGCCGAAACGCGCACCCGGCCCTGGGTCGTCATGTTGTCCGGGACCGGGTTCCAGGTATAGGTCCCGCCCGCCGCGGCCACCGAGGCCGCGATCGTGTACGGGAAGGTCGAGCCGCCGTCGATGGAATACTCAAGCTTGACGTTGGCGATAGAGCCGGTCCGGTTCCAGGTAATGGGATGCGAAGAACCCACCTCCCACGCCTCGGTCCCGGCGTTGGGCGACGTCAGCTCCAGAACGCCCATGATCTTGAAGTTGGCGTTCGAGATGTCGTTGACCGTCGAATCCGTCGTATCCACGACGCGCACGCGGGCCAGGTTCGAGATCGTGTCCGGGATGGTCCACGGGTAGGTTTCCGCCGAAGCGTCGGTGGAGGCGATGATGGTGTTGGGATAGGTCGAGCCGCCGTCGATGGAGTATTCGAGCTTGACCGTCGGGATGGAACCCGTGCGCGTCCACGTGATGTCGTGCAGCGACTCCACCGCCCACTGCTCGCTGCCGTTGGGCGCGGTCACGACCAGGTTGCCGCGGATCTTGAAGTCCGCGTTCGAAGTATCGAAGACCGAGGAGTCCGTCGTGTCCGTTACCTTGACGCGGCACGTCTGGGAACGGTCGTCGGGGATGGTCCACTCATAGGTCCCCACGCCCGCGCCGATGGACGCGAGGATCAGGCTCGGATACGTCCCGCCGCCGTCGGTGGAGTACTCGAGTTTGACGTTGGCGATGGAGCCGGTCTTGGTCCACAGGATGTTGTATTTACTGCCCACGATCCACGCCTCGTTGCCGTTGGGCGCCGCGACCGTGATGTTGCCGCGGATCTTGAAGTTCGCCTCCGAATCGTTGTAGGCGTCGGTGTTGTTCGCGTCCGAGACGCGCACGCGCAGGCTCGAGGAGATGACGTCCGGGACGACCCACGGGTAGGAGCCCGTGTTGGGCGTCGAATCGATGATCGTGTTCGGGAAGTTCAGGCCCGAATCCGTCGAATACTCGATCTTGACGTTCGGGGTGGAGCCTATCTTGGTCCAGGTGATGTCGTGCGAAGAGCCCACGACCCAGACCTCGCCCCCGTCGGGGGAGGTCACGTCGAAACGCGCCTCGATGGAGAAGTCGGCGTTGGAGGTGTCGAAGACCGTCGAATCCGAGGCGTCCGCGACGCGCACCCGCACCGCGTTGGAGACGGCGTCGGGGATCGTCCACAGGTACGCCAGCGATCCCGCGGGCGTGGAGGCGACGACCGGGTTCGGATACGCCTGCCCGCTGTTCGTCGAATAATCGATCTTGACGTTCGAGATGGAGCCCGACATCGTCCAGCTGATGTTGTGCTGGGTCTGGACCCCCCACTGCTCCCCGCCGTTGGGGGCCTGGACGGTCAAGACGCCGACGATCTTGAAGTTGTTGTTCGACGTGTCGGTGATGGTCGAATCGGTGGTGCTCGTTATCTTTATCTTCATCGTCGCGTTGATGTGGTCCGGGATCTGCCACGGGTAGCTGCCGGTGGCCGCGTCGGTCGACGCGATGATAACGGTGTCGTAACTCGTGCCGCCGTTATCGGAATATTCCAGTTTCACGTTCGAGACGGCCGAGCCGTAGCGCGCCCACGTGATGTTCTGGGTCGTGCCCACGCCCCAGGCCTCCCCGCCGTTGGGCGTCTGAAGGACCACGTATCCTTTGATGAAGAAATTGGCGTCGGACTCGTCCGTTACCAGCGAATCGTTGACGTCCGTTATCTTGACGCGGACCTGATCGCTGATGGCGTCCGGCACACTCCACGGGTAGGTCCCGGTCAGGCCGTTCGTCGAAGCGACGATGGTGAACGGATACGTCGACCCGCCGTTCGTGGAATACTCGAGCTTGACGGGCGTGACCGAACCCGCGCGCGACCAGGTGATGTTCTGAGACCCGCCGACGACCCACTCTTCCGTCCCGTTGGGCACGAGCAGGGTCAGCCGGCCGCGCACGATAAAGGTCGCGTCCGAAACGTCGGCGACCGTGTCGTTCGTCGTGTCTTTGACGCGGACCTTCATGGTGTTGGTGATGGCGTCGGGGACCGTCCAGTCGTAGTTCTGCGGCACGCCCGAGGCGCCGGCCGCGAGGGTGACGATGTTGACCGTGTAGTCCTCGGTCGCGAACGCGTTGGTCGAATACTGCAGCCGCACCTGCGCGAACGTCCCGGTCGGGGTCCAGGTGATCTGATGCGGATCGCCGACGTACCACTCCTCGGTGCCGTTGGGGGCGTTCACCAGGACCTTGCCTTTTATCTCGAAGACATTGTCCGACTCGTCCCATACCGCGGAGTTGGCGGCGTCGCGCACGCGCACGCGCACGTTGGTGCCGATGCGGTCCGGGACGCTCCAGGAGTAGCTGCCGTCCGTCGCCGGGACCGTGGCGATGAGGTCGCCGCCTGCATAAGCGCCGCCGCCGACGATGCCGCCGTTCGTGGAGAAGTGCAGTTCTACGTTCTGCACCGCGCCCGCCTTCGTCCATGTGATCGCGTAGGCGTCACCCACCCGCAGCGAGATGCCCGTGGCGGAAGGCGTCACGAGCGTCACGGAACCCTTGACGATAAAGTTATTGTCGCTCTCATCCTTGACGCTGCTGTCCGCCGCGTTCTCCACCCGGATAAGCCCCTGGGTGGTCAAAGGCGTCGAGCCGCTGATGGCCCAATCCCATGTCCCGAGCGACGCATCGACGGCAAGGGTATTGAGCTTGGTCCAACTCGTCCCGTTATTGGCCGAGTAATAGATATTAACGGAAGCGATGGAACCCGTCTTGGTCCAGGTGATCGGATACGTCGAAGCCACGTTCCAGGACTCGGTGCCGTCGTTGGGCGAGGTGACGGTCAAGGACCCTTTTATCTTGAAGTTGCCTTCCGAATCGTCGTAGGCCTCGCTGTTGTTGGGATCCGAGACCCTGATCTTGCAGCTGTTGGAGATGGCGTCCTGGACCGTCCACGGATAGCTGCCGGTATTGCTCGCCGCGTCCGTTATCGTCGTCCAGCTCGTCCCGTTGTTGGTGGAATATTCTATCTTGACGTCGGTGATGGCCGAACCCTGCCGCGACCAGGTGATGTCGTAGTTGGAGCCGACGATCAGTATCTCCTGGTCCACCGGGGCCGTGACCGTGAAGTTGCCGGCTATCTTGAAGACCGCGTCGGACTCATCGAACACGATGGACTCGTTATCGGCATCGGCGATCTTGATCCTGCAGGTATTGGAGACATGATCCGGGACGGGGTTCCAGGCCCACAGCGACACGGATTCCGCATCGACCGTGGCCAGAGGCGTGACGACATAGCCGCTGCCGTAGTCCACGTAGATGTTGACGTTGCCCACGGTGCCGGTCTTGGCCCACGTGATGTTCTGGGACGTGCCCACGGGCCAGTTGTTGCCGCCGTTGGGCTGCGATACGGTAATGCTGCCCGCGATGCTGAAGACCTCCGAGAGGCCGTAGACGTTGGGGTTGACCGTGTCGACGATCTTGACGACCACGTTGTTGGAGACGTTGTCGGCCACGCCGTTCCAGTTCGCCTGGCCGAGGGTCGCGTCGACGTTGTTGGCGATGGTCTTGTCAAAAGGACCCGAGACGCCGTTGGTGGAGTAAAGAAGGTTGACCAGGGTGACCTTGGTGGAACCGCCGATGTTCCACTGAACGCCGTTGGTATTGTTGGAGCCGACGCGGATGACGGCGCCCAGGCCCGGCGCGGTCACCGTTATCTTCGGCCGGATGGAGAAGGGCGCGACCGAGACGCTGAAGACGTCGTCGTAGTTGTTGACGTCCGAGACGCGGACATAGCAGGTCTCGGAGTTCAGGTCCGCGACGCTCCAGTCGTAGGAGTTCGCCCCGGCGGTATGGCCGCCGTGGTTGGCCTCGATGGTCGCGTAGGAGCCGGCGAGCGAGGTCTTGTACTCTATCTTGACGTTGGTGACCGTACCCGAGGCGTCCCAGGTGATCTGCTTGGTCTCCCCCTTGTACCAGATCTGGCCGGACTCGGGGGCCGTGACGTCGAGGCCGCCCAGGATCGACAGGGCGTCCGAGGTGTCGCGCACGACGGTCGGCTGGTGGTCGGGGTCGTAGACGCGGACCTTCAGATTGCTCGTCAGGCTGTCGGGCAGGTTGGTCCACTGGTACGACTGCTGGACGCCGGTGGCGCCGGCCGGACGCGTGACGTTCAATAAATAGGTAGCGAAGTCGTCCTTGGAGGCCTGGACCTGCACGTTCGTGTAGGTGCCGGTCGGGGTCCAGAGGATGTTCTCGTTGGTGCCGACGGTCCACTTCTCCGTCCCTGCCGGCGCGTCGAGGGAGATCTGGCCGATGATCTCGAAGGTATTGTCCGAGACGCCGTAGGCCTCGGAGTTGGCCTTGTCGACGACCTTGATCTTCATGTGCTTGCCCACGATCAGGTTCGGGATGTCCCAGTTATAGGATGCGGGCGTGGCCGGCACACCGGCCGCGGTCGTGATCTCGTTGGGATACGTCGTGCCGTCGTTGGTCGAATAGTAGATGCGCACGTCGGAGACGGGCCCCGAGGTCGACCAGGTGATGGCATAGGGGTTGCCCGTGCCGTAGGTCATGACGATGTTGTCCGCCGAAGGCGTCAGGACCGTGATGGCGCCCTTGACCATGAAGTTCTGGGAGACGCCGTAGACGGTCGTGTAGGCGCCGTCGACGATCTTGAGCTTGGCGCCGGTGGCCGAGAGGATGTCCTGGTCCGTGGGGATGTTCCACTGGTAGGTGTTGGCGCCGGCCGAGACCGCGTAGCCGGAGGCGACGGTGTAGGCATAGTTGTCCGTGCCGCCGTCCTTGGAGTACTTGATGTTGACGGTGTCGATCTTGCCCGTGACGTTAAAGAGGATGTTCTGCTGCGACCCGACGGCCCACTTGGCCGAGGAGGTCGGGGCCGTGACGCTGAGGGCGCCGTGGATCCAGAAGTTCGAGCTCTCCTTGGCGGTGGCCGGCTGCACGGGGTTGGAGGCCGTCAGGCGGACCTTACAGGTCGTGGCCGCCGTGGTCGAAGGCACGGTCCACGGGTAGATGCCGGAGTTGGTGGCATTGCTGGCCAGGGTCGACCAGGAGGTGCCGTTGTAGAACTCGACCTTGACCTCGGTGACGTCGGTGCCGGTCGGGGTCCAGGTGATGTCGTAGGCGTCCCCGGAAGTCAACGGCGAACCGTCGGGCGTCAAGAAGGCGAAGCCGCCGATGATATGGAAGACCGCGTCGGACTCATCCACGACGACCGTGGGGTTGTTGACGGCGGCGATCTTGATCTTGCAGGAGTTCGAGACCTCGTCCGGAATGGGGTTCCAGGCGAAGACCGAGACGGTCTCGGCGTCTATGGGCGACGGGTTGATGGGCGATATCTCGTAGCCCGAGCCGTAGTCCACGTAGATGTTGACGTTGCCCACGGTGCCGGTCTTGGTCCAGGAGATGTTGCGCGAGGCGCCCACGGGCCAGTCCTCGTTGCCGTTGGGGGCCTGGACGGTGATGCCGCCGACGATGTTGAAGATCTCCGACAAACCGTAGACGTTGGTATTGATCGTATCGGCCACGCGCACGACGACCGTGTTCGAGACGTCGTTGGCCACGCCGTTCCAGTTCGCCTGGCCGAGGCTCGCGTCGACGTTCGAAGCGATGGTCTTGTCAAAGGGACCCGCCACGCCGTTGGTGGAGTAGGCGATGTTGACGCTGGTGACCTTGGCCGAGCCGTTGCGGCTCCACTGCACCGCATTCGTGTTGTTCGAGCCGACCCTGATATTGGCGCCGAGGGCCGGGGCCGAGACCGTGATCAAGGGCCGGATGGCGAAGGCCTCGGCCGAAGTCCCGTAAACGCTGTTGTTGGCGTGGTCATAGACGCGCACCCAGCAATCCTCGGAGTTCTCGTCCGGGACGGTCAGCGGATACGAGTTCGCGCCGTCGGCGTGTCCCGTGTCGTTCGTCACGATGGTCTTGTTGAAGGAATCGCCGGAGGCGGTCTTGTATTTGATATCGACCGCGCCGATGTTGCCGGTCTCGGTCCACGTGACCTCCTTCGACTGCCCCTTGACCCAGACGGTCGTCGCCCCGCTCGGCTGGACGTTCGAGATGCCGCCGATGACCTTGAAGGCGCCCTGGGACACGTCCGACACGGGGATGCCGCCGATGCTCGTCACGCGCACCTTGAGCGTGTCGGCATTGGTGATGTCGTCGATGCCGGGCGTCCACGGATAAGGGCTGTTGGCCGAAGGATAGCTGGAGGTAATGGTGCGTGTATCGGAGGCGAAGTTGTCGGCGGAGTACTCGATCTTGATGTTGCCTATGGAGCCGGTCTTGGTCCATGTGATGTCGAAAGGCGTACCGACGGTCAGCGTGTTGGCGCCGTCCGGTGCCGTCAGGTCGATGGAACCTTTAAGCGTGCTGGCCGCGGTCGTCTCGACCTTGACGTCGGGGTTGCCGGCGTCCACCACGCGGAAATGGACCTGGGAGGAGATGTTGTCCGTCGGGGCCCAGGTCTTGCTCAAGCCCACAACGTCGTCGCCGATCTGCGTCCAGTTCGTCTTATTATTAAAGGAAACGAAGATGTCGAAAGCCGCGATGTTGCCGAACTTCGTCCACGTGATGTCGTACGGCGTGCCCACCACGAGGGTGTCGCCCGCGTCGGGATCCGGCGTCGACAGGAAGATGCTGCCCACGATGGCGTTGTCCGTATTCGAGACGTTCTCGTCGGTCGGGTCGGTGGCGCCTATCGGCAGGACCTTGACCTTGACCGTGGCCGAAGGCGCATCCGGAATGGTCCAGCTGAAGCCTGTCGTCGGGCCGATGGAGGAATCCAGGTCTTCGGCGCCGGTGATGGCGGTCCAGACCGCGTGGGGCGCATCCGTGGAATAATACAGGGCCACATGACCCACCTGCCCCGTGCGGCTCCACTTTATCGTATAGGGCGTATTGATCGAGAGGTTGACCCCGCCGTCCGGCTGGGTAACATCCACCTTGCCCTTGATCGTAAACCAGCCGACGGACTGGTCCGAGACGGCCGAATCGCCGACCTTGGAGATGCGCACGATGCATTTGTTGGAGAGCGTGCTGTTGGGGATCTGCCAGTTATAGGTAAGGGCAGCCTTGTCTATTTCGACGATCTCGTAAGGCGCCCCCACCGGCCAGGTCGATCCGCCGTCATCGGAATACTGGAGCTTGACCAGTTGTCCCGCCGCGAACCCCTTCGTCGTCCACGTGATGGCGTGGAGGTCCCCCACGACCCATCCCTCCCCGCCCACGGGAGACCCGAGGGTCACGGTCGGTTTGATCTTGAAATCGGCGACGGAACTGTCCTGGACGGTGATGTCCAGCGCGTCGCGCACGCGGATACGCACGTGGTCGGAGACGACGGCCGAGCTGTTGGGGATGGTCCACGTGTAACTGCCGGCGGGTCCCGACGTCGACCCTACGACGGCGCCCGTATAACCGTTGTTACCGCTGTTGGTATCGTAGTCGATGGCGACGTTGGCGATCGAACCCGTCAAAGACCACGTGATATTCAGGTCCGTCTCCACTTCCGCGGAAAGCTCGGGATTGTTATCCGGGTAGCTCAGGATGACGCCGCCCTTGACCGCGAAGCCCGGGTCCTCCGTGACCGAATTGACATAGGTGCGGTCGGAGACCTGTTCGATCTTGAGCTTGCCCTGGGTCGTCGGCTGGTTGGGGACCGCGAGGGCATACGGCTGGCTCGTCCCGGCGTCTATCGTGGCCAGGGCCGCCCCGTACGCGCTGCCGCCGTCGGCGCTGAAGAAGATCTCGATATTACCCAGCGTGCCGGCGTAATTCCACGTCACGTCGATAGGGTCGCCGCCGATATAGTAGATGCCGCTCG
The DNA here is from genome assembly GCA_050258015.1 of Deltaproteobacteria bacterium. Lineage (GTDB taxonomy): Bacteria > Omnitrophota > Gorgyraeia > Velamenicoccales > Velamenicoccaceae > JBLMXZ01. Next base: position 13,713 of record JBLMXZ010000093.1, read on the forward strand.
TGGTGGGTGCCGTCATGCTTATCTTGCCTTTGATCGCGAAGCTCTCGGACTCCTTTTGGACCTCGGTCTCGTTGCCGACCTGCGTCACCTTGATCTTGTTGTCCGTGCCGATGGTGTTGCGGCCGCCCCACGTCGCGGGAATCGTCCAGGTGTAGCTCTGCGGGCCGCTGGCGCCGGCCTCGCCGCTGGTGACGGGCAGGTACTCGGCCCCGCCGTTGTCGGAGTAATAGATGTTGACCGTGCCCAGATCGCCGCAGTTCTTCCACTCGATCAGGTGCGTGCTCGGCAGCGCGGCGCTGTTGACGCGCAGGGCGTCCGTGCCCGTGTTCGTAGAATCCGGCGAGGTGACGACGATCTTTCCTTTGATCGTGAAGTCCTGCGCGGAGGTGGCAGAGACATAGCTCGGCGCGTTGGCGCTCATGACCTTGACGCGCACGTGGCTGCCGATGGCGTTGGGGACCGCCCAGCTGTATCCGTCGAGGTTGGCGATGGCCGCCCCGCCGGCGATAAGCTTATCATAACCGTCGTTGCCGCTGTTGGTGTCGTACGCGAGCTTGACCTGGCTGATGTTGCCGTAGGTATCCCAGGATATCTGGTAGCTGTCCGTCGCGTCGTCCGGATCGTCGACCTCGAGGGTCTCCAGGCCGTTGGGTTGCGACAGGACCAGTTTGCCCTGGATAATGAGGGAATTATCCGAGACGTCCGAGATGGTGGCGTCGTCGCTGAACTCGACCTTGAACTTGATATTCGCGTTGCGGTCGTTGGGGATGACGTTATCCGGTATGGGCTGCCACAGGTACGAGCGCGCGCCCGAGCCCGCCGGGTAATCCGTGACGATGGTGTTGTTGTACGGCTCCCCGCCCGTCGTCGAGTAATAGATATCGACCGAGGAGATGTCGCCCACCGCGGTCCACGTGATCTGGTGGTTGGTGCCGACCTCCCAGGTGGGCGTCCCATCGCCGTTCGACTCGCCCGTGATGGTGATGGACCCCTTGATGCTGAAATCATAGGCGCTGGCGGCATAGACCGAGCTTTCCTTGCCGACCTGGTAGACCTTGACGCGCACGTTCGGCCCCACGATGCCGGCCACGTCCTCTATCGTCCACTTGTAGCCGATATCCGCCCCGCCGGAAGGAATATTGTCCGAGGCGACGCCGTCGGCGATGAATCCCTGGTAATCGTCGCTGTCGCCGGGCGTGCCGTTGGCGCCCTTGCCGGAGTTGGTGTCGTAGCGCAGGTTCACCAGTCCGAAGCCCGCCGGGTTCGGCGTCCACTTGATATAGACCTCGTCGCCCACCTGATGGCTTATCCCCGTCGCGTTGGGATAGACCAGGACAAGGCTCCCCTCAACGGCGAAGAGTCCCGTTATGCCGCCCGTCCCGCCGTTCTCGTCCTCATCCCCATCGAGACCGACCCTTACCTTATTGGTCACCCCCATATGCGCCTGGACCGGCGTCCAGTTGAAATACCCCTGGCTCATCGGCACCGTTCCCAGAAGGATATCGTAGGAGGTCCCGCTGTTCTTGGACAAGCGCACGTTCGCGTCTCCGGAGAAGGTCCCGGTCGGCGTCCACTGGATGGTCTTCTGCGTCCCCACATGGAGCGTCTCGCCCGCGTGCGGCTCGGTCACCGAGACCAACCCCTTTATCTTAAAATTGTTGTCGCCCTCGTCATATATATAGGTATGGTCATGGTCCTGCACCCGGATCTTGACCGTATCGCTGATGGCGTCCGGGACCGGCCAGGAGTAGGGGCTCGCGTTCGGGATACCCGCGGGAGGCGTAACGGTCACCGCTCCCGTTCCCTTGTCGTAGAGGATGTCTACGGTCGTCACGGTCCCCTGCGTCGTCCATTCGATGTCATGGGTCGTGCCCACGCGCCAGACGATGCCCGAACCGCTGGGCGTCGTCACGGTCAAGGTCTGCTGGATGGTAAAGTCCGAGCCCGAGGCGTCGCCGACGCTCGGAAAGTCTATGGAGACGACCTTGATGCGGGCCTGGGAGGTGCCGGGCGCGGTCGGGGTCCACGGAAAGGGAGACGAGTCCGCCGCGATGCCGGCGGCGATGGTCTCGGTATAGGTGCCGCCCGAGTTGCGCGACAGCTTGATATCCACGCCGTTCGTCATGAAGGTCGAGCCCTTGACCGTCCAGATGACATCGTTGGATTCGCCTATCTTCCACGTCTGACCGCCTGTCGGCGCGGATAAGGTGATCTCGCCCGACACCGAGAAGTTGGAGTCCGAGGTATCGTAGACGCGGGACTCCTCGCCCACCTGCTCGACCCTCACGCGCACCTGATCGCCCAGGGGCAGCGGCCCCGTCGTCCAGTTGATGGCATAAGGGCTGGAGCCCGCGGCGAGGCCCGTGGCGATGGTCGTCGAATAGCTGGTGCCGGAATTCGTGCTGTACTTGAGGGCAACGGTACGGCCCGTCGTCGGGCCATAGAAGGTCCACTGAATATTCGTCGGGTCTGTATAGGCGATCGTCTCCCCGCCCACCGGGTAGGTCAAATCCAGCTTGCCGATGACCTCGAAGTTCGCGTCGGAGGTGTCCGAATAATAGGAGTCGTCGCCGCTCGCGTAAGAAGAATCCCTCACCTTGATGCGTGTCGTAGCGCCGATGACCGCGCCGTCCGCCGCGGACGGCGTCCACGAATAGCTGGTGCTGCCGGAGCCGCTGTTGGTCACACCCGAAGCCAGCGTGATGGGATACGTCCCTCCTCCGTCATTGGAAAGGAGGATGTTGACCGTCGCGACGCGCGCCGGCGCGTACCACGTGATGTCGTGCGCCTCGCCGCACTTCCACAGCTCCCCGCCGTTGGGCGAAAGGACTTTCATGGGCTCAAGCTGCACGCCGAAATAATCCATGACGGATATCTGGCTATTGTCGCCCCTCTCGGCGCGTATCGTGGTGTCATTGAGGAATTTGACGGCGGAGCGCGCAACGTCATTGGCCGTCCCGCCGCCGAAACAGTCCAGGGAGCTTACGGAGAACCGCCATTTGGAATTGAAGCTCCGGGAAAAGCCGAAATCCGCGTAACCGTAGGTGTTGGCGACCTTGGGCAGGAGACCGGAACCGTTCTGGGAAAAACCGAGGCTGCCCAGCTCGATACAATAATAATAGATATCGCTCACCCCGCCGATGTTCCTCTTGTTGAAAACGACCGTCAGATCGGACCCGAGCGATCCGCGCCACCATTGGTCCAAGCTTCCGTCCGACGTTGTAAAGCTGAAGACCAAAAAGGCCTTGCTGCGGTCCACGGCCGTGGACAGGGTGCTGGTGACCATGACGTCGCCGGAGGTGGCCTGGACGAGGCCGCACTGGACGGTCGAGTCGTCGCGCAGGTGCACGACCTGATACCACGCGTCGACGGCGTTGGTGGTGCCGGCGCGCCAGATCTTGATCTGGTCCTGCGTCGGCGCCGTGTTGTAGATGACCTGGGAGGCCAGCTGGATATCGATGATCTGGCCGGCGTTGTTGGAGGCGCAGTTCGTCGGATACGCCAAACTGAATGTCTTGCCTGAGGGGAAATCGTGGGTGAGGTTGACGGTCGCCGAGGTGGCCCCCACGGAAAAGCTCGCGGTGCCGCTCTCCACCTCGAAGGCGTCCGACACGACGACGTAATACTTGATGCCCTGGTCCGCCTCGGTGGAAGAGGCGTTGCGCAGGAACTCGATCTGGTTGTTGCTCGTGCCGCTCTGGGTGGAAGGATTAAAACGCGCGGCCCACGCCTGGTACTTGGGCGTGGTCTGCTGCGTGTAGAAGGTAAAGAAAATGACGGACCGGGTCGTATCGACGCTCTCCGACAAAGTCTCGAGCTTCTGGCTGAGGCTCTGCGTGCTGAACTCGCCCGAGAAGACGCGCGTGCGCGCCTCGGCAGACCCCGTCCCCAGGCCGACGATAAAGGCGGCCGCCAGGCACAGCGTTGTGAGGGTCCCCAGGAAGGCCTTGAGTCCGCGTCGTGCCGCTGTGCAACGCAGGGCCGCGCGCCGGCCGGTCCATGTCAAAGCCTCCATGGTCCTCACCTGCCTTTCGGGGCTAACTCCGTTGGGATATTTAAGGCTGTTATCCATCTTCCTATTCTTCCTCGGGCTCCACTTCCTGGGCAAAGGTCACGACCGGCAGCACCCAGTACGCGACCACAACGTCCTTCATCGCCACATCCGGCGCCAGCTCGAACTCGATCAGATAGGCATCCGGCTGCTCGATGACCTCTTTGCCCTCCTCGCGCATCTTCTTGCGCATGCCCTTTCTCATGACCTTGGTCAGGTCGAGCGCCGCCGCGCCGGCCTTCTTGTCGGCGCTGCGCAGGACGGCCTGGCTGCCGGAACCCGGCAGGGCCGTCGCCGGATCGTAGAGCTGATAGAGCTTCTCGATCGCGACCGCGTTGTACTGCTCGTCCAGGTCCCGCATGTCCGTGGAGCGCACGCGCGCCGCGGCGACCGGGATGCGGGCCGCCTCCCCTTCCGGAAGGGCGATCGTGCCCGGCGTCACCTGGATGACCATCGCCTTCTTGACGGGTTGCGGCTCTTCGGCGCCCGCCCGCGCCGCCGCGAGGAAAACAGCGGCCAAAGCAAAACAGAAGATTTTCGTTTTCATGGTTCGGCCCTCCTGTAATCCATGCTCACAAAAGAGAAATCCTGCGACGCGCCGTCTTGGGCGCGCAGGCTCAAGACACCCTGCATCCGGCCGTCCTCGACTTCGGCATGCCAGGACCCGGTCGAACCCTTCTCGCTCGTCTGCATCGTCTCCCAGGTCAGGCGGCCGTTCTCTTTTATTAAGGTATAGTGCGAGGCCGGATACCCGTTGAGCTCCAGGTTCTCCGAGGACATCTTTCCGTCCTTGAACGTGATCTCATCCACGGTCTGAAAGGGCGTGCCCGCCACGAATTTGATCTGCCACACGCTGCCGTCCAGCCCCACGATGTCAAAGGGAATGACGACCCGGCCCGCTTCCGGCGCGGATTCTTCAACGACCGCCGAGGCCGAATCGGTCCTTCTCTGGTTCTTCTGGTGAGCGTAAAAAAGGACGGAGCCGGCCACGGCCGCCACCACCATGCTCGAGATGAGCGGCAGGACAAGGCGCTTTTTGCGGGGGGCCGCTTCTTCCGCCTCCGGCTTCTCCAGCATCTCATAGATCCTCTTGGCAAAGTCCTCCGAACCCAGGCAGATCTTGCGGTGGAGCTCCTTATGGAACGTGCGCCCCTCCTCCGCAGGCTGCTGTCTCATGTAATCCGAATAGGTTGCGGCCGATAAATGTCCAAGGACCTCCTTGACCTCCTCTTTCATGTCCACGACCCGCACCCCCTGCGGCGCAAATTCCGTGTAATGGCCGAGGCTGGAATAGGGGTAGTCCGCTTCGCGGCCCACGTGCGAAGGGTTCAGGTGGATATAACGGGTCAAGCGCAGCAGATAGGGGTCCTTTTCGATGATCGTGGCGCGATAGCGCCCCCGGAAGAGATGACCCTGGCGGTTGTACTTTTTGTTGTAATACTTGGTGTAGGCCGAGGTCAGATTGTGCATGACCTCGGAAAGCGTGCCGCCGCCCGCAGGGGTCTCAAGGAGGAGGTGCAGATGGGTCGGCAGAAGGACAAAGGCAAAGAGGCGCGCGCCCTGCTGGGTCTTGTACTTGGCCAGGAGTTCCAGGTAGGCCGCATAGTCTTCGGCATCGCCGAAAAGATTCTGCCCCTGGATCGCCCGGGTCGTAATATAGTACAAAGCGCCTTCTATGTTTATTCTGGGAGCCCTTGGCATCTTCTGTCCTTTTTTGCCTTGACTCTTTCCGGTTCCCTGTTTTCTATTCTTTTTTTATCATTCATGCCTGGCACTTCTTTCATTTTTCTCGTTTTGTGCCTGGCACCTTGCGCATGCCACAAAAAAAGTCTCAGGCAAAATTACCTGAGACTTAGAAACTAAGTTGCAGTTTCGGCAGCCCAACTATCCGCCAACTTTCTTTGGCGGACTTGTGGCTTTGCGTCCCCAGGTTTCCCTGCCTCCCTTTCGGGAGTTCTGCATAAAGCAGAGGTTTGCCTTTTCGTACTGCTCCGATCTGTCACTATAAATATAACATTTTCAGGGGTGTTTTTCAATGCTTCACCGTCCTCCCCTTTTCGGGTGCCCTTCGGATGCCCTTCGGGCTAACAAACAGCAAAAAATACGCCCCAACTCTTCTTTGAGCAAGAAGTTATGCGTTCCTTGCCGTTAAGCGGCGTTTTTCTGCCTTATTTCTTTAAAAGGCTCAACGCGATCGACAGCAGGAAGCACACGCCGGCGAACTGCAGGAACGCCTCCGCTTCGAGGCCGACCGGAGGCACCGGCGCGACCAGAAGACGCGACACGATCCCGATCACGATGCTGACGACGCCCAGGGCTACGACGACCTTGTTAACGCTCATACCGCCTCCTCTTCGTCCTTTGCAGTCACCGCTTGTCTTCAAGGCAAGGGTTAAGATCTATATCCCGACTCTCTCGTGCACTTCTTCCATCTTGTGCAACCGCCGCCCCATCACCATCAAAAGCCCCACCAGGACAAACATGATGCCGCTCTGCAGGATCATCAACAATCCGAAGATCCAGTCCGAGGCATCGGAGATGATGAGCGCGCTGATACCCATGGAAGCGCTGATGGCAAAGATAAAAAAGATGGCGCCCCGCGGCCCCAGCCCCAGGTCCATCAGGTAATGATGGAAGTGATCGCGGCCCGCGTATTCGAACCACTGAACCACGGTGCGCACCTTATGCTCTTTGATGCGCATGAACGTGGTGAAGGTCATGTCGAAAATGGGCACCCCCAGGATGAGGATGGGCACGATCACGCGCAGGATGTTCTCGCCCGCCCAGCTGCCGGTCAAGGCGAATCCCGCCAGGGTAAAGCCCAGGAACATGCTCCCGCCGTCCCCCAGGAACATCTTGCCCCTGCTGAAGTTGTGAGGAAAGAAACCCGCGCAGGCCCCCATGACCGCGGCCGGAAGGAAGATAAGATCGACCTGACCGGTCGTCAACAGGATGATGAAAAAGAAGAAGGCCGCCACGATCGCCAGGCCCGCGCACAGGCCGTCGGCGCCGTCCAGGTAATTGAAGGCATTGGTGATGCCCAAGATCCACAGGAGCGTGATGAGGATCTCGAGGATCTTGCCCCACCAGACGTTTGGGAGAAAACTGATGCGCAGGCCGTTGGCGATAAGGAGGAAGGCGGCCGCCAGCTGCACGACGAGACGCACCCGGGCGGATATCTCGCGCTTATCGTCCATAACGCTGATGACGAAGATGAGGGTCGAGGCGAGGAAGAGCGCCTGGTGGGACCGGGCGTAGAGAGGCACGACGAAGGAGCCTGCGATCACGCCCAGATAGACCGCCGCCCCTCCCAGCAGAGGCACCGGCTCCCGCTGAAGCTTTCGGGCGCAGGGAACGTCGACGACGCCCCACCGCAGGGCCAGAGCCCGGAACAGGGGCGCCGACAGAAGGGCTACCAGGAACGCCACCAGAAAAGAGGTCAGCGTCATAGGGTCTTCAGGATCCTCAGCGCCTTGAACCCTTCGGCGTATTTCACCCGGCCCTGATATCCCCGGAAGACGGCGCAGGACTTGGCGCTCTCGAGGATGCTCAGGTTCTTGACGCGGGTGCGGTGCACCTGGGAACAGTGGACCCTCAACAAGGTGAGCTTCTTCGTCATAACGCGGCTGATATCGACGAAGACGTCCGGCTCGAAGGCCTGTGTCGTCGGGACCTCGTAATACAGGACCTCCCGTATGTAGCGCGAGGCCGAGAGCGCCGCGCGGGCGAGCGCCCGGTGGTCCTGATGGATATCGGCGAGGTAGTTGAAAAGAACGAGATCGGGCCTGGTCTTTTTGATGGTCTCTTCGATCAGCGTGATCACGCTGCGGTCGCGCGGCACCTCGGTATCGATAAAGTCGCCCCAAAAGACCCGGCGGGCCTTCATGTAGTGGGCGGCGCGCTCCTGTTCGCAACGGCGCTTCTCGGGGGACCCCCCCACCCCGCCCGAGGTCAGGACCAGAAGAAAGACCTGGTGTCCTTTCTGGGCGCAACGCATGAGCGTGCCCCCGCAGCCGAACTCGATGTCGTCGGGATGGGCGCCGATGGCGAGAATATTCATATAAAGAACTCCCTCGCTGCAGCTGTTTAGCTGATTCGCTGATTAGCTCATTAGTAAAACCGTTGCGCTAAACAACGAAACAGCAAATCAGCTAATCAGCTTTTTGTTATACGCCTAAGCTCGCGACAACGTCTTCCGCGATGGCGCGGTCGATGCGCGTGGCGTTGTTGTTGAACCCCGACAAAAGGCACATGTCGCAGATCTGGTTGATGCGCCGCGGGATGCCGCCCGAATTCTCGAAGATGGAATCGACGGCGTCCTGCGAGAAGACGTCGGTGCCGCGCGCGCCCGCGATCTTAAGGCGGTGCCGGATATAGTTGCCGGTGTCGTGGATATCGAAGGGCGCCAGATGATACCCGAGCGCGACCCGCTGGACGAAGGGCTTATGTTTGCGCGCCTTCTCCATGAGCTCGGACTGCCCCATCAGGATAAGGGTCAGAAGGAATTTCTCCTCCGTCTGGAAATTCAACAGCAGCCGCAGCTCCTCGAAGATCTCGTCGTCACGGATCATGTGCGCCTCGTCGATGATGACGAGGGTCTCCTTGCCGTCCTGGCTGTTGTTGACGAGGACCTCTTCGATGCGCTGCAGGAACGTGTCCGCCGACATCTCGTTGAGCTTCTCGGAGAGCTCCGTCACCCCCAGCTGCCGCGCGATGGCGCGCAGGAGCTCCACGGACTTCAGATACGGATTGCTGATGAAGGCGATGCGGTAGACGTTCTTGTTGAGTTTATCGAGAAGGGTGCGGCCCAGGACCGTCTTGCCGCAGCCGAAGACGCCCGTCAGCATCGCCGCGCCCTTGCGCTGCTCGACGACATATAGAAGGCGGAAGAGCGCCTCCTCATGCTCTTTGGAATAATACAGGAACCGCGGGTTGGGCGTGTTCTCGAACGGTTTCTCTTTCAGGCCCCAATGCGCTTCATACATAGCTCACCCCCCACTTCCACCCCGGCGGAATCTTACCGGTGCTCCGCGCGAGGAGACCGGCGTTCATTTTTTGAACAGCGCGGCGCCGCCGGGTCCCTCGTTGAACAAAAGATCGACGGCGCTCAGGCACGGGACAAAATCCTCGTCGCGCTCGGCGAAGAGCTGCGCGTAACGCGGATGCGCGAACTCCTGGTACACGACGCGCTGGCCGGCCGCGCGGAAAAGGCCCTCTTCCAGATACGCGCGTCCCCCGGCGCCGGACAGATACGTGGCGGCCCCCAGGGCCCGGCCGATATCGACGAGCCGCTGCGTCTTGGCGCCGGAGGTCCCCAGCTCGGACTCCAGCACGGTGCGCGTCGCGATACCGAACCTTTCGCAGAAGAAACGGATCGTGGCGACGTTTAGGTCCATGAGCCGCTCCCACCCGAGCGCGTACAGCGATTCAAAAAAACCGATCTCGGCGTCAAAAAAAGGCGCGCGGCCGTACCAGGCCTTAAGGCTCTTCAAATGCTGCGCGCGCCAATCGCGGCCGTTGTCGATGCGCACATCGCGCAGGGCGATGCCTTGCTTATAATGAACGGGCACCGTTAACCACTGCACGCCGTCCTTGGTGCGGATCTTATTGCGGTTCTGGAATTCCCGGTGCTTGTACTGCACGGTGTCCAGGAACACAAAGACGTCCGCCCGCGCCATCTTGTCAAAAAATCCGAGCCAGGGAATATATTGAGGCTGATGCGCCGCGTAAACCATTTTTATTATAATACCACAACTCCCTATGAATCAAGAAGATAAAATATAAAGATGCGGTCCCGTCCCGGCCAACCGGGACGGGCGGGCGCGCAGGAAGGCTAACCCTTGGTGTCCTTGCCGGTCTTCTCGGCCGTCACCTTCGGGATCGCAAAGATGGGGTTGGTCACGATGGTCTGCGGCCCCCGTGTGATCACCACGCGGTAAAAAGACGCCTTTTTAAGCGGCTGCGGGTCCACGTAGAAAAAGCCCAGCGGAAGGGCGTGGTCTTCCTCTTTGACGACCTCTCCATTGCGAATGACCGAAACTTTGATGTCCTTCGGCCCCGTGTCCGGGCGGCGCGGCACCTCCGGCTCCTGGGCGGCCTGCTCCTCCTGCGATCCTTTGCGGTCGGCCGTTACGGCTACGATCGGAGAACCTGAAATAACGGCGATAGAACCCGGCCCGACGCGTTGTCCCGTGCTCGAATCCATGACGGAAAACTCATGCAATAATAAAGGGTCGTCCGCGCCGCCGGCGGTCGCGTACATCCGTCCCCCGCGCATCGCGTCCAGGATATCGTGCCAGTTCAAGGCCTCCCCGAGAACATACGTTCGTGTCCCCTCCATGCGACGCAGCAGCTCCTGACGGCTGCCTGTGTCGAAGGACATGCCGGAAACCGCCCAGACAGGGGCCGCGCGCTCCCCGCGGCAATATTCCATCAGAGCCCTATCCCACTGCCCGCCAGGCGCTCCGACGATCTTAAGGCCCTCCGGGAAGACACAAAATCCCGTGTAATCCTTAGTCTCCATTATCGCCCCGGGATGAGCGAGAGTCTCATAACGAACGCCATCGTGCTCCCCCGAATTGGCCGCTTCGGGATGGGCCCAGAATGTCAGACCCCCTTCGCCCCGGACGTAATCGATAAAGTCCTGGTAGGGCCGGTAACCGGCAGTCCGGGAATATTGATCGTATCCTTGTGGCAAAAAAGGATTTTCGTTTATGATAAAAAGAAGACCAAGACAGGCCGCGCCGATGCCCGTCAAGCGCCACCTCAGGGAGAACCGGCTGCAGACAACGCCTTTCTCGTCCGCGTAATCATACTCGCGCCGGTAAAACAGGAACGCGCCCGCCCCGAGCAAAACAAAAGGGAACAGCCGGAAGATATCCACCCAGCGCCACGAGCGCGCGATCGTTGACGGCCGCGCCACATTGGGCAAATGCCTCAGATCCTCCGCGTCCGTAAGGCCGGCAACGAGGATATGGCGATGCCAATTATTGAGCCTCAGGGAACCTGAAAAAAGAGAACCCGTCCAGTAATAAAAAGGCGCTGCCTCAACCCCGGGGATGATGATAAGGTCAGGGTATTTTCTGGAATAAAAGCTTATGTCATGCAAATAGTTAGAATATCCGTATGATGAAACGGACTTCTCGGATTCCGATCTCTTGAGCAGGTGTTGCAAAGGCCACAGCCCATATTCCCAGCGCATGGTATCCCTGTCCATGATAATGAGGGCTTCCAGGCCCGCCTCGTGCGCCGTGTCAAAGACCTCCTCCATCGTAAAAGAACCGTCGCTTACCGTAGTGCTGACCTGAAGGCCTACGGGCATCCACCGCCAGACAAACCCCTGCGCGTCCGCCGCATATAAGCGGGGGGCGAACCATAATAGGGCCGCGAAAAGCAGCGCCCCTCCTATCGCGTTCTTAGGCCTCATGCGCCGACTCCGCGTAGAGCTGCTCAAAAGCCGCGAGCATCTTTTCCTCGCTGAATTCTTTTTTGGTCCAATCGTGGGCCCGCGCCCCCATCTGCGCGCGCAGGTCGCCGTCCCCGACCAGCCGCAGGACGGCGGCCGCTATTCCCGCCGCGTCGCCCGGTGCGACGAGGAGACCCGTTTCCTCTTCGCGGACGACTTCCGGGATGCCGCCCACGCGCGCGGCGACCGCCGGGATGCCGCGGCCCGCCGCCTCAAGAATGACGCGGCCGACCGCCTCGTTGCGCGACGGGACGACGAGAACGTCCATGCGCTGCAGACACGCCTGCGCGTCCTCGACCCAGCCGGCGAACTCTATCCTGTCGAGGAGTCCCAGGGCGCGGCTGCGCTCCTCGAGATAGCGGCGCATGGAGCCGTCCCCCGCGACGAGAAAGCGGACGCGCGGCGCCGCCGGCGCGATGCGCGCCGCGGCCTCGATGAAAAACTCGGGCCCCTTGACCGGTTCGAGGCGGCCGAGGAAACCCACGCAGACATCCCCGGCCGGACGCCGCGCGGGGATATCCACGGGGACAGCGACGCCGCCCGGTATCACGCGGATCTTTGCGGCGGGACAGATGCGATAGGCGAGCATATCCTCTCTCTCGAGTCGCGTCGATACCACGATGCGGTCGCAGTAACGGGCTGCGATCCGCTCGGCCCGCACGACGAGAGAGCTGCCGAGGGCGCCGAAGTAACCGTAAAAATCGTGGCCGTGCGGGGAATGAACGACGACCGGCACCCCTGCCCGGCGGGCCGCGATGCGGCCGAGCACTCCGGCTTTGGCGGTATGCGTATGGACGATATCGAACCTTTCGCGCCTCAAGATATCCGACAGGCTGCGGTAGGCGCAGGCGTCACGCAGCGGGTTTATGGAGCGCCGCAGCGACGGCACCAGGACCGCCCCGTCCCGCGCCTGCTCGAGGAAGCGCCGCGTCCGCTCGGAAGGTTCCCGTGTCCATCCGTAGATGAGCGTCGCGGAGAATCTCTGCGGGTCCAGTCTCTGCGCAAGCAGGCGCGCGATATCCGGCGCTCCGCCCCTGTCCAGGCGCGTTATGATGTGGCAAACCTTTATCATAAAAATCAGTTGGCAAGTAAGCGAGTTAAGCGAATAAACGAGTACAACAGGCACTGACGCCGAAAGACAAAACTCCCAAAAACACTCTTATTTCACCTTTCCAACTCGTCAACTCGTTCACTCGCTAACTCGTTTAACTATCTAATATCTATACAGCTCCGTGCAGCGCCTGCAGGCGGGCGCCCCACCATAATGTCCCCTTCCAGGTAGTCCCCGCCGGAAGGCGGTCAAAACTAATATCTATACAATTCCGTGCAGCGCCTGCAGGCGGGGAAAATCCCTTCCTTCTTCAGCGCCTGGCGGTAACGCACGGCGTCCGGGCTGTTCCAGATCTTCAGGAACTCCGTCTCCTTCACGTTGCCGAAGGCGAACGAACAATTCAGGCACGGCCGCACCCCGCCGTCGGGAAAGACATAGGCGCATACCCAGGGGCTCATGCAGCGCGGGGCGTATTCCGAAGGCAGATAGTCCGGTCTCATGTAATATTCGACCAGCCCCTTCTCGGTGAAATTGGGATAAAAATCGACGCTGAAGGGCGCGGGTCTGCCGAGGACCTGCTGCATCTTGACGAAGAGCTTCTTCGGGTCAATGCCCGGATCGAAGACGAACCCCTCCCAGGCGCGCGACGAACACCCGAGCATCGCGTCGACGCGCCGGTGCTCGTCCAGCGCCTTGCGGCCGACAAAGATGAGATTGTGGAACGTCAGGGAGTCCGCCTGGGCCTCCCGCGCCACATCGAGCAGAGTCTCGAGGCGCTCATAGTTATACCGGGTCACGGTGCACTGGAGATTGATCAGGGGTTTCTTGCGGCCCAGCTCCTTTTTCGCGGCGTTCACCTCGCGGATGCCGTTCATGATGCGGCCGAAGACCCCGGGCAGGCCCCGGATCTCGTCATGAAGAGCGCCGTCTCCATCGACGGAGATGTTGAGCTCGTCCCAGCCCATCGTCACCAAGTCGACCGCAAAACGGTCGAGGAGCGTGCCGTTGGTGATAACGAGCCCGTGGAGGTCCTTCTCCTTGACCGACTTCATGATCGGCAGGATCGCGGGATGAAGCAGCGGCTCTCCCCCGAAAAGCGTGATATTGGGATGGAACCCCTCGACCTCCTCAAGCACGCGGCCGACCGTTTCCTGCGGCAGGGCGTCGGCGAGCGCCGCGCCCCCCTCCTGCTTCGTGACGCCCTTATCGCCCCACTGGCCGCACATCCTGCACCGTAAATTGCACAGCCGCGTCAGGAAGAACGTGATCGCCTCGGGCGCGGGGCCCCTGCCGTCGGCGTTCTTGTAGGCCGCGTAGGCCCGCAGCCGCTTGAGCGCGACCCGAATCGCGTAACCGGGCTGCCGCACGGCCTTGCCCATGAATCTCCTAAGATTACGCCATGGCAACATAAACACCCTCAGAAAAACCGCTCATGCTCCGTTAAGCTTCGAAGTCCGAAGACCGAAGTCCGAAATCCGAAAGATCCCGAATGTAAAGGCTTCTTCGGATCTCGGAATTCAGACATCGGATTCGCGGGTTCATTTGAGTTGTTCCCTTATCACTTCGATCATCACCTCTATATCCCCCGGCGTCACCAACGGATGCACCGGAAGCGTCACCAGGCGCTGCGCCAAATACTCGGCATTCGGGAACGCCTCGCCGCCGGCGATATCGAAGATGCGGTGCAGGGGCCGGACATACAGCCGCGAGGCCTCGATGCCGCGGCCTTCCAGGCGGTCAATGACGTTAGGGACGTACGCCGTCTCTTCGATGACGACGGGCAGCCGGTTCAAGACGGGATGCGCCTCGGATGTCCAGCGCGGCAGGCGGACCCCCGGGATATCGGACAACCCCTGCATCAGGGCCGCGGCGTTGGACCGGCGCGCGGAAAAAGTCCGCTGGCTCGACGCCAAGAGCCGGCGGCCGAAGGCCGCCTGAAAACCCGTCAGGTGCGCCTGGGGAATATCGAGCGGCACGCTCGTTTCCTTATACCGCGCGATCCAACGGCTCAAGAGGCCGTAAACACCCGGCTTGAACGCCAGACAAAGACCTCCCAGCTTGACGACGACATCCGCGTATTCCCCTAATCCGGGGCCTTTCAGTCCCATCCACGCCTCGCGCAGGAGAGCCCCGATCCGGGCATCCGAGGTCAACGCGCACCCGCCCGCGTAGACCGGCAGGTTCTTGCCGCGGTTGAAACTATAAAACGACGCGTCCCCGAAGGCCCCGACCGGCCTGCCGCCTATTGTCGCGCCAAAGGCCTGGGCAGCATCCTCGATGAAAAAAACGTCCCTCGGCAGGCGTTGCCGCAGCATCGCGGCCGCTGTCCAAGGAATCCCGAACATATGCACGCCCACCACCGCGAGCGTCCGGCCGTTGACGCGCCTCAACAGATCATCCGCGTCGGCGTTGAGATCATCCGAGGAGATATCGCAGCACGCCGGTTCCAGGCCCGCCTTCCGGATGGCGACGACGAGGCTCGGCGCCGTATAACACGGCAATAACACCTCCCGCCGGGAACTCAAACGGCACAGGGACCGCAGGATCAACAGGAACGCCGCGCTTCCCGAATTGAGGAGAAAAGCGCTCTCCTTGCCGGCCCAGGCCGCCAGGTCGCGGCCGAATCGCTCCCGGACTCCGGCGTCCACAAGGCCGCGCCAGGCCAGGCACCAGTCGCTCCACCGCAACGGGTATCCGATGAGCGGCAGCTTCCTAGACATTCTTCTGGGCCTCCAGAATGATGATGGGCGCCCACCGCTTGACCGGGAAGTCGACATGGAGCGCCCGGCGCACGACACATCCGTGCTGCCTCAAGACCGCGACGATATCCTTCTCGTAATAGGTGCTCAACGGGTGGTTCTTCGTCGAAGCGTCATAATACTTGGCCAGGACGTACTTGAGGCGCAGCAACGCGTTCGCCCGGTTGCGGAATTCGATGATCAGGCGGCCGCCGGGTTTGCATACCCGGACCATCTCGCCGATGACGGCGCGCGCCGCCGTGAAACCCGGCAGGCACATAAAACAGTTGATACAGACGACCGCGTCGAAAAAGATGTCTTCGCAGGGCAGGCGCCGCGCGTCCGCCTCTATGAGATGCGCTTCGGGAAGCCCCTCTTCGTGAAGACGCCGGCGGCAGCGCTCCAGGATGTCAGGCCAGGAGTCGACGCCCCACGCCTCGATCTCCTTGTTGCGGCGCAGGAGCTGAGCAAGAAAAAGGCCCTCGCCGCACGCGACCTCAAGGACACGCCCCCTGTAGGCGGCCGCGATGCCGTCGGCCAGGCGCCGGACTTTGGCCTGCCAGTAGCCGGCAGAGAACTCCCCGCGTTCCTCGGGTCGGGAAACCCGCCGATGAAACCAGCGATAGAGCCGGTCTATCATGTTTTACTCCAGGGGTTCGGCGCGCCTGGCCCGGACACAGAGAGCGGCGCCACGCTTACTTTTCTGAAAACACATAGAAGACCTTGTCCCGGCCGGGACAGAACATACGATGCGCCCAATACGCGAACAGAAGACCGCGCTGCTGCGCATCAAGACCCAACGCCTTTCCATACTGGTCCAGGGCGTACCGTACGGCCGTGGACAAGGCGCTGGAGCGCAGGTAAATAATATCGAGATAGCGGCGGAAAACATCCGGCCTCAAATGAACGCCGTCCTGCTGCCACATAGAGTGCGCGTGGACATAGCGCAGGATGAACTCCATCAGGTCCATCAACGGCAGCCCCTGCATGGAGAAACAGTCCCAGTCGATCACCCGCAGGCCCTGCGGCGTCGCGAAAACGTTCGCGGGCCGCAGGTCGCCGTGGCACACCACGGCCGGCACACGCACGGCAGACGCCTGAGCAAAAAAGGCCTTCTTGGGGACGAACGCCGCCAGATCCTGGAGCAGCGACCGGACGGCATCCCCCTCGAAGACAAAACTGCCGACGACCGAGACGCGATGAAAAGCCGAAAGCCAGGCCGTGACCGCGTTCAGGTGACCGATAAACTCGCGCTTCCAGAACGGGCTGCGGCGTTCGGCCCGGCGCCGCAGGGAAATACCCGGCACGAAGGTCTCGCGGACCAGGAACGCGCCCCCCTCTTTCCAGGAGCGCAGGACCTGCGGCACCGAATGAGCCAAAAGCGGCTCCGGATGGGCGTAAAGGGAGCGCATAAGGGCGCACATCCGCTGCCACCTGTCCGGTTGATCGTCGCGGTAGATCTTAAGGACGGTCGCCGGCCGGTCCGCGCCGGACTCAAAGGAGAACTGAGAGACGCGCTCCACGCCCTGATGAAGGATCGTGTTGCACGCGACGGCCGCGTCCCCGCCCGCGCCTTTCTGGGCGAAGATGCCGAAGTCGGGAACGAAGTATTTCACCAGCCCGTAAAGCCGCAAGGCCCGCGTCACGGTGATGAAGAACCGCTGGAAGCGGTTGCGCGAAGAGACGAAATCACCCAGGAAGAAACGGACCCATCGCGCGTCGTCCAGGGGCAGGAAATAATAGAAGCGCCGGTAGGTGGGCAGCGGCGCAAAGAAACACGCGCGGCCGAACCCCGCCGCTTTAAGCAGGCGCTTGTGCTCCCCATATGTGTACGTGTACTCCCTGAAATCCTTCCCCCGCGCCAGACGGCTGTACAGATTGGCCACCGGCCGCGGCAGGATCGGCGCGAAACGCAGGCCCGAATGGGTATCGCGCAGGCCCAGAAAATTGATGACGGCCCAGCGGTTCTCGATCGCCACATACAAGATGCCTCCGGGCTTAAGGACGCGGCAGGCCTCCTTGAGCGCCGCCGCCTGGACACGGGCAGGGTCGCCCTCCTGCGTCGAGGGTATCCACTCAAGCACCCCGTTGAGCACGATGCCGTCGAAGAACCCATCGGCAAAGGGCAGATGTGTCGCCTCGCCGCAAACGGGGATCACGCCGGGGCACCTCTCCTGCTGCCGGCGCAGCATGAGCAAGGCCGAACGCTGCGGCACGATATCCAGCCCGTATACCTCGTCGAACCGCTGCGCCAGGGGAAAAGACAAAGCGCCCCAGCCGCAGCCGACGTCCAGCACGCGCGCGGTCCGGGGCAACGACACCAGGTACGTCCAGTTGGCCCGGCGCTTGTCCGTCAGATACTCATAATATCCGGGGTCACGCTCCCCGAAGAAATCCTTGACCGCAGCCAACCAGCCCCTTTGGCGACAGGCCTCCAGGAGCCGGTCCATCACCTGCGGCGGATATTCTCCCCAATACCGGTCGCGCTCCCGGCGGAAGTCGGCAACGCCGTCCTGAACGGGCCACCGGACCGAGCACGACGCGCAGACCAGACCCTGGCCGTCCCGCTTCAAGGCGGCTCGACATGCCGGACACGCGAAATCATTCCTATTCACCTGATCCATGCTATCCGATATCCGATCGAAAGACCGACACGCACATGGCTACGCGCGCTCCAGAAGTTCCCGGGCCGCCGTCACGACGCCGCCGGGGGTGATGCGCTTAAGACACCACAGATCCCGGCAGCTCATTCTATCACAAGGCGCGCACGATACGCGCTCATGCAGCACGATCGCCTTATCCGATAGGATCCGCGGATCAAACCGCGTCAGGTAGCCGGGACCGAAGAGCGCCACCATGGGGGTCTTGAGGGCCGCGGCCACATGCATCGGCCCGGTGTCGTTGGTGACAAAGAGGCGGCATCGCTCCAGAAACGCCGCCAGTTCTTCCCACGACAGGCGGCCGGCGGCATTGACGACCCGGTACCCCTTCAGGAGGCCCTCGAGCTCCTCTCCCAGCCCCTCCTCCCCCTTGCCCCCGGTCACCACCAGGACGCCGGGGCAGATATCGAGGATCTGCTTCATCGCGGTCCCGAAGTGCGCCAGCGGCCAGCGGTGCGACGGCGCGCCGCCGGGATTGACCCCGATCAGGCGCGCGCCCGCATCGATGCCCTGCGCGCCCAAAAGAACGGAGACGGCCTGCCGGGCCTGCTCCGGGATGTCCACCCTCAAAGACGCATCGTCGACCGCGACGCCCAAGGCGCGCACCGTATCCAGGTCGTATTCCATCTCGTGCTTCTCGCCGCGCGTCGTCTCCGGCACCTTGACGGTCAAAAAGAAACCGCGCCCGTCCGTATCGCGGCCCACGCGACGCCGCGCGCCCACGAGCCAAAAGAACAACGCCATCTTCCAAGCGCCCGTCAGCGAATGGAGGGTGCGCATATTGACGGCGACGTCGAACCGCTCCCGCCGCAGGGCCAGCGCCAGCCTCCAGAAAGACCGCCCCCAGCCGAGAACAAAACGGCGGCCGCCCTCCTCGTAGCCCGTGAACGGCCGCACATCATCGAAACACCCCAGGCTGCGCGCGAAGGCCGCCGTGCGGGGCACCCCGCAAAAAACAAGGCACGCCTGAGCAAAATGCCGGCGCAGGGCCCGGAGGGCCGGCGACGACAAAAAAAGATCGCCGATCCCGCCCAAATTGACGACAAGGATCCGGGAGACGGCGGGCTGCGGCACGGGAACACGACGCGCCAACCCCGAATAGACGTCCTCGATGAGCCGCGTATTTTTCACCAGATCGAAACAGGCCTCGGCCCGTTGCCGCGCTTTCCTACCCGCCTCCATAAGCTGACCGGGCCGCGCCATGAGGTCCGCCAGCAGACGCGCCAGGTCGGTCTCATCGCCGTTGCGAAAGATGAAAGCTTCCAGCTCCCCGCCCACCACTTCGGGATTGCTGGGGATATCGCTGACGATGACCGGCCGCCCCAAAGCCATCGCTTCGATGAGGGCGCGCGACAACCCCTCGCCGTGGCGCGACGGCAGGATGACCGCATCCAACCGCCGCATCCGTTCGACAGCGTCCGCGACGAACCCCTCGAAGACGATCCGTCCGTCTCCGGCGGCCAGTTCCTTAAGGTAACGGGTATACCCTTGCCTTCCTTCGCCAAAAATGGAGACGGATACGGGCGCGTCCTTGAGACGCCGGACGGCCCGGACAAGGACGTCGATACCCTTGCGTTCTTCGAGCCGGCCGAAGTAGCCGAGACGCAGAACGCCGTCCGCGGGCCGCGGCGGCGCGGCCGCCAGCGCGTCCAGCTCAACGCCGTTATAAACCACGGAGACCTTCCCCTGCCGGTCCCATCTCTCGAAACGCCTGGCGGCGGCCCGCGAGACGGCGATCATGCGGTCGACAAGGCCATAAAGCATCCTGTCGACCCATGCCGCCGAATCCGTTACCCGCAGGTGCAGCAGAATGCGCGCGCCGCGCCGTCGTCCGGCATGCCGGGCGTAAAAGGTCTCCCGGACGGAATCGGTAGAGACGATATCCGCCTGCGTCTCCTCCAGGATACGCGCGAGGGCGCGATGGGTCCGAACGAGGGCCGCGACGTTCAGACTCCTCAGGCGCGCCGGCTTCAGGACGAAGACCGCCACCCCGAGGGCCTCGACCGCCGCCTTTAAATCCCCCGCCTCGGGCACGACGAGGAACGGGCAGAATCTCTCTTTATCCAAATGCCTGATGAGCAGATAAAGGCTCCTTTGGCCGCCTCCCTGCATCGAGCCGAAACACGTTATGTAAAGAATACGGATCTTTTTCATGAGCCCGCGCCCGCAGCGCGCGCCAACTGCGCCTGCAACGCCCGCCAGACCTCGTCGACCGAAATATTCAAAAGACAGGCGTGCCGGCCGCAGACATCCTTATAGCAGGGCTGACACGCGATCTCTTTGCCGACCAGGATATCCCGGGGACCGCGCGGCCGCCACAGGACGGGGTCGGCCGGCCCCAGCCATGAGACCGTGGGCACGCCCAGACCGCACGAGATATGCAGCGCCCCCGAATTGTTGCACACCGAGACATGGCACAACGACAACAAGGCCATGAACTGACGGATGGACAAGTCCGAAAAAACGCGCGCGCGCCTGTCCGTAAGAGCGGCCCGCGCCTTGTCCAGCAGATCTTTCTCGTTCGGGCCGCCGAAGAACAGCAGGCGCGCCTCCGCGACACGCTCGAGCAGGCGGTTGCCCAGCGCCAGGAAGCGCTCCAGAGGCCAGCGCTGGGACGGATAATAGGCGCCGGGGTGAAAGGCGACCTTGACGCTGTTGCCGTCCAGGCCTTCGCGGACCAGAAGATTCGCCGCCCACCGCTTCTCCTCGTCGCTGATATACAGGGACGGCTCCCTCTCCTGCGCCTCGATGCCGAGGGACCGCGCGATATCCAATACCTGGTCCACCATATGCTGCTCCTTACCTTCCCGGGGGCCGCGCAGGTTAAAGCACACCTCCCGGCCCGCCTTCTCAAAACCGACGCGGTAGCGCGCCCCAAGAAGCAGCGTATGCCACGCCGGACGAAAGAGATAGGTATAGTAGGCATCGACCGCCAGGCCGATCTTCAAAGAGCGGCCCAGCCGCCGCAGCTGGCTCTCGTCCTCATAGATAAGGACCTCGTCCACGCAGGGATGATGTTCGACGACGGCGGCGTTGACGCGCGACCCCAGAACGATGATCCGCGCCTGGGCAAAGGCGCGCCGCAGGGCTTTAAAGAGCGGCGTCGTCAGCACCATGTCGCCGATGCGGTCGTGGCGCACCACCAGGACCGTCCTGACCTCCTCGGGGCGCATCTTCTTGAGCGTCAGCCGCCGCAGGACCCACCAGGGCAAAAGAACGAGGAACCGCGCGACCAGATACA
The DNA here is from genome assembly GCA_050258015.1 of Deltaproteobacteria bacterium. GTDB lineage: Bacteria > Omnitrophota > Gorgyraeia > Velamenicoccales > Velamenicoccaceae > JBLMXZ01. Next base: position 34,919 of record JBLMXZ010000093.1, read on the forward strand.
TATCCCTCAGGGTGTTGCGGCTGACGATCACGACCCCGCCCCTTTCTCCCGTGTCCCGGCCCGCCCCTTGCGCAGATCGATCACCAGCGTCTCCGACCAAAGGTAAGAGCACCAAAAAAGATCGAGAAACGCATCCAAGAGGACGCTCAGGGCGAAGAGAACGCGGTGGCGGTCCAGGGGCGCCCCGCCCCAGATCACCCCGCCTGTTCCGCGGATGGCGCGTACCCGAAAGCCCTCCCCGGAGACCAGGCGGTGCCACGCGGCGGCGCCTTTGACCGAAATATGCTTTCGCCGTGTGTTCTCCTCGTGCGGGTCCGTGATCTTCATGACCCGCCTGTCTTTCTCCTCGCTGCCTGTGCGTTTATCGAGAGCGAAGGTCCGCCGCAGCCATCCGCCGCTCAATGCGTTCAAAGCACGAAAGGCCGCAACGGGCAACCGCGGGCCGCCATTGGGCGTCGTCAGGACCGCCGCCCCGCCCGGCTTGAGCACGCGGTAGATCTCGCGCAGAAGCTCCGGCGGACGCGCCACATGCTCAATGATCTCGAGAGCCGTCACCACGTCGAAGGAAGCGTCCGGGAAAGGCAAACGGCAGCCGTCGGCCACCTCAAAACGGCACCGGGAGACCTCGAAAAAAGCCGCTTTTCTGCGGGCGAGTTCCACGTCCATCTCCGAAATATCCACGCCCGTTATCTCAAGCGCGCATTTGTCCCCGACGGTATCAAGCAGATACAGGGCGAGGGAACCGTTGCCGCAACCGATATCAAGCAGGGACGCCCGCCGCAGCCCTCTTTCCTTAAGGGCCCGCGCCACCGCCTGCTCGGTCCTGCGCCGCCGCATCCAAAACATATATCGGTTCGAGAACGATGTGCTCCCCGACCCCTCGGCCTCCAGGAAACTCAAGAAATACGTCTCTTCGCGGTTCATCGTTCCTCCCTGTGCCCGCCCTTTCTGAAATCCTCCACGCATCGGATAAGCTCGCGGACACGGTGGGTATAGGTATGCTGGCCGTTCGCCCGTTGCCGAGCCCGATCGGCCATCGCCCGGCGCTCCTCTTCATGGCCGAGGTAGTAGCGGATATGCGCCTTCAGCTCGTCTGTGTCCCGATAAACGGCCATCTCATCCCCGGGCTTGTAGAGGCGCTCCAGTTGCGCAACGGCGGGTGTCAGCAGGAAACCGCCGCAGGCGGGCACTTCGAAGACCCGCGGTGTCACGTTGAACAACTGCCGGCGCGCGCCGAACAAAACATGAATGTCCAGGTTCACGCGCGCAGCATTGTAGATCTTTACCGCGTCTTCGCCGGTTACGTTCTGCTCCCGGTAGAACGCCGCCAGGGCCGGATCGCGGTCCCGCCACCCTCCCCAGATCCCCAGGCGGAATTCCGTCAACTCCTTAAGGACGCTTACCCTCCCGGGGCTAAGCGACCCTACGAACGCCACGTCCGCCCCCCACCGCTTCCTCTCGCCGGCATCAAGATCGAGGGAACGATGCGTTGCAACGCAACACCCCAACGGCAACGTCCGGGCCTGAGGCAGCGACGCGCCCGCCTCCTTCAAGACGCTCAGATCATCGACAAGAAAAAGCAAGTCATAAACGGGCAGGACACGCTGCACGAGGTCGCGCCGCGACGCATACAGAAGCGAATCATGGAACCAGTTCGCGGTCACGGCCCCGGTGCCTTTGACCTTGGCCAGCGTCTCCGGGCCGATATTCTCTCCGCAAAAGACAAGAAAGAGCTCGGGCGCGAAGGCCCGGCAACGCTCGAGCAGCCGGCGGTTCATGTCCCGGTCAACGGCTGCGCGCACGCCCGTCACGTCATAAGGGGACGGTGTCTTGGGCCAGACGCGCCGCAGCGCCTTTTTCAAAGGCTGCACCAACGGCCAGCGGCTGTAGCCGCGGCGCCGGAAATCGAAGACCGCGACCTCATGCCCCTCCTCCATCAACGCCTTGTGGGCGTATTGCGTAACGCGGCCCAGGGCCGTCCCGTCCCACGGCGCGCACAAAAATATTCTCATCCCGACCTCATTTTGTCGCGACGACCTCGATCTCTTCGCCCGCCGGCAGGCCGAAACGGCACAAGAGCTCTTCCTGAAAGACGAACCAGCCGCGGCCCTTCTCCCGCCGGGAAAGACAGGGATCCGTCCGGCCGTCGCGACGGATGCGCGTGCTGTGATCAAAGGCCGAACCCGCGGCCTTCGTCAGGATGCGCACCTGTATGCGCTTAAAGGCAAAACGGGACAACAGCAGGCGCAGGCTCTTCGGCGCAAAGCCGAAAAGGTGGCGCGGCGGATCCAAAAGGTACCACCGTCGGCCGAAGCGCCTGTGCCCCAGGCTCAGGACATTGGGTACGCGCAGCGCGAGGCGCGCCCCGGGCCTGAGCCAGCGGAAGACCGTCCCCAAGATCCCGGCCGGGTCCGGAGTATGCTCGAGGACGTGTATCAGCGTCACCCAATCGGCGCTCCCGTCTTCGATCTTTGCCTCAGCCGGGATCCCCTCGAAGACATCGATGCCGCGCCGGCGCGCCGCGGCCGCGCCCTGGGGCTGCGGTTCGATGCCCCGCACGCGCCAACCAAGGGATTTCACGATCGCCAGATAATTTCCCTCGCCGCAGCCAACATCAACGGCTAAGGCGCCGGGCCGCTCCGGAGCCGGCGGAAGGAGCGCCCCCAGGTCCCACGTCGCCCGCTGCCTCAACCACGGCAATAAGCCCAGCGTCTTTCCCCAAAATATGTCCGCGCGCGTACGGCCGGGCATGTCGTAACCGTAAAAACCGCAAAGGATCATCCGGCGGACCCTCTGCCGAAGGCCGTCGAGCGGACGGTGCGCCGTCTCCCCCGCACACGAAGCCGGATAGGAATACTTCTCTTCCGGAAAAAGCTCAGGCAGCGGATCGAGCCAAAGAAGGTCGCACCGGCGGCAACGCCGCATAGAAAAAACGCCCTCAAGGCCGAAGCGCACGTCCCTAAGCCCCTCATAAAACAAGACGCCCTCGGCGCCGCAGGCGACACAGCGCATCTGGCTCACACCCGCCTCTCTCATGCCTGGCCTATGCTCCGGACGACGCGCGCCGGAACCCCTAACGCAAGGGAGTGCGGCGGGATGTCGCGCGCAACGACCGCGCCGGCCCCGATCACCGACCCCGCGCCGATCGTGACGCCGTCGAGCACGACGACATGGGCGCCGATCCAAACACTCGCCTCTATCCGGATGCCTTTGCCTATCATCTCCCGGCTGAAGCGGCCGGTCCCCAAAAGCGCCATATCATGCTCCGAAGCCACGATAACGCAATGGCTGGCGATATGCACGTCGTCGCCGATGGTGACGCCGCCGTAGCCGTAGACGACCGCGTAATCGTTCACCGTGCAGGAACGGCCGATGCGGATCGCGCCGTTGTTGGCCTTGAGGAGCGCGAAAGGATATATCGTCGTCGCGTCCCCGATCTCGATGGACCCCTTGGGGCCGTTGGCGGTAAGGCGCGCGTGGCGCTCGAGGACCACATCGCCGCCAAGCCGGACGCGGCGCGGATATTCGATACGCGCCAAGGGCGAGACATAGGTGTTGGCGCCGAAACCCCCTAAACCCCTTAATAAACACAGTCCCGCCTTGACGGCCCCCTTGCAAACGTTCCTTCGGACCGGGATCTTTTCCATGTCTTCTCCTTGGTCTTGCCTGCAACAGGTTTCCTTCGCGGGGTCCGCCCCGAGGCCCGCGGCAGTCATCTCTTCACGAACTTACGCAACGCATGGACAAAGACTTCGCGCTCGTAGGCATCGACGAGCCTGAAGCCGCGAACCAACGCAACATACAGGACGGTGAAGACCGCGCCGTCGAAAAAAAGGCGGCCGAAAAGAACGAGCCGCCCGCCCTGTCCCGCCAATCGGGCCGGCATGAAAAAAGTGACGGCCGCCGCCAGGAGGCTGGCCGCCAGCGGCCCCAGGACGCTGCGCCCCAGGAAACGCGCCACCGAAAATTTCAGATAACGATGGAAGCGCGCCATAAACCAAAGGCTGCCCGTCAGCGCCGCGGCGGCCGTCCCCCAAAGGGCGCCCACAAAACCGATGCGCCGGATCAGCGCAAAACTCAAGAGGATATTGAGGGCCGCCAGGAGGATCGAACCGCCGAGCTCAAAACCCAGCACGCCTATGCCCCGCGCCATGTAGCGGCCGACGGACGTCACCAGATAGACGCCGTACGCAAGGGTCAGGAACTGGACCGCCAGGACCGATTCGGGCCGCGCCATTATCCCCATCCATGCCCGGATGATGAGGCCGGCATGCAACACCGCGAAACAACATAACGGCGCCAGCAGCATCATCATGTATTTCGTTCCGCGCACGTACAGGTCCTCCAGGCGCCGCTCGTCTCGCATGACATGGAGCTCCGAGGCGGCGGGCAGGACCGACGGCAGGAATAAGGCCGGAAGGAGATTGGTGATGTTGGCGACCTTGGCGCCTATCTCGTACAGGCCTCCCAGCGTAACACCCGCGAGCGCCCCCAAAAGCACCTTGTCGACGCCTTTGTTGATAAGCTCCGCGAAAGCGATGACCTGCATCTTGATCCCGTAAAGGAGCGCCGATCCGAAAAGTCTTGCGTCAAAGAAAGGGCCCTTGGGGACGGCCCTCGGCAGAAGGCGCGCGACGAAGACGATGCGCAGACAGGCGGCGAAGGCCACCATCAGGAAGCTCGCCAGGACCACGCCGGCAACCCCGTATCCCGCCTCCAGGAAATACACCGTAAAACCGATATTGGCGGTCACCGCCGCAATGAGAATACCGTTCTCGATATCCATGCGCTGCAGGCCGAAGAGGACGGTCTTAAGAATACCGAAGACGCCCCTGAGGAACATGACGGCGAGCAGCCCCGCCAGGATGGTCGCGGCCACGGACAGCCACGCGGCGTCGATGCGAAAAAGCCCCAAGAGCGGACGCCGCAGGAACCAAACGCACAGCGTCACCGCCCCGAAAAAGAACAGGTAGTACACGAAAGCCATACGCACGAGACGACCCAATGCATCGAAATCCTTGCGGGCATGATGTTCCGAAACGAACTTGACGAGCGAAATATTGATGCCCGTGATATCCAGGACCGTCACGTACCCCAGGGCCGCCTCGAGCACCACAAAGAGACCATATCCTTCGAGCCCGACCTTGGCGATGATGTAAGGGGTCAGGAAGAGGCTGACCAACACCCACCAGGCATAGCCGAAGGAACTAAAGAGCGTATTGTGTATGACCTTCTCCGATATCTTCATGGCGCCCCGACGGATCCCGTTCCGATCCTGTTTTTTGCTTCTGCGTTACCGGTGACCTGTTCCCGCGCAATCTGCTCTTGCATTAGATAACGCCCGTCACGTACCCTCCAGCTCCATAGCCGGCGCCGCCCCGGCCACGCCCACGATATCCGGCAAGACGACGACCATGGCAAAGATGAACCAGAACGGCTCCATAATACGGATGATGATGAAGGAAGCCGCGGAAAAGGCGTGGATAAGAATACCGAAGTATCCCGCCAGAAAGCCGGCGGCGATGCTGTAGGCAAACGGGTGATGCGCGACCTGCCGGCTCGTATGCCGGGCCATAAGGTATATCCGCCGCAACAGGAAAAGAAAAGCCCACAACCCCAAAAGCCCCACCTCTATCATCACGCGCGTGTACTGGTTGTCGACGACCGAGCCGCCGGGGATACCGTGCCCCAGCACGGGTCTCTCGAGGACCTTGCGCCATCCCACCTTCCACGATTCGATGCGCGCGGCGCCGGACTTGTCTATCGTCACCTCGCGGCCGGCGACCTTGTATGTCTGGCCCGAGGCAAAGGTCGCCCGGACGCGCTTGCGCACGGAGGCCGGCGCGATCAGGGGCGCCGCGACCGTGAGCGCCACCAGGCAAAAGACCAGGATAAGCCTGTTGCGGCGCGCGAAATGAACCAGGGCCACGCACATGACGATGAACCCCAGCCAGCCGCCCCGCGAAAGCGTAAAGAGCAACGCCAGCCCGGCCACCGCCAGCAGGACCTGCAGACGAGTCTTGTAGCGGGGCAGGCCGTTGTGCATCAGAAGGCTGATGACCAAAGCCAGCATGAGGATCAGATAGCCGGCCAGCGTATTCGCCTCACCGCCCTCGCCCTCGAACGGCGCCGTGGCCCGCATCCCCATGACGAAATACGAATACAGGGCGTAACAGCTGACCAAAAAACAGGTAAAGAAAATCAGGAGCAGGAAAGAACGCACCTGCCGCATCTCGTTGATGTTGTTGACCACGAGAAAATACAGAAGGAAATACTCGAAATATTTTAGAAAGTAAAAGAAGGAGCGCAGGATGCTGCCTTCCCCGCCGATCAGCATGATGGCGGTGGAGACCACGCAGACAAAGGCGTAGACGAGGATGGGGCCGTTCAAGGCCGTGCGCTTCAGGACGCCGAGCTCCTTAAAGACCGCGAGCTTGGCCAGCCACCCCATAAAGATGACGATCAGCAGGATGTCGTCCAGGCGGATCGTGATGGCCCTGTCCGATATAGAGCCCAGGTCGATCTCGGGGGACAACAGCATCGAGACGATGAGCACGGCCAGCGCGAAATCCGTCCGCATGAAGGCGAGGACGAACATCACGAACGCCAGGAAGATATAGAAGAAGTAGTCGGCGGCGAAGGAGCCGAGGCGGCCGATGTTGAGGCCGAAGAGGGCGGCGACGACGATGAACAGGACGAGCAAGACCGTCGAGGCCTGTCCCGAAAGGGACGCCTTCGGCAGTCCGCAGGACGCCTTCGGCAGTCTGCAGGACGCCTTCGGCAGTCCGCAGGACGCCTTCGGCAGTCCGCAGGACGCCTTCGGCAGGACACGCAAGCCCGCCGCAAGGCCGGACAGGAAAGACCCCATGCCTGCGGGCCTTCCTAAAACCCAAAGGGAGTCACGCCGGGTGACTCCCTGTTGTCCCGTTCCTTTTTCCTGTGGCATCCGCATCGGGCCCGCCGGCGCCGTCCCCTTTACGCTTCCTGGTCCTCGGGCTTCTCTTTCTTATAACGGTATTTATATTTGTAGTAATAGGGATACGTCAGCATCGTGTATTCGATCTGGGAGCGGATATTGTTGAGGATGACGCCCGTGATACGGCCGCCCGTAGCCTCCACCTGGACCTTGGCCCGCATCAATGCCTGGCGCGCGGTCTTGCCGATCTCGTAAACGAGCAGGACATTGTCCACGAGCGGCGCGATGATGCTCGCGTCCGCGATGGGAAGGACCGGCGGGGAATCGATCAGGATAAGGTCGAAGTCCTTCTTCGCCTGCTCGAGCAGGTCCTGGAAACGCTTCGACGTCAGGACGGCCGCCGGATTGGATGGGATATCCCCGCTCGTGATGATAAAGGTATTCTCGATACCCGGGAATTTGAGGACTTCATCGAGACCCAGGTCGCCCAGCGCCATGTCCGAGACGCCCTTGATGAGGCCGCGGTAATCCAGGAGCCCCTCAAGATATTCGCGCAGGCCGTTCTCGCGCTTCAGGCCGAACGCGCGCGCGACGGCCGGCCGGCGCAGGTCCGCCGAAATGAGCAAGGTCCGCAGTCCGCTCTGGGCGCAGATAAGCCCCAGATTGATGAGAATGGTGGTCTTGCCTTCCGCGGGACCCGCGCTCGTGACAAGGAAGACCTTCTTGTAGTCGGGGTTGATCTTAAGGTTCGCCTGGATATTGCGGAACGACTCCGCGGCCACCGAATTGGGCTTATGGTGCACGAAGAGCCGCACGTAAAGGTTCATCTCGCGCTTCTGCTGGGTCCGCGCGGTGATCGGATGGATGACGTCCTTGATGGTCTGCAGAAAACCGCGCTGCGCCTCGTCCGCGATCTCCGCCTTGATGGAGGGCACGACGCCGAGGACAGGCAGTTTGAGGATGTTCTCCACGTCCTCTATGGTGCCCATGGAAGGATCGATGGTCTCGAAGAAAAAGGCGAGCGCCACGCCCACGACGAGCCCCAGGACGGCGCCGATCAAAAGGACCATCACCTTGTTGGGCTCCACCGGCGCCGTCGACAGGACCGCCGGATCGACGATCGAGATGTCGCTGACCTTCTGGGCCTCGGTGATGCGCGCCTCCTCGAGCTTCTCCTTCAGGATGCCGTAAAGCTTCTTGTTCGCCTCGACCTCGCGCTGGATGCGGCCGTATTCCAGCTCATCCGTCGAGAAATCCCCGATCTGGGACTCCAGCTCCTTGATCTGCTGGCGCATCTGGATGATCTTGGGGTGTTTCTCGGTGTACTTCTGCAGGAGCGCGCTCAACTCGAACTGCAGGTCCATGATCTTCTTCTGGATGGGCTCGGCCAGGCGGATCTGGTCGGCCCGGTCGCCGAACTCCCGCAGCTTGTCCTCGGCGACGGCCAGGCGCCCCTCCAGCTCCTTGAGCTGATCGGAAATGAACTCCCGCGCCGCGCGGGCCTGCTTGGTCTTCTCCAGGAGGTTCTGCTGGATATACACCTGGGCGGCCGCGTTGGCGACATCCATCGCCCGGCGGGCATCGGTATTGCGCACGTTGATGCGGATGATGTTCGTGTTCTCGACCTTTTTCGTCTCGACCTGGCGCTGAAGGTCCGCGACGATGCGGTTGGCCTCGTCCGGCGCCGTGGCCGGCGTTATCAACCCCAGTTGGCGCGCCACCCCGTCCATCACCGGGAAACCCCGGATGATCTTGGTCTCGCTTTCCATGATGTCTTCGGGGTTATAGACGATCCACTCGGTAAGGAGGCCCGCGATACTCTTGCGCTCCTCGATCTTGATGGAGCTGGAAGCCTCGTAGATGTAGGGCTGTTTGGAGACGTTCTCGAAGGTGGTCAGGAAGATGACGGCAAAGGAGCCCGCGATGAGGAGCTTGCGCTTGAGGAAGATCCTCAAATAATCCTGCAGGTTCAGCTCATATTGCATGGCGCTCAAGGCGGTCCGTCCTTATGTTGAGGCAGGCGCGGATATGGCGTAACTCTTTGATTTATTAAAACATAAAAGCAATTGCCATTCAACAAAAACTTGAGCCTTCAGGGGCCTTTTTGCCGTTACCCGGCATGCATAACGGCAGCCTTCACAAGCCCGCCGCACCAGGGGATCCCGGCAATGGGATTGAAGGAATGCCCCGGCCGTGTTACGATGGCGTGAAGCGCTTATGGACACCTTCCCCTTTATCGGCATCGGACGGATCTCCAAGACCTTCAGGCCGGCACCGGCCTTGCGACGGATGCTCCTGCGCCCGTGGGACAGGCCGGCGCCTGTCCGCGCCCTCGCGGACGTCAGCCTGGACGTGGAGCGCGGCCGCGCGGTCGCCCTCCTGGGGCCCAACGGCGCCGGCAAGACGACGCTCTTGAAGATCTGCGCGACCCTCATCCTTCCGGACGCCGGCCTGGTCACGATCGACGGCCTGCGGGTCGGCCGCGACGATGAAAGGATCAAACAGCGCCTGGGCCTGGTGACCTGCCAGGAAAGAAGCTTCTATTGGCGCCTGACGGGCCGCGAGAACCTCCTCTTTTTTGCGGCGCTCCAGGGCCTCGACAGGACGCGGGCGCGCCGGCGCGTCGAGGAGCTGTGCGCCCTCTTTGATGTCCGTTACGCGGACCGGCGCTTTGATACCTACTCCGCCGGCATGAAGCAGCGCTTCTCTCTCATGCGCGGCCTGCTGGCCGACCCTGGGCTCCTTCTCCTGGACGAGCCCTTTCAGAGCCTGGACTTCGCCTCGGCAATACAGCTGCGGACATTCTGCCGCGACGTCCTCGTTCAAAAAGAAGGCAAGACGCTCCTTTTCGCCACGCACCAGGTCGGCGAGGCCGCGGACCTGTGCACGCGTTTCGTCATTTTGAACGAAGGCCGGCTCCGGGCATCGGGCACGCTCGACGACGTGCGCGCGGCCGCGGCCGCTCCTGCGGCGACGCTCGCCGAGGCCTACCTCAAGCTGACGGCCCCACAGACCCTCCCGCCTGAACGCGTTGAAAGAATTCCGCGGCAGGCCTGCGCCGCGGGGACCGGGACCGATCGCACGGCGGACAAAGACCCCTTCAGGACAAGGTCCGCGGTCGCAAAGGCCCTGGCCTTCCTTAAAAAAGACTTCCTCGTCGAATCAAGCTACAAGCTCGCCTTCCTCTTCAACGCGTTCTCGGTCCTGGCGAACGTCCTCGTGTATTATTTCATCGACAAACTCTTCGGCAACCGCCTGGCGCCGCACCTGGAGGCCTTCGGCGCCTCCTACTTTTCCTATGTCCTGCTGGGGCTCGCCTTCTTCAGCTACGCGGGAACGGGGCTGGGCTCCTTCGCGCACCGCCTGCGCGCCGAGCAGGTGGGCGGCACGCTCGAGGCCGTGCTCGTGACCCCCACCCCGCCGGCAACGCTGCTGCTCTCGCTGTGCCTGTGGAACTTCTGCGTGGCGACCTTCGACCTTCTCGTGTATCTGGCGCTCGGCGCCTTCCTCTTCCATATCGGCTTCGGCAACGTCAATCTGCCGGCGGCCCTCCTCGTCTTCTTCCTGACCGCCGTCTCCTTCAGCGGATTGGGGATCCTCTCGGCGAGCTTCATCCTCGTGCTCAAGCGCGGCAACCCGGTCAGCTGGGTCGTCAGCACCCTTGAAGGCCTGCTCGGCGGGGTTTATTTTCCCGTGAGCGTCCTTCCGGGATGGCTGCAGGCCGTCAGCCGCTGCCTGCCCATCACCTATGCCATACGCGCCATCCAGCTCTCCGTCTACAAGGGTTACGGTATCGGCCAGCTCACCTCCGAGATCGGTGTCCTGCTCGCCTTCTCCCTCCTGCTCGCTCCCCTGGGCCTGTTCGTCTTCCGCTCGGCCCTCACCCGCAGCCGGGTCAACGGCTCGCTGGCCCAATATTAAGGGAAAAGCTATTCGATGTCCGAGATCCGACATCCGAAATCCGAAACAACAAACAGCATCCGCGATACCAGGGTTTCGGACATCGGAAAACGGACTTCGGACCTCGGGGCAAAAACAACAGTTTGTAAGGCTGGAAGGCCTGGTCTTTTTGTCTCACGCTGCCCGCTGATCACGAGGCAAAGAGACGGTGGAGGTAGTCGGAAGGCCTGATGCGGGCGGGGTCTTTCTGGCGCACGACGGCCATGTCGCGGCGGGGAACAAAGATATTCTCGAAGAGGAAACGGAGGCGATCGACAAGACCCGGCTGCATGCCGAGGAGCGCCCAGCGCAGCCGGCCGAAGAGACCTGCCGGCCGGCGGCACAGGGCGGCGGTGATAAAGACGCGCTCGAAATAACTGATATGCCCGGGCTTAAGACGCTCGTGAACGAAAGACGGGATATCGTCGACGGGAAAACCCCAGCCCGCAAGCACGGTCAGGGCGTGATGGACGTAACGCTGCCAGCCGCACTCATGGGCGCGCGCCACTACCTGCTGCCAGAAGGAAACATCCCTGCCGCGGCGCACGGCATCCAGGTCAAAGATGAGGATGAGCGGCGTGAAACCGTGCCCGAAGGCGTGCAAGCACAGGTAGACAAAAGTATCCGCGGGACAAAGCGTGCGCACGCGGCAACCGCAGACTTGCGCTCCTTCGGCCGCGCCCCATATTTTTTCCATCGGCACGTTGTCGAGGGAGCGGCGCGGCCCCAGGTAAAGGTTGACAAGGTGCCAATACAGATGAACGATGGCGCCCTGCGGCTCGTGGTAGAGCAGGCTGTTGTGGTACGGGTTGAGGCGCGCGACCGCCGTTTCCGGAAGTCCGCATGAATACCCTAGATCGGCGAGGAGACGATGGGCCCGCGCCAGGTCAAGCGGACGGACCAGGATATCGACGTCCGTCATCGGCCGCACGCCGGGATCCTGATAAACGGTCTCGGCCAGAACGGGCCCTTTAAAGACGATGAAATCGACGGCCCCCTCCTCCAGCTTCCGGAATACCTGCTGGAAGAGATACGACTGGCGCAGGTAACGGGCGGTCGTCGCCCGATAGGTGTCCTCAAAAGCGCGGACCGTTTCATCCCGGCCACCGCGGAGAGAACGGGACAACAAGGACGCCGTGCGCTCGCGAAGGGCCGCCCGGAAAAATTCCCGGCCGTCGCGATCCCGGTGTCCTTCGGCCTGGCCTTGGCCCTCTCCCCGGCCCGCGAGCGCGACCATACGCTCATTGTAACGCCTGCGTAAAAAAATCTCGGAAGGCGTCATAGGGCCTTCTCCAGCACGACCCGCCAACGGCCCGTCTCTTGCGCTTCCCGCGCGCAAGAGCGTTCCCATCGCTTATCGGGACAGGAAACAAACACAAGAGAACGGTAAAAATTTACGAGGCGCGGCCTGTCCGCAAAAACATGGAGCCGCACTCCGCGGGCGCCGCGCTGCCGCGCCAGGACGCACGCCGCCTCCACCAGACGCCGCCCAATGCCGCAGCTACGCCACAG
>JBLMXZ010000094.1:0-8654 GCA_050258015.1 Deltaproteobacteria bacterium
TCTTGTCTCCTTTCTGAGGCAGGAAATCAGATTGCGAGGCTTCGCTGGAATTGGACATATTAAAGTAATTCTCACATCGTAAAGTCCTGCGGACTTTACTCGTGAGGCCTCGCTGGAATAGGACATTAAGGTGCTCGCGGGAGTAGTGGTTCGACGCGGCAGGATGCACCCGAAGGCCTTGCTCACCACCGGGAGCGTCGGACCATCCTGAGCAAGCGAACGGAGTGAGCGCGTCGAAGGATTGCGGGAGTAGTTCAGTGGTAGAACACTAGCCTTAATGAGGTCACAACTTAGCGAACCGGTGGCCGTAGGCGGTGAAGCTAAGTTGTGTGACCGAATTACCCAAGTCACCTGGGTGTATCAGGTGACTGGGGCCAAGCGTCGTGTAGCCTTTGCGGGAGTAGTTCAGTGGTAGAACACTAGCCTTCCAAGCTAGTTATGTGGGTTCGATTCCCATCTCCCGCTGTTTTTCGTCCGTAAGAAAAGACCGGGGAATTTTGAATCTCGATTTTCGCGACCCGTAGCGAGAGGCGGAGGAGTGCGCATGGGCCTGTCCCACATCGAGACGATAGCAGGTAACAACGCGGCCGGCAGGGGCCGCTTTTTTATTTCATGATGCTCCGTCCCTTCTTTTTGGAAAACCAGGATTATGTGGCGCTGTTTTGCGCCGCCTCCTTTTTCCTTCTGGGCATGGCGTCCATCCTGCTGCACATGCGCCAGAAGGGGGGCGTGCATCCCGGTTACGCCTGGGTCCTGTTGTCCCTTTTTTCTTTCTTTTTGTGCGGCTATGAGTGCATGCAGCTCGTCTCCTACGAGCTGATGCTGCCGGGGCTGGGGCACGACGGACGCAATGTCCTGTTGGCCGCCGCTTTCATCTCGCTCTTCGAGTTCGGCGTTTTACGCTCGCGCCGTTCCGCGCGCGTGCCCCTTAACCTTTTCGTGCTGCTGCCGCTGTTGGCCTGTGTGAGCGTCGTCGCGTTCTCCTCGGGCAAGGCGTGCGCCTGCGAAGGTGTTATCCGGTATTTCCTGGCTTTTCCCGCCGCCCTCTTCGCCGGTCTGGCGTTCTGGCGCTGGCCGCAGACGGACCAGAATGTCTTTTCTTTCCGACTGGCGCGCGTCACCGGCATCCTGTTCCTCTTTTATGGCTTTCTGGCCGGATGGATCGTCCCGGCGTCCCCCGTTTTTCGCCCGCTTTTTTTGAGCGAGCAGGCTTTCTTCTCGTTCTTCGGCCTGCCCGTCCTGATCTTCCGCGGGGGCATCGCCGTGTTCCTTGCCGCCATTTTCATCTGGCGCAGCGCCCGCTCGTTCTTTTCCTACCGGACGTCCCTGGGCCTGAACCGCCGCTCCGCCGTGTTCCTGCCCGTGTCTTTCGGTATCCTGTATGCGGTCTTTCTCCTTTTGGGTTGGCATCTTGTCCGGGCGGTCACCGTCCACGAGAGGGAGAACGTCAAGCGTCTCGTCTTTAAGGAGGCCCGTCTTTACGGCGAGGCCTTGCTCGTTTCGCCCGGCATCGACGTCCTGGGGCTTGAGCAGGATTCGGAATATCCCGCCCTGCGCTACGCGCACCACAGGATGGTGGACCTGGCCCAAAAGGATTCCTTCGCTCAGGCGCTGTATCTCGTCAAGCTCGAGGAAGGGCGGCCCGTTTTCCTGGTCGGCAGCCAGGCGCAGGTCTTTCCTTCCGTCCTGAGTCCCGCTTTCGGTAGGGACGTGCCCGTCCGGCAGATCATGGATGCCTTCCATGCCCGGCGTCCGACCTTCGCGGGCCCGTATGCCACCGTCAGCGGTGTGGAAGGGTTCTCGGTCTTTCTTCCCCTGGACCGCGGCGGCTCGACGACGCCGTACCTGTTGGGGCTCGATTTGGACGGCCCCCGGATCCTCGGCGAGGTCCGCCGGACGCGTCTCTTCGCGCTCTTCGGCGTGATGGCTTTTTTGATCCTGCTGATCGTCGCGTACGGTTTCCTTATCATCTTTGCCGTCAAAAATACGGAGCTGGAAGTGCAAAAGGGCAATCTGGATGCGGCGGTCGTCCATCTGCGCGAGACCGAGGCCGAACTCGTCCGCTCCGAGGAGACCTTCCGCGGCATCCTGAGCAATTCTCCGAACGCCATCTTCGGTTTCGACCGGGACCTGCGGCTGATCTTCTGGAACGAGGGGGCCGGCCGTCTCTACGGATTTGCGCGGGAAGAGGTGCTCAACGAGAAGAATCCCGTGGAGAGCCGGCGCATCGTCGAACTCCTGGGCGCCCAGGATCACGAGAGCGCCTTGAGCGACGTCTTCCGGGGACAGACCCTGGTCCGGGAGGTGGGGCACAGGACCAAGTCGGGCGCTACCGTTGACGTCGTTTTGACCGCTTTTCCTGTTCGCGACCCCCAGAAGAACATTCTCTTTGCCATGGCCCTCGTCCAGGACATCTCGGAGCACAAGAGGCTTGAAGCGGAGCTCGAACGGGAGCGCGACCGCCTGCGCATCATCGCCGCGCACATAGGCGCGGGCCTGTGCCTGATCGGCAGGGATTTCAAGATCCAGTGGCTTAATGAGGTGATGGAGGGGTGGTTCGGCAAGCTCGAGGCGGCCCGCGGCTGCACCTGTTTCAGCGTCTTCCATCGCAAGGAGGCGATCTGCGCCGATTGCCCCACCGAGAAGGCGTTCCGGACCGGCGCGCTCGCCACGGCGGAGTCGCGCGTGACCTACCCCGACGGCCGCGTGACGGTCTTTTCGATCATCAGCGCGCCCGTTAAAGATGAGAACGGCGTGACCCAGCAGGTCCTTGAGCTCGTCCTGGATGTGACCGAGCGCAAGCGCCTGGAGGAAGAGCTGCAGGGGCAGGCGCAGATGCTCGAGGCCCTGGTCGAGGAGAGGACCGCCGCCCTTCAGTCTTCGGAGCTCATGTTCCGGCGGCTCTTTGAATCCGCCCAGGACGGTATATTGATTATGGATTCCGAAAATGGTAGAATAATCGATATAAATCCCTATCTTCTGCAGCTCTTGGGCATGACACGGGCAGATCTACAGGGGCGCCTCTATGGGGATGTCCGCTGCTTTGCCGAGAATCCCGTCTTGCGCGATATCCCGCGCGACCTCAAGGATAAAATCACCGTTTTTTACGAGGACGTTGTCGTGGCGACGTCCGCGGGCCGCGAGACCGACCTTGAGGTGCGCGCATCCTGGTATACGGTCCAGAGCCGGCGCGTCATCCAGTGTCACCTGCGGGACATAACCGAGCGCAAGAAGATCGAGAAGATCAAGAGCGAGTTCGTCTCGATGGTCTCCCATGAGCTGCGCACGCCCTTGTCGGCGATCAAGGAGGGCGTCGAGATCGTCGCCGACGGGACGCAGGGAAGGCTGCGCCGGGAGCAAAAGGTCTGTCTCGAGATCGCCCTTTCGAATATCCGACGGCTTAACCGGCTGATCGGCGACATCCTGGATATTTCGAAGATCCAGTCGAATCTTCTGACGGTGGACATGGCGCCGTGCGACATCGCGCCCACCATCGATCAGGTCTGCGACCTGGCCAAGCTCGAGATCGAGAAGCGCGGTCTCGTTCTTGTGACGGACATCGAAAAGGGCCTGCCCCGCGTCCTGGCGGACCGGGACCGCCTGATCCAGGTCCTGATGAACCTGTTGAACAACGCCGTCAAGTTCACGCGCGAGAAGAGCCGTATCCGGCTGTCGGTCCGGCGCAGCGGGGCCAAGATAGAGTTCGCCGTCGCGGACGAGGGGCCGGGCATCCCGCAGGAGGAGCTTGCGCGCCTCTTCGGCCGGTTCGTGCAGCTGGATTCGACGCTGGTGCGTCGCGTCGGCGGCACGGGACTGGGATTGTACATTTCGAAAAATCTGGTGGAGGCCATGGGCGGCCGCATCTGGGCGGAATCCCGGCCTCCGCAAGGCGCGGAGTTCGTTTTTACGCTTGCCGCCGAGAAAGCGTGACCGGATGGGTACGGAGCTGAAAAAAAAGATCCTGATCATCGATGACGAGGTCGGCCTGCGCAACCTTCTTAAGTTCCGGCTGATCTCCTTCGGGTATGACGTCATCGTCGCCGAGGACGGCTACGCGGGCCTGGAGATTGCCAAGTCGCAGCTTCCGGATGTGATCGTTCTGGATATCATGATGCCGTATTTGAACGGTATCGAGGTCTGCAAGAAGCTGAAAACCGATCTCAAGACCAAAGGCATCCCGGTCATCTTCCTGAGCGTCCTGGCCCAGAAGGAAGACCTCGATGCCGGGCGGGAGGCGGGAGGGGAGTTCTTCCTCACCAAACCCTACGACCCGCAGAAGCTGGACCTGCTGATACGGATGGCGCTCAAAGGGGAGACCCAACCCCCCGAGACGCCGGAACCGTGAGGAGACCCCGATGAAGAACAAAAAGATCCTGATCGTGGACGACGAGCCCGATGTGCTGATGCTCCTGGGAGAGCGCCTTTCGAAGGCCGGCTACAACGTCATCAAGGCGGCCGGCGGCCAGGAGGCCATCGAGCTGGCGCAGAGCGACTCCCCCGACCTTATCGTCCTGGACATCGCCATGCCGGGAATGGACGGTTCCGAGGTCGCCAACACATTGCGCGCGCAGCCGGCGACGCAGGGCATACCGATCATTTTTCTGACGTGTTTGTTCACCAAGCAGGAAGAGAAGGCGTGCGGCCACGTGTTGGGGCAGAATTTCTTTATCGCCAAGCCCTATGACGTCGACGAGCTTCTCTCGGAGATCAAGACACGCATCCGCTGACGAGCGCTCGATGACAGACCCCGGTCTTAAACCCGTTTTCATCGACGCCTTCGACCTGGACGACGCGTGGTTCCAGACCCTCCGGGCTGTCCTGGAGCAGGGGCGCGTCTACACCATCACGCGCGGCAGCTATAAGGGCGCGCAGCGCCTCGAGTTCGACTATGTCGTCGTGCGGGCCCGCAAACCCTCCCATCAGATCATTCCGCTCATCCCCGAGGGGATGAACATCCCCGCCCCCACTGACATGGAGTACGTCCAGGGGTATCTGTCGTATCTTCTGACGGGCACCAAGACCGAGACCGAGGATTATACCTACGGCGAACGGCTGGTCGATCCGAAGGTGCGCGTCCGCGAGACGGTCGATGGGCATGCGATGACGCGCGAGATCCCGCTGGGCGTCAACCAGATCGAGGAGGTCATCCGGATCTACAAAGAGGAAGGTTTCGGGACGAATCAGGCGGTGATGGAGATCGGCATGCCCTCGGACATCGGGCTGGCCGATCCGCCGTGCCTGCGCCTGATCGACACACGGGTCCGGGACAATAAGCTCCACTTCTTTTTGTATTTCCGTTCCTGGGACCTGTGGGGCGGTTTTCCTTCGAACCTGGGCGGGCTTCAGCTCGTCAAGCAATACATGGCGGATATGATCGGCGTGGAGGACGGCGAGATGATCGCCGCCTCCAAGGGGCTCCACCTCTACGATTATTCCTGGGAAGTCGCCAAGATACGCACGAAGTCCGAAAAGAGCGTTGTCTGACGGGGTGCCATGGGCCCGCAGCCGTTCATGATCGACAAATCGGTGATCATCCGCCAGCTGCCGCTTTTCGCGGAGCTGAATTTTTTCGAGCGGCGCCTCGTCCTGGACGCGGCGGAACTCCTGCACGTCAAACGCGGCGCGCCGATCTATTGCCAGGGGGCGCCTGCGGATGCGCTGTATGCCGTCGTCTCGGGCCGCGTCGAGATGCTGGTGGACAGCGACGGTGAGGCGCGCCTCCTCGAGATCCTCTATCGCGGCAAGTATTTCGGTTTCATCTCCCTGCTGACGGGGGAGCCGCATTCCGTCACGGCCCGCGCGGCGACGGACGTTCTCCTGGTGCGTATCGACCGCGCCCGTTTCGAACGTCTCCTGCAGGGGATCCCCCGCTTTTCCTTCGAGCTCAACCGGGCGCTCTCGCGCCGCCTCAAGAGGAAGGACCTGCATCCGAAAGCGGTCTTTGAAAGCACGATCTGCGCCGTTTACGGCGTCCCCTCCGTCGTGCGGTCCGCTTCGCTCTATTTTCTGAACCTGGGCCTGGGGCTATGCGACCAGACAAGAAAGAAGGTCATCTGCGTCGACGCGACGCACGAGGGCTCCTGCCTTCCGCATATCCTCGGCCTGGAATCCGGCGCCGGGCTCGTCTGCCGGCCCAGCTTCATTCCGCTCGAAGAGATCATGAAAGCGGTCGTGCGCCGCGACGGCGGCCCCGACATCCTTCGTCTCCAGCCGGGCCCCGATGGAAAGAAGGACATCGAGTGCCTCATCTCCGTTCTGACGACCCTGATCAACGATTACCATTATTGCCTCGTCCTTGTCGATCCCCGCATGGAGGAGGCGGCGCGCATCCTCGTGCAGGCGGATGTCGTCCATCTGGTATCTTCGACGAAACAGGAGGACCTGCGCGGGCTGGCGGACGATCTGGGGGGCTGGGGGCTTTGGAAGGACGGCGAATTCAATAAAAAGGCGAAGCTTGTCCTTCTTGAAGAACAGAACGTTCACGGGCAGGGCACCCAGCTCTCCCGCTGCGCCCCGGAGGGGCTCCTGCACCAGCCGGTCTACGCCACGCTTCCCGACATCGGCGAGGACGGATACCGCCTCCTGGACCTGACGTATAGCGAGCCTTACGCCAAGGCCGTGCGCCGCGTGGCCCGGCAGCTGGGCGAGGTCCAGATCGGCCTGGCGCTGGGCAGCGGGTCGGCGATGGGCATTGCGCACATCGGCGTCCTCAAGGTGCTCGAGGAGCAGGGGGTGGAGGTGGATTTCGTCGCCGGGTCAAGCATCGGTGCCCTTATCGGCGGCCTGTGGTGCTGCGGTTATTCGGCGCGCGAGGTCGAGAAGATCATTCTCGAGAACCGCAGCCGGAAATACCTTTTCGGCTGGGACGACCTGGCGTTCCCGTTGCGGGGTCTGCTCCGGGGCCGCCATGTCTACCGTTTTCTCGACAGGTATCTCGGCGACATGACATTTCATGACATCAAGCGGCCCTTCAAGATCGTCGCCTGCGATGCGATGGGGATGAAATCGGTCGTCTTCGACAGCGGCCGCCTGAAGGACGCGATCATGGCGAGCGTGGCGATCCCGGGTATCCTCGAGCCATACCGTATCGCGGACCACTATTATATCGACGGTGGCGTCATCAACCCGTTGCCGACGGACGTGTGTCTCGACAACGGCGCCAAGAAGATCATCGCCGTCAACGTCCTGCCGTCGTCCGAGGATTTCGAGAGGACCTACGAGCTCCAGCAGAAGCTGCGCCGTGAGTCCTTCATGCGTTGGCGCCCCGCGGCGGCCTGGCAGCGTTTCGTGCGCCGCCGATTTATCGGTTTCTTCGAGCCGAATATCTTTGACGTCATCGTTTCGACGGTCCAGTCGATGCAGTTCCATCTGGCGCAGTCCCATGCCTTGAACCAGTCCGATGTGACGCTCCATCCCGACGTCACCTCCATCTCGTGGGCGGACTTCAAGAATATCGAAAGCATCGTGCGCCGCGGGGAGGAGGAGGCGCGCCGCCATCTCTGGGAGATCAAGGAGCTGGCGCTGCGCACGGGATAGGGCGCCCGTGACCGCGGTCCCGTCTGCGCCCCTTCGTTGCTGTGTCCCTTTCGCGTAACTTCTGTTGACATCCCCCTTTGGTTATAGTAAAATTAACCGGTTAAGCAGGGTTCTTAAACGTAACCTTATTGAACACAACGGGTAATAGATAATCAATGGCGTTTAAGCGGATCGTTGTCCTGGGGGATGGCGGTTGGGGAACGACCCTGGCTTTGATGCTGCACAAGAAAGGCGTCCGGGTCACCCTGTGGAGCGCTTTTCCGGAATACGCGCACAGGATGCGGCGGACGCGGCGCAATCCTTTTTATCTCAAAGGAGTGCCGATCCCGGCCGCCATAGACATCACGTCGGCGCCGGACGCTCTGTGGGGCGCCGATGGCGTTGTTGTGGGCGTGCCGTCGCAGTATCTGCGCGGGGTGCTGGAGCGGACGAAGAGGTCTTTTCGGCAGGACTGTCCGGTTATCAGCGTCGTCAAGGGCATTGAGTTCCGCTCGTTGCTGCGCATGTCCCAGGTCATCGCGCACGTCTGGGGCGCGCGGCGGGTAGCCGTCCTCTCGGGCCCTACGATCGCATTCGAGGTGGCTCGGGGCATCCCGTCCACGGCGGTGGCGGCCTCCGACGACGCGGCCCTGATGCGCAGCGTGCAGAAGCTCTTTATGGCGCCGGCCTTCCGGGTCTATACCAACTCGGATGTGACGGGCGTGGAGCTCGGCGGAAGTCTGAAGAACATCATCGCTATCGCCTGCGGCATATCGGACGGGCTGGGTTTCGGTAGCAATACCAAAGCGGCCCTCGTCTCGCGGGGACTGGCGGAGATGAGCCGGTTGGGCCGGGCTATGGGGGCGCGGCCCGATACCTTTGCGGGTATCGCCGGCCTGGGCGACCTGGTGACCACCTGTTTCAGCGGGCTGAGCCGCAATCATAACGTGGGCGCGGCCATCGGCCGGGGCCGCACGCTCAAGGATATCATGGGCCATATGCGCATGGTGGCCGAGGGCGTGCCGACGGCACGCGCGGTCTGGCGGTTGAGCCGGCGGCTGCGCGTCGATATGCCCATAACGGAAGAGATCTACCGCGTTCTTTTTCAGGCAAAGTCGCCGCGGCGCGCTGTCGAGCAC
>JBLMXZ010000095.1:0-5164 GCA_050258015.1 Deltaproteobacteria bacterium
GAACGCGTGCAGTTCCTGGGCGGTCCGGGGCAGGGACGCCCGGATTCTCCGGCCGCCGACCATGGAGAGAGGAGCGTCGTTCCCGAAGGCGGGAACGCCGGCGTCCCCGGCGCCGAGGACACATCGGTGGCCGCGGGCATGGACGAGGTCTCCTGGGGGCAGGACCCCGCGGCGGAAGATATGAGCTGATGATGGGCGCACGTCAATCCGTTAATTGAAAGGACGAAGACACATGGCACAGGAAAGAGGACAGACACAGGGCAGGGGCGGCCGCTTCAAGGGTCCGGGCAAAGGCCGCGGCCCGGCGGGCGCGCGCCGCAAAAAGAACGCGGAGTTCGGGATGCGTTTCCGGCGCAAGGTCTGCCGGTTCTGCGAAGAGAAACTCGAGGGCCTCGACTATAAGGATGTGCGGCGCCTGGAACGGCTCGTGAGCGAGCGCGGCAAGATCCTTTCGCGCCGCCTTACCGGTTCCTGCGCCCGCCATCAGCGGATGGTCCAGCAGGCGGTCAAGCGGGCGCGGTACATGGCGCTGTTGCCGTATATGAAGAAGTAGCAAACCGGGAAGTGGCTTCGTCGCAGGTATCACGTATCAGGTATCATGTAAAAGATCTTACCTGATACATGTGACCTGTTACCTGAGACGGATATCAGGAATTAACTGAATGGAGTATTTCATGTCGACAAAAGTCATACTGAAGGAGAACGTTCCGGGGGTCGGTCAGGCCGGAGAGGTCAAACAGGTCAAGGATGGCTTCGCCCGTAATTTCCTGTTGCCGCGCAACCTGGCGCTTTTGGCCAGCGATCATGCTCTGCGGCAGGTGGCGTTGGAGAAGTCAAAGCGCGAGACCGCCGCGGCGAATGAGAAAAAGCGCGCCGAAGAACTTGCCGCCAAGCTCAAGGGGGTCTCTTTGACCCTTGCCGTCGAAGTGAACGAGGAGGACCGGCTCTACGGCAGTCTGATAGAGCATGATATCGTCCAGGCGTTGGCCGCCGAGGGCATCGCGATCGACAAGAAGATGGTCCTTCTGGAAGAGCCGATCAAGGCCCTGGGGATCTTCGATATTCCCATCAAGCTCAGCCCCGAGCTTACGGTCGCGGTCAAGACCTGGGTCGTCAAGAAGTAGCCAAAAAGAAGACAGTCGGTCTTCGGCATCCGGGGATTTCCCGAAGGTATTTTTTAGATGAAAAAGACTCCGCGCCGGAACAACGCTGGTCCCGCCGCGCCCCCGCTTTTGGAGCGCCTGCCGCCTCAGAACAACGAGGCGGAGATGGCGGTCTTGGGGTGCATGCTGTTGCATGAGGACGCCATCGCCGTTTCCATCGAACACCTGAGGCCGGACGACTTCTATAAGGACGCCCACAAGATCATCTTCTCCGGCATCGTCGAACTCTATGACGTCCGCAAGGCCGTGGACATCATCACGCTGGTGGAGAAACTCAAAAGCGACAACACGCTCGAGGCGGCGGGAGGGGCGGGTTATCTCGCGGGACTGACCAATGTCGTGCCCACAGCGGCGAACGTCAAGCACTATGCGCGTATCGTCAAAGAGAAGAACATTCTGCGTCTTTTGATAGCGCATGCGACGCGCATCGTGACCGAGGCCTATGAGACGGAGGACGACGTGAGCTCCGTCCTCGACCGGGCCGAGCACGCCATCTTCGAGATCGCCGAGCGCCGCGTGAACCAGGCGGGTTTTCTGCCCCTGAAGGAGCTCGTCAAGGACAGCATGGAGGTCATCGACCGCCTCCACCAGAACAAGAAGCACGTCACGGGCGTGGCGACGGGCTTCACCGATTTCGACATCCTGACGGCGGGTCTGCAGCCCTCGGACCTCATCATCATCGCCGGCCGTCCCTCCATGGGCAAGAGCGCGCTCGCCATCAACATCCTCGAATACGCCAGTATCGCCGAGAAGGTTCCCGTCGCATTCTTCAGCCTCGAGATGGCCAAGGAGCAGCTGGTCCAGCGGTTGTTGTGTTCGCAGGCGCGGGTGGACGCTCACAAGGTGCGCACCGGCTTCCTGTCGACGGACGACTGGCGCGCGCTCGCCGACGCCGCGGGCCGTCTCTCCGAGGCGCAGTTCTTCATCGACGATACGCCGGGCATCTCGGTCCTCGAGCTGCGCGCCAAGGCCCGGCGGCTTAAGGCGCAGCACGACATCAAGCTGGTCGCCCTCGATTACCTGCAGCTGATGCAGGGGTCCGTGCGGTCGGAGAACCGTCAGCAGGAGATCTCCGAGATCTCCCGGTCGCTCAAGGCGCTGGCGCGCGAGTTGAACGTCCCCATCATAGGCATCAGCCAGCTTTCGCGGGCGGTGGAGAGCCGCACCGATCACCGGCCGCAGCTTTCGGACCTGCGCGAGTCCGGGGCCATAGAACAGGACGCGGACGTGGTCGTCCTGCTGATGAGGGAAGAATATTACAACCCCACGGAGCAGAACCGAGGCCTGGCCGAGGTCATCATAGCCAAACAGCGCAACGGCGCCGTCGGGTCCATGAAGCTTGCTTTCGTCAGGGAATACACGCGTTTCGAGAATCTCGCCCTGCCGGGCCAGGCCTTTGAGGGTTGAGCGGGCCGTGCGTAAAAGTCGTTTCTTTCCTGACGGGACGGGCAAGGGGCGCGTTGACTTTCGGGGACAGGTGCTCTATAATTAATGGGTTCTTTGTATCTTAAGACTTTACCAAGGGTTATTTCTCTGTGAGAAAGATCGGATCCCTCTTTTTGTGCTTCTTCGTCGTATCCTTCCTTGCGCCTGTGTATTGCGCCCGCGCCCAGGAGGCGGATCAGGCTTCCTCCAAACTCGTCAAGGCCGTTGAGGTAGAGGGCAACAAGGCGATCAGCACCGAGACGATCCTGGCGCGCGTCAAGACGCGGGCGGGCCAGCCCTATTACGCCCAGGTCGGCCGTGACGACATCAAGCGTCTTTACGAGACGGGCTATTTCTCGGATATCGGCATCGATGTCAAGGAGGAGGCCGACGGCATCAAGGTCATCTTCAAGGTCGAGGAACGGCCGACGGTCAAGGAGGTCGTGATCAAGGGCGTTAAACTCCTCAGCCGCCGGGCGCTCAAGCGCAAGATGCGCACCCAGGAGGGGCAGTATCTCAACCTGGCCTACCTCAAGGAAGACCTGGCGGCCATCGCGAAGGAGTACGAGACCAAGGGTTTGACGGGGACCGAGATCGCCCATACCGTGGACATCGATCCGGCGACGAACAAGGCCGTCGTGACCATCCAGGCGACGGAAGGGCGCAACCAGGCGATCCGGCGGATCTATATCGACGGCAACCTGAGTTTCCCGGACGGCCGCATAGGCAGCCTGATAAAGACGCACCCGAAGGCATGGTACCTTTTGCGCCCCGGCATTTTCAAGGAGCAACAGTTCAGCGAGGACCTGGAGCGGATCCACGCCTTCTATCAACAGAACGGTTTTCTTGATGCCCAGGTGGATTATAGGATGGACGTGGACGCCCGGCATCGGATCTATCTGCGCATCCGGATCGACGAGGGCAAACGGTACACGGTAGGACGCATCGTGATCCAGGGGACGGAGGCCTTCGGCGCCGATGAAGTGCACGCGCAGCTGAAGGCGTGCCTGGAGAATGCCACCTTCACCTACCAGGCCCTCGCCGAGGACGTCGCCAATATCAAAAGCTTTTACTTCGGCCACGGTTATATCTTTGTCCAGGTGCGCGAGGCGACGGCCCTCGATGCCGCCAGCGGCAAGGTCGATATCACCTATAAGATGGTCGAGAACCAGGTCGCCTACGTCGAACGCATCGATATCCGCGGGAACCTGAAGACGCGCGACAAGGTGATCCGCCGGGAGCTGCGCATCCTGCCGGGGGAGCGTTTTGACGGCGACAAGCTCAAGCGCAGCAAGGAACGTCTCTATAATACGGGATTCTTCGAGGAGGTGGGCTACGATACCGAAGAGGGTTCCGCCCCCGACCGGCAGAACCTTATCGTCGACGTCAAAGAGGCCAAGACGGGTTCCTTCAGCTTCGGCGGCGGTTACAGCAGCATCGACCAGTTCGTGGGTTTCATCGAGGTCCAGCAGAAGAACTTCGACTGGAGGAACTGGAAGACGTTTACGGGCGGCGGACAGGACTTGAAGCTGCGCGGGGAATGGGGGTCGGTCCGCCAGACGTATGAGTTGAGTTTTACCGAGCCCTGGTGGTTCGATCGCCCGCTCTCCTTCGGTTTCGACGCGTACAAGCGCAAGCACGACCGCGAAGCGGACGTCGGCTATGGCTATGTCGAAGAGAGGACCGGCGGCGACCTGCGGCTCTCGAAGGAGTTCTCCGAGTACCTGCGGGGCGGGATAACATACCGCATCGAGCAGGTCAAGATATCCGATGTCTCCGCCAGCGCCTCGGCGGACCTGCGGGACGAAGAGGGCGAGAACTGGCTCTCCAGCATGGAGTTCGTCCTGACGCGGGACACGACGGACAATGTCTTCAATCCGACGCGCGGATATGTGTTGAGCGGTTCGACCGAAGTCGCCGGCGGTTTCCTGGGCGGGACGAAGGACTTCAATAAGTTCTTCGTGCTCGGGACGCAGTACTTTCCCGTCTTCGGCAAGAGCGTCCTGCTGTTCCAGGTGCGCGCCGGGGTGGTGACCCCTTACGGGGACCAGGAGAAGGTCCCCATCTACGAGCGGTTCTACGCGGGCGGCGCCAATACGATCCGGGGGTATGAGGAGCGCAGTGTCGGTCCCGTCGATCCGGTCACGGCCGATCCCCTGGGCGGCGAGGCGCTCTTTGTCGCCAACATCGAATATACCGTGCCGCTTCTGGATTTTCTGAAAGGAGCGGCTTTTGTGGACACGGGCAACGTCTGGTCCCAGGCTTCCGATTTCGGCAACGGCGGGTTCAAGACCGGGGTAGGTCTGGGCGTGCGCGTCAAGACGCCCATCGGCCCCCTGAAGCTGGATTACGGCATCCCCCTCGACAAGCAGCCGGGGAAACAGAGCCGGGAGGGGCGTTTCCATTTCAGCATGAGCCACGGCTTTTGACGATCGATCGCGCGCAAGCGGAAACGGCGCTAACGAACGGGGATCGCAATTCGTTATTCAACGGCACAGCACGATGTGGGATAACAAGGAGGGGTTATGAAAGCGAAGATAGCTGTTTTGTCGGTTGTGTTTGCGTTGGTGATGGCG
>JBLMXZ010000096.1:0-5204 GCA_050258015.1 Deltaproteobacteria bacterium
GACACGGCCCGCATCCTGGAAAAAGAGGTCGTTGCGACCCTGGGAGAGAAAAAGAAGATCTTTCCCAACGTCGACTTTTACTCGGGACTGGTCTATGCCTGCCTGGGCGTTCCGGCGGAGATGTTCACGCCTATCTTTGCCGTGAGCCGTGTCGCCGGCTGGACCTCCCGCGTGATGGAATATCTCGAGAACAACCGGATATTCCGGCCGCGGGCCATCTATAAGGGGTCCTTCAACAAAAAATACAGGCCCATCGAGAAGCGCCGCTAGAACGGGGCGTCCGCCCCGCGATGGCCGCACAGGAGCGCCCGCAGGGGCGTCTTTTGTGTTTTCGGCCGTCCGGAGATAGATCGATAAAAAGTGGAAACAGCCCGTTCCAGGGTCTCGCCGTTCCTGATATAAAAAAGAGGTGGCGCAGGGCGGCGCGGATCGTTCACAGCGGAGGGCGGGCATGAGAAAATGGGTCGTTGCGGCGGTAGTGTGCGGGATGGCGGGGTGCGCGGGCGTGTCCGTCCGGGAGTTTCATAAGGATATCGCCTATCCGCCGACACATCCGTCCGCCGTCGTCGTTTACCCCCAGAAGCCGGCCGGGAAAGACTACGCGGAGATCGGCGAGATAACGGTCACGGGCGCGGAGGACTGGCGGCAGGTGGAGAAGATCTTCCGGCAGAAGGCCGCCCAGATGGGGGCGGACGCGGTCTATGTCTTCTCCAAGCAGGAGGAGACGCGGCAGTATGTGGATCCCGATGAGTGCGCCCCCCGCGAGGGCTTCTATTATCCCTACGGCCATTTCGGGTGGCATCGTTTCGGCCCCCATCACTATTATCCGAGGGGTTACTATTACTGTTACGGGTATCGGTCGACGCTGGAGACCGCGACGTTCATCACCGCCGTGGGGATCGCGGTAAGACAGACTCCTTAAGGGCAGCGTTTCATGGCGTTCCTTCTCTTCTTCGCTTTTATCGCGGGCTTCATCACCATCCTGTCGCCGTGCATCTGGCCGATATTGCCCATCGTCCTCTCGGCGTCGTCGGCCGGCGGAAGACAAAGGCCGTCGGGCATCACCCTGGGCCTGATGACGAGCTTCACGCTGTTCACCCTCTCGGTATCCTATGTCGAGAGGGTTTTTCACGTCGATCCCGGTCTCTTCAGGACCCTCGCCGTCGTCTTGCTGGGCCTTTTGGGTTTTTCGATGCTCTTTCCCTCCTTCGGCGGGAGGCTGGAAGACGCGATCAACCGCCTCCTCGCCCCCTTCAGGAGCCGCCTCAAGGGCAGGGGGACGGGTTTCTCCGCCGGCTATGTCATGGGGTTTGCGACCGGGCTCGTCTGGGCGCCGTGCTCCGGCCCCATCCTGGCGACGGTCGCCACCCTGGCGGCGATACAGGAGGTCAGCACAAAGGTCGTCCTTGTCACGCTTGCCTATGTCTCGGGACTGGGCGTGCCCCTGTTCTTTTTCGCCCTGGCCGGGTCCTGGTTCTTCGAAAGGATGCGCCGGCTGACGCCCTACACGACGCGCCTCCAGCAGGCGTTCGGGCTGGTGACGATCGCCGCGGCCGTTCTCATCTACACGAATTACGATAAGGCCTTGCAGCTTAAAGTGCTCGACCTTTTTCCTTCCTACGGCGGTTTCATCAGCCGGTTCGAAGATAACGCGCGGGTCAGCCGGCAGCTCGACGCCCTCGAAGGCAAGCCGGAGGGTTCCCCGCCGGCGTCGGGGGAAACGGCCGCCGGCTTGCCCGATCTGGGGCGGGCCCCGGACTTCACGGGCATCGCGCACTGGCTTAACACCGCCGGCCCGTTGACCATGGAGCAGCTGCGCGGCAAGGTCGTCCTTATCGATTTCTGGACGTACACGTGCATCAATTGTGTGCGGACCCTGCCGCATCTGACGGCATGGGACGCGCGCTACAGGGACGCGGGCCTTGTCATCGTCGGCGTCCACACGCCGGAGTTCGCCTTTGAAAAGGAGACGCAGAATGTCGCCAACGCCGTCCGGCAGTTCCACGTCGAATATCCCGTGGCCCAGGACAACGACTACGCGACGTGGCGCGCCTACAACAACCGGTATTGGCCGGCCGAATACCTGATAGACGCCCGGGGCCATATCCGCCGCACCCACTTCGGCGAGGGGGAATACGACGCGATGGAGGAGGCCATCCGGCTGTTATTGGCGGAGGCGGGATCCTCCGTGCAGGCGCCGGCGGCCGCCGTCGAAGACCGGACGCCGCGCTATCGCGTGACGCCGGAGACCTACCTGGGCCTGGCGAGGATGGAGCGCTTCGATTCCGGGCAAAGGCCTCTTTTCGGAGAACAGGCCTACAGCGTGCCTTCCGGGATCGCCGTGGATCATTTCGCCTACGGGGGCACGTGGGACCTTGGGGACGAGGCGGCCACGGCCGCACAGGGCGCTGAGCTGGATCTTCGTTTCAGGGCGCAGAAGGTCTTTCTCGTCATCAAACCCCGCGCGGCAGGGGACCGCGTGGCCGTCTTTCTGGACGGCGCGCCCGTCACGCAAGAGACGGCCGGGGCCGACGTCAAGGGCGGCCTGCTCACGCTGGACACCCAGCGCCTCTACGAGATCATCGATCTGAAGGGAAAGGCCGGCGCGCACCTGCTGCGCCTGGAATTCGAGGACGCCGGCGTCTCCGTCTTCGCTTTTACCTTCGGTTGACGGCGGCAACGATCTTTTCGGGCAAGAGAGCCCGTTCCGGGCGGAACGGGCTTTTCCTTTTATGCGGCTTAAGGATGTATTATAATGCCGCCAAGGAGATGTTCATGGCGGGCAAGCACGCACGCGCGAAGAGGTCCCGGTCCTTCATCCGGACGGGCCGGTTTTTTGTCTATATCGTGGCGTGTTCGGACGGGACCTATTACACCGGCTTTACGCCGTGCCTGAAGCGGCGGATCAAGCGGCACAACGACGGCAAGGGCGCGGTCTACACGCGGTGCCGGCGGCCGGTGCGGCTGGTCTGGAGGAGACGCTACCGGCGTTTCAAGCCGGCGTTCCTGCTTGAAAAGACGCTCAAAAGGCTGACGCGCCGGCAGAAAGAGTTCCTGGTCCGCGGCCGGCGCCTCGACCGCGTCCTGGCCGAGGCGCGCAAGAACGGCAGAAAGGTCTGACCCGGCATCCCGCCGTCATCCGTAACCGATAAGGAGGCAAGAATGGATTGGAAGATATTCCTCGCGACATTCTCGGCGATATTCGTGGCGGAGCTCGCGGACAAGACGCAGTTGGTGGGCATAGGCATGTCCGCCCAGTCCGGCAAGCCGCTGAGCGTATGGCTGGGGTCCGTCTCGGCCTACATCGTCATAACGGCCGTTTCCGTCCTCCTCGGGGCGGCGCTGGGGAAATATATCCGGCCGGAGATCCTCCGCTATGCCGGCGCGTCGCTTTTCATCGTCATCGGCATCTTGATGCTCGCCGGAAGGATCTGAGCGAAGACAGGCGTTGACCAGGGCAGACAAGGGAGGACCCTATGCAGGCGCAAGACCTTTCCGATCTCATAGCGTATCAGGGAAACGCCGTGGTGAGCAGCGAAGTCCTGCGCAAAGACGCAGGCACCATCACCGTGTTCGCCTTCGATAAGGGCCAGGGCTTAAGCGAACACACCGCGCCCTTTGACGCCTTCCTCCACGTGATCGACGGTGCGGCCGAGGTGACGATATCGGGCAAGCCGCTCATCGTCAGGAAGGGCGCGATGGTCATCATGCCCGCCAACGAGCCGCATGCCGTAAGGGCGGTCACGAGGTTCAAGATGCTCCTGGTGATGATAAAGAGCAGGTGAGAGGGGTCCGTCGGAACCGTGCTCCACGCGAGGAACGAAGACCATGAAGATATTGGTCCTGAATGCCAGCCCGAGAGTAAAGGGGACGGTCGCGGCGTTGATCGAAGAGATGCGCGCGTCCATAAAAGCGGCCCATAGCGTTGAGGTCGTCCCGGTGCAGAATCTCGATATGAGGCCCTGCACGGGATGCATGAAATGCAGGCCGGACAAGGCGTGTATCCGGCCCCGGGACGACGCGCACGGGCTCGCGGAGAAGGTCAAAAACGCCGACGTCCTGATCGTCGGTGCGCCTGTTTACTGGGGGAACATGCCGGGGCCGTTGAAAATATTTTTCGACAGGAATGTTCCCCTTTTCGAGTATTGCGAGGCCAAGTCCATACGGTATATCCCCAGGCCTCGGTTGAAAGGGAAGAGGGCGGTCATCATCGTAAGCAGCGCCGCGCCCTTTCCCTATAACCTCTTGCCGTCGCAAAGCAAGGGGACCATCCGTTCGCTGGAGACGGTCCTGCGGGCCGGAGGCGTCAAGATCATCGGCACGATAAATATCGCCGACAGCTATAATTTCGAGAAAAAGAAAGACGTTTACTTCAAAAAGGCGAGGAAAATAGCCGCTTCGCTATGAGGGGCGGCGAGATGATCTTGGGGACATTAAAGAGATTAACGGATCGCGATAAAAAGGATCAGAGCAATAAAATAGAACCGTCCTATTATTGCCGAAAGGAAGAATGGTCAGCGCAAACGATTTAAAACGAAGGATGATGATCATGATAGAAGGAGAGCCCTATCAGGTGGCGGAGGTGTCTGTTTCTTTGCCATCGGCGCGGGGCGCGTCAACAATGGTGAGGGTTAAGGCGCGACACATATTAAACGGAATGATGTGTGATAAAAATTTCAAGGCGGCCGAGAAATTTAAAGAGGCGGAAATAGATATTGCAGAGGCGAATTTCAGCTATAAAGATGAACACGCCTATTATTTTATGGATCAGGCCACCTATGAAACGATCGAGCTGTCCAAAGAAGCGGTTGGGGACGCCGCTCGCTATTTGGTTGATGGGTTAGTGGTTAAAATAATGACGTATAAGGGTTCTTCGGTATCATTGGAATTGCCGGATGTTGTGCCGCTGAAAGTCGTTGAAACCGAATTGGCCCCATTGCTGGCGGGCAGCGCCGGTGGAGGAACAAAAAACGCGACTTTGGAAACCGGTTTGGTCGTGAAGGTGCCGAAGTATGTCGTGTCCGGAGAGACGGTGCGTGTTAATACGGAAACAGGAGAAGTAGCCGGCAGGGCGTAATTTAGGAATCATAAAGTTTTTCTAAGAACTTTCGGCTGACCGTTGGTTACGGTGGCTCGGGATGGCACTGGAGGTTTTACGGAAGATAAGTGCTTTGGAAAAAAGGGGTTATTAAACCTTTGTTGTT
>JBLMXZ010000097.1:0-5588 GCA_050258015.1 Deltaproteobacteria bacterium
TGATAGATGCCGCCGGCGAGGGCGCTCACCGTGATGTCGCTGCCCGCCTTCTCCCACGCCATGAAGGCGCCGATGAGGCCCGTGATCGTCCCCAGGAAACCCATCAGGGGCGAGATGCCGACGATGGCGGCGAGACCCCCCAGGCGTTTTTCCATCTCGTGCACCGCGTGGTCGCCCATGCGCTCGAGCATCTTCTCGAGCTCCTCGCGGGGCAGGTCGCGGTTCTCGAGCGCCGCGGCGAACATCAAAGGCAGCGGGTGCTCCCCGTGTTTCTTGCACAGGGAGATCGCTTCATTGACCTTGCCGACGAGGACCTTATTGCACGCGGCCTCGGAAAAGCGCTCCATGTCCAGCCGCCCGAAACGCCGCAGGGTGAAGAACCGTTCGAGGCAAATGGCCAGCCCGAAGACCGACGCGGCCAGAATGGGCACGATCATAGGCCCCGCCTTAAAAACGTAGGTAAGCATAAGCCTCCTTTAACGCCGCGGGATGGAAAAACGGCAACGCTCGAAAATCGAAATTCGAAGTTCGAGGATAGGTGGTTGGGGCTCGAAGACAGACGTCTATGTTCAAGGTTTGAGGTCGGATGTCCGAGATGAGACGCTCGCCGATCAGAGACAAAGGGTTACGTCTTGTTCTCGCTCTTTCGAACTTCGTCTCGAGAGACGGGACGAATCAAAGCGGCCCGTCTTTGACGATGAGATACTTCCTGAAGGCGTCGACTTTCCTGTCATTGATGCCGTCGATGGCGGTCAACTCCGCCAGGTCCGTGAGGCGGCCCTTTTCGGCCCGCAGCCGCAGGACGGCGTCGGCGGTCTTCCCGCCGATGCCGGGCACGGCGATCAGCTCTTCGCGCGTCGCCGTGTTGACGTCCACGGGGCGCGCCCCCGCCGCATCCCCCCGGGACGCGGCGGGCGCGTCCGAATAAAGGTCCACGAGGCAAAAATTGCACCCCGTCGTCTTACGGAACAGCTGCAGACCCGTCCCGAGCAGGAGGACGAAGGCAACGAACAAAAGGACGCGTTTCTCTTCGGTCGTCAGGTGGATCATACAACGACGTTGACCATTTTGCCGGGGACGACGATGACCTTCTTGGGCGCCTTGCCCCCGAGCCACTCCCGGGTCTTGGCATCCCCGAGCGCCGCTTCGCGGATGGCGGCCTCCCCGGCGTCCGCCGCCACCTCGATGCGCGAACGCAGCTTGCCGTTGACCTGGACCGGATAGGCCACCACGTCCTCGGCAAGGGCCGCCTCCTCATACGACGGCCAGGCGGCCTTAAAGACGCTCTCTCTGCCGCCGAGCATCTGCCACATCTCCTCCGCCAGGCACGGCACGAAGGGCGCCAGCAGAAGGACGACGCTGCGCACCGCCTCCGCCGCCGGGGCGGACCTCTGCTCCTCCTCCGAAAGCTTATACAGCTCGTTGACCATCTCCATGACGGCGGAGATGGCGGTGTTGAACTTGAACCCGCCCTCCATGTCCTCGGTGACCTTTTTGACGGTCTGATGCCGTTTCTTGACCGCCCGGGAAACTCCGCCGGCAGCGCGCGGCGCCGCGCCGCCGTCCGCGGCCGCCTGGACGAGGCGCAGCACGCGGTTCAGGAAACGCCAGGCGCCGTCCATGCCGCGGTCGTTCCAGTCGAGCTCGGCCTCGGGCGGGGCGGCAAAGAGCATAAACAGGCGCAGGGTGTCCGCGCCGTGTTTTTCGATGATCGCGTCGGGGTCCACGACATTGCCCTTGGACTTGGACATGACCTCGCCTTCCTTCAGGACCATGCCCTGCGTCAGCAAACGGTCAAAAGGCTCATCGAAGGCCAGCAATCCAATGTCTTTCATGAACTTGGTGAAGAAACGCGAATACAGAAGATGCAGGATGGCATGCTCGATGCCGCCGATATACTGGTCGACCGGCATCCAGTAGGCCGCCTCGGCCTTGTCGAAGAGGGCCTTGTCGTTCCTCGGCGAGCAAAAACGAAGAAAATACCACGAAGAGTCGAAGAACGTCGCCATCGTGTCCGTCTCGCGGCGCGCGGGTTTGCCGCACTTCGGACACGCCGCCTCGACGAACGCCTTGACCTTGCCCAGGGGGCTGCCCCCTTCGCCGGAGATAGCGACGTCCTTCGGCAGGACAACGGGCAGATCTTTTTCCGGGACCGCCACGGCGCCGCAGGCGCCGCAATAGATGATCGGGATGGGTGTCCCCCAATAGCGCTGGCGCGAGATGAGCCAGTCGCGCAGGCGCCAGTGCACGGTGAGCTTGCCCATGCCCTTTTCTTCCATCCACCGACCGATCTTCTTCTTGGCCTCGGGGCTCGGCAGGCCGTCGAAAACGCCGGAGGCGGTCATGATCCCCTCCTCCTCGAAGGCCTGCCCCATGGTCGCGACACTGAGGTGCGCGTCCCTCGGCCGGATGACGACGCGCATCGGAAGCCCGTATTCTTTGGCAAAGAGGAAATCGCGCTGGTCATGGGTGGGAACGGCCATGATGGCGCCGGTGCCGTATTCCATCAACACGTAATCCGCGACCCAAATGGGCAGTTTCTCGCCGTTGACGGGGTTTATCGCGTAGGCGCCGGTGAACCGCCCCTCCTTCTTGGCGTCGCCGGCCATGCGCTCCATCTTGGACTCGCGGCCGACCTTGTCCACAAAGGCGAGGACCTCTTTCTCCTGCGGCTTGCCGGCGATCAGCCTCGAGACCAAGGGATGCTCGGGCGCCAGCACCACGTAGGTCGCGCCGAAGATGGTGTCCGGCCGGGTCGTGAAAACACGCAGGATGTCCGCGTTCTCCAGCTTAAAGAAGATCTCGACGCCGAAGCTCTTACCGATCCAGTTCTTCTGCATCGTCAGGACCCGCTCGGGCCAATTGCCGAGCTGCTTTAAGTCCTCCAGGAGACGGTCGCTGTACTGCGTGATCTTAAGATACCATTGATCGAGGTCCTTCTCGACGACCGGCGTCTGGCACCGCCAGCAGGCGCCCTGGATGACCTCTTCATTGGCGAGCGTCGTCTCGCAGCTCGGACACCAGTTGACGGGCGAGGCCTTCTTGTAGGCCAGCCCCTTCTCGAACATCTTCGTGAATATCCACTGGTTCCACCTGTAATAATCCGGCAGGCAGGTCGCGACCTCACGGTCCCAGTCGTAGGAAAAACCCATGCGCCGCAGGCCCTGCTTCATCCAGTCGATGCAGCGCAGGGTCCAGCTCTCCGGGTCCGTCTTGTGCTTGATGGCGGCGTTCTCGGCGGGCTGGCCGAAGGCGTCGAACCCCATCGGGTGCAGGACGTTGAAACCGCGCAGCATCTTGTAGCGGGCGATCACGTCGCCGATGGTGTAATTGCGGACGTGTCCCATGTGGATACGGCCCGAGGGGTACGGGAACATCTCGAGCACGTAATACTTGGGCCGGGCGGAATCGGCCTGGACGCGGTAGAGAGCGTCCTCCCGCCACTTTTTCTGCCACTTTTCTTCGATAAGTTTGAAGTCGAGATCCATAGTTTCAGGGGTCAGGGTTCAGGGCACAGGGGACAGAAAAACAAAAATCGAAAGCCAGGGGTTCTGAACCCCGACCCCTGTTCCCTGTTGCCTGAACCAAGCTACTGGATCAGTTTACGCACCCGGCGCAGGTTGAGGGCGTCCTCCCGGGGCGTGGTCTTGGGGGTCTCCAGGATGAAGGCCGCGTTCCGCAGCTTCGGATGGTTGACGATATGCGAAAAGGCCTTCAGGCCTATCCTGCCCTTGCCTATGCTGGCGTGCCGGTCGACAAGCGATCCCAGGTCGCCTGCCGAATCGTTCAAATGCACGACCCGGACCGCTCCCCGGCCGCAGCGCCGTTCGATATCGTCGAGGACGGCATCAAAGACGGCCGCCTCGCGAATGTCATGGCCGGCGCCGAAAAGGTGCGCGGTATCAAGGCACACGCCGAGACGAGGACCGCCCCCGGAGGGACGCCCGCGGTCGCGCACGCCCTTCATCACGCGCGCGTGGTCCTGGAACATGGCGCCCAGCCAGTGGCCGGCGCCGGTCGTATTCTCGAGAAGCAGCATCACGCGGCTGCCCCGGGTGCGCTCCAGAACAATGCCGATGGCCTGCGTGAAACGGCTCAAGCCCGCCTCGGCGCTGCTGTCCTTGAAGCTGCCCATGTGGGTCACGAGGTACTCGGCCCCCAGGGCCTGCGCCTCGCGCACATCCTCGACATAGGCGTCGATGGACTTATGGTACAAAGCGTCGCGGGGCGTGGCAAGATTGATCAGATACGGTATATGGACCGCTACGGCTTTGAGCCCGCTTGCCGCGCGCCGGCGCCGGAACTCGGCGGCATCCGCCGCAGACAGGCCAAGGGAACGCCACTGGCGGGGGTTGCGGGAAAAAATCTGCATCGCCGAACAGCCGAGTTTCCCGGCCCGTTCGACGGCGTCGTAGATCTTGCCGCCGATAGAAACATGCACCCCGAGATACACCCGCTGATATTAACACAAAAAAGAGAGGGGTTCAAGGCGGAGCGGGAAGGCTAAGCGCGGGAATTCCTGCGGGAGGTACCCTTGTCAAAGGAGGCCGCGATCGCGGCCATCAACTCCAACGAATCAAAGGGCTTAAGAAAGTAGCCGTCCGCCATGAGCGCGCCCTTTCTGACGTCCTCAAGCTCCTGGGCAAGCCCCGTGATCAGGATAACGGGGATCTTTCTATGCTTCGCGTCGGCCTTAAGATCATCGAGTACCTGCAGCCCCCCTTTTTGGGGCAGGATAAGGTCCAAGAGGATGAGATCGGGCTTCTGGCCGACCGCCATCTTGTACCCCTGCTCTCCGTCAAAGGCTTGGAGAACCTCGTAGCCCGCCGATTCCAGGCGCAGTTTCAGGATGTGGGATATCTCCCTCTCATCCTCGATGATCAGGATACGCTTCTTCGCGCCCCCTGTCGCCATATTGTCAGTGGCTACCCCATGCCGCGCCGTCTGCACGGCCGTGAACAGACGAACGCCTGAAGCAGGAGCCGCCCATCCTTTCAAGCGCACTATACCAGAAAACGTTCCCAACTACAATTTTTTTCAGAAGGCCCCAAACCGTATCAACGACAAGCCATTATTGACAAAGAGGGGGTTCTATACTATCATTAAAGGGCTTTAATTCCAGAAAAAGCACCCGCCTGGACCCCAGAAT
Source organism: Deltaproteobacteria bacterium (assembly GCA_050258015.1). Taxonomy (GTDB): domain Bacteria; phylum Omnitrophota; class Gorgyraeia; order Velamenicoccales; family Velamenicoccaceae; genus JBLMXZ01. Next base: position 5,150 of record JBLMXZ010000097.1, read on the forward strand.
TGATCCAGGCAGGACTCTGGGCCAAAATTTTTGGGGCAGTGGTTCGACGCGGCGGGATACGGCAGACGGCCTTGCTCACCACATCATCATCGCACCATCCTGAGCAAGCGACGAACGCCGTGAAGAACGCGTCGAAGAATAGATAGCGCTGATTTTGGGGCAGTAGCTCAGTTGGGAGAGTGCCTGACTGGCAGTCAGGAGGTCGAGGGTTCGATCCCCTTCAGCTCCACATTTGATCAGCCGGGAGCTGGTGGTTTTCACCGGCCCGTTTTACCGTCTCGGCGGGCTTGCCAAACGGTCCGGCTTATTCGCCGGACCGGCAACCTTCAGCTCCACCGATTTTTTGCGACAGCCCAGAAAAGGCCCAGAGCAAAAAATTGGTGGCGCTGAAACAGGCGCCGCCGAGCGAGTGCGAAGCCGCCCCTAAGGGGACAAGCGA
>JBLMXZ010000098.1:0-9515 GCA_050258015.1 Deltaproteobacteria bacterium
TTTTTCATAGGCGACCGCGTCCTGCAGCGCCGCCCAGGTCTGTTCGAGCGCCACGAGGACGCCGTCTTTGGTGCTGCGCTCATCCGCCCGGGCCTGGTCATAGGCGGCCCGGGCTTTATCGACCTGGGCGAGACGCAGTCCGCCCTCGAAGATGGGCAGGGAGAGGGTGACGCCGGCGTTCCACTGGTCGTTCTCCGGAGGCCAGGAGGCGTTTTTCCTGCCCACGCCTGCCTGAGCCGAAAGCTCGGGAAGGAAGTTTGCCTGGGCGGATTTGATCCCGAAGGAAGCGGCGTTCTTCTGGGCGATGCGCTTCTCCAGGGAAGGATTATCCTTTGCCAGGGCCTGGAAATCGGGCTTTTCGAGAAAGGCGTCGCTGACCGTGAAGTCCCCCTCCGCGCGCACGTCCGAAAGACCTTCGCGGCCCATCTCCTTGACCAGCTGTGTTTGCACGACTTCCAGCGCCCTTTGCGCCCGCCCGATCTCGAACTGCGCCTGGGCGAGGTTCGCCTCGGCGGTCATCAGGGCGCCCCTGTGTTCGAGCCCGGATTCATACCGCAGGTCGATCAGGACCAGGTTGTTCCTTCTGATGTCGTGGATCTCCTGCGTGATCTTCAGCAGTTCCTGCGCCTTGAGGAGAGCGATGAAGGCCGTGCGCAGCCGCAGGCGCACTTCGGTGGAGGTGAACCTGTAATTGTAGCGGGCGGCCTCGACGTCCTGGGCGGCGGCCTTGACGTTGTTGACCGTCTTGCCGCCGTCGAACAAAAGTTGCGTCCCCGTCGCGCCGTAGGAGTAGGTATCGGTGGTCGTGCGCGTCTTCGTGCCGGAGGAGGAGCTGGTCGTCATGGCGGTCGCGGCCGAAACGGTGCTTGCGACCTGCGGCAGGAGGTCGCTGGCGACGATCTTTTTGTCGGCCTGCGATTGTTTGACGCTCGCCTCGGCGGAGATAAGGTCAGGATGGTTCTTCTGGGCCTCCTGGACGCACTGCGTCCAGCTGAGGAGCTCTTCGGCCGCCCGGACGTCCGCGGGAAGGGGGAGGCACAGGAGAAGCGCAAGGATAAGCGTCGCGTATTTGAACATCGTTCTACCAGATAAGGTCGCCCAGTCGGACGTCCAGCGATGCCGCGATCCTGATGAGCGTCTGGATCGTGGGGTTGTTGTTCTTTCCCGCTTCGATCTTGACGATGGTATTGAGCGACAGGTCCGTGAGTTTCGAAAGGCGGTCTTGCGAGATGCCCTTCTTGAGCCTGAAGCCGCGGATTTTGTTACCTATAATATTGGATGTGAGGTCCGGTGTCGTCATGGTCCGGGGAGCGGAATGTTATACTATAATACTACTATTATAATAGTATATGCGCCGTTCCCGAAGTGTCAATCTTTTTTTCGCATCCAACACTTGTTAGACAAGTTAAAGGAAAAAAAGTTCCTTACGGAGACAGATTTTTTCGCCTTTCTGACGGGCTTTTGGTACAATAAATCGAAGGACGGCCGTGGAGGGCGGGGGGCACAGCTCGCGGCCGCCGGACCATCCCAAACCTGATGATGCGCAAGCGGTTGAATATCACCATGTTGCTGGCGGCGGCCTCGGTAGGCGCCGGCATCTTCCTTAGGGTGCATGGGGTTGGCGACCAAATACCCCTGGACGACGAATGGCACGGCATGTTCGTCGCGGCCACCCGCGGCCTGGGGTATATCGCCACGCACTTCGAGGTGACGGGGACGAGCATCCCGTATACCTTGTACCGCAGGCTTTGCCTGTTGACCGTCGGTTGGGATGAGGTCATCCTACGCCTGCCGTCGCTTATCGCGGGTTGCGCCGCGCTCATGGTCTTTCCTCTTTTCGCCCGCCGGCTCTTCAAGGACCGGGCGGCGGCTCTTTTTTCCTTCCTTCTGGCCGTCTCGCCCATGCTTATCTACTTCAGCCGGTACAGCCGCGCCTACAGCGTCATCGCGCTCCTGCAGTTCATCGCCGTCCTCTCTTTTTATTTCTGGCTTACCGGCGGCGGCCGCCGGCATGCCGCGGTCTTTGTCGTCTGCATGGCGCTGGCGGTGTGGTTTCATGTTTTTGCCGGGGTGACGCTGGCGGCCTGTTTTTTGTTCGCCTGCGTCATGGTTTCGCCTCTCGCGCGGTTCGTCTGTCCCGCGGACAGAAGGGGGGCAGCCGTTTCTCCCCGGGAGGTCTTGCTCGTCTTCGGCGCCGCCGGGCTCCTTTCGGCGGCGTTTTATCTGCCGGCCATGTGGAACGGTTCGCTCTTTGTTTTTTCGTCCCTCCGGCTTAAGGCGGGGGTGCCGGGCCTGGCGGCTTTTCTCTCCGCGGCGCGGCTGATGAGCGGGACGTCCGAGACGCCGGCGTTCGTTTTGACGGTGCTTTTGGCGGGGACGGGTTTTTGGGTCGTGCGGCGCACACAGCCGGTCTTGGCTTCTTTGATCCTTTGTCTTGCTCTCTGTGCCGCCGGCGCGTTCTTTGTCTCCTGGGCGCAGGGGATGACAGGATTTTCCATGGCCCGTTACGCCATTGTGCTCCTGCCGTTTTTTCTCCTGCTGGCGGCGCTGGGATTGGAGTGCGTGATGCAGGCCGTCGGCGCTAATGTTCGCCGGATCGGCGCCACGCTCTCCGGCCTGACGGCGGTGGGGATCCTGGGTTATTTGTGCCTGGCGGGTCCCCTGCTGCCGGTATACGCGCGCGTGAATAATTTCACCAACCACAACGCGTACCAGCAGGATTACGCGGCGGCGTGGGAGCAGGCGCCCTACCGCGACGCGTGGTTCCCGCTGCCCCTTGAGCCGGAGCGGATCCCGGGCTTCTACGGCCGGTTGGCCGCAGAGCCGGGGGCGGGACGCATCCTGGAATATCCGATGATGATCGGCGGGTATCTTAATTTCCACGAATATTACCAGCGTCTTCACCGCCGGGAGATCGTCGGCGGTTATCTGCCGCGGGAGCGGCGCCCCGGCGCGGGATCGCCGTCGATGCTCAACGCGCTCGATATGATCGACCGGGTCTTCGGCGCCGTCCCCGACAGGGGCAGGCTGAGGTTCGGGACGCTTCTCGACATGCGGGATATCGACGGCATCGGGCGCCGGCGCGTGCGTTATGTGATCCTCCACGGGGATCCCGTGTGGGAGGGGTACGGCGCGGCAGGGGGGCCGGTGCTCTCCGCGGACCCGGCTTTCACGCGGTTGACGGATCTTTATCGCAGGACGTTCGGCGATCCGGTGTACGCGGACGCGATGATCACGGTCTTTAAGGTCCCGGAGACCGGCGGACAGGACGAGCTTTCCCCATGAAGCAACAACGCGCGTTCGCGGCGTATCCGTTCCTTGCGTTTCTTCTCATCGCGGCGATGGGCGCGGCCGTTTACTCGAACACGTTCTCGAGCTCCTTCCACTGGGACGACGAGCCATCCCTGACCGCCAACCCCGCGATCACGGACATCCGGGACCTGCGGGGGATCTGGAATTTCTGGCCCACGCGCTTCGTCACATATCTTTCTTTCGCCGCCGATTACCATTTTCACCGGCTGGACGTGACGGGATATCACGTCGTCAACCTGCTCATTCACGTCGGGTCGGCCCTTTTGGTCTGGCTGTTTTTTCTCCTGACCTTTCAGGCGCCCTGGTTCAAGGACCGCCCGATAGCGCGTCACGCGCGGCTCCTGGCCCTGTTCGGCGGCCTTGTCTTCGCGGCGCATCCCGTCCAGACCGCGGCGGTGACCTATGTCGTCCAGCGGGCCGCGTCGCTGGCGGCCTTCTTTTACCTTGCCTCTTTGTGCGGGTATGCCCGCTTCCGATTGCGCGTGGAGCGGGGCGCCTCCCCGGCCGGCACGACGTTTTTTTACGCGGCGGCGCTCGGCGCGGCGCTTCTGGCCATGTTCACCAAGGAGATGGCCGTTACCTTGCCCGTGATGGTCCTCTTCTATGAATTCTCTTTTTTCAGGACGCCGGGCAAGGCGCTGCGCTGGAGATACGCGGCGCCGTTCTTCCTCGTCCTTGCGGCGGTCCCCGCGACGATGTGGGCGACGCGCCTGGTCAACCTCGGCGAGATACACCGCTCCACGGAGCTGATGCCGTCCCTGCCGCCGCTGCGTTACTTCCTGACGCAGCTGCGCGTCGTCGTTACCTATCTGCGGCTGGCGTTCTTCCCGTTGAACCAGAACGTCGACTACGATTATGCCGTCGCCCAAAGCCTGGGGGAGCCGCGCATCCTTGCCAGCCTTCTTTTTCTGGCCGGCCTCTGCGCCTTCGGCGTCCGGCTCTTCCGGCGCCAGCGGATGGTCTCCTTCGGCCTCTTCTGGTTTTTCATCGCGCTCGCGCCGGAGTCCGGCCTTATTCCCATCCGGGACGTCATCTTCGAGCACAGGCTTTATCTGCCGATGGCGGGGTACTGTTTTCTCCTGGCCGGCGGCATGTACCCTCTTTTTGGCCGGCGCAGCGCGCGGGCGATGACCCTCGTCCTGGCGGGGATCGTCGCGGCCTACGCTATGCTCGCCTTTAGCCGCAACGCCGTGTGGAAGGACGATCTGACGCTGTGGAGCGACGCCATCCGTAAATCCCCGAACAAAGCGCGTCCGTATCACATCCGGGGCCTGGCCTATCAGCGCGCGGGGGAGGCCGGAAAGGCGGCCGCGGACCTCGAGACCGCCCGGACCCTCGATCCCGTCTTCGTATCCCTTCTGTACGATAACCGGATGAAGACCTCCCTTGATCGCAAGGACTTCGATCAGGTCATCGCCGACGCCGCCACGGCCCTGGAGCTCAATCCCGATGACGCTGTCGCCTACAACAGCCGGGGGCTGGCGTATCTGAACCAGGAGGATCAGGAGCGGGCTTTCTCCGATTTCAACCGCGCGATAGAGCTCGACCCGGCGTTCGCGGCGGCCTATAATAACCGGGGAAGGGTCTACGAGCACCGCGGCGACCCGCAGGCCGCCCTGGCGGATTTCGACAGGGCGCTTTCCATTATGCCGCGGCTGGAGGCGGCACGGGCGAACCGCAAGGAACTCCTTGATCTGCTCGACGCCGTTGCCCGCGCCGGCCGCGTGCTCGCGGCCGATCCCCGCAACGCCGAAGCCTACGGGTACAGGGGATACGCGTATCTTAAGCTGGGGAGGGATCGGCAGGCCGTCGCCGATCTCAGCAGGGCCCTCGAGCTCGATGCCGGCGACGCCGTGGCCTTGGCCAATCGCGCGGTGGCGTATTTCAAGTTGAACGAGCATGAAAAGAGCCTGGCGGACATCGGGCGGGCGCGGGCCCTTGGGCGGGCCGTCGATCCCCGCTTCGAGGACCAGGTGCGGCAGGCCCTGAAAAAGGAGGCCGGTCCGTGAGCGTCCTGCCGCCGGGATTTGAAAAACGCAAGACGCCGCGTCTCCCCCTGGCCTTCGATCCGCGTTACCGGGGAGAAGAGGGGCCCGAGATCGAGGTAAAAGGCGGCGGGGGAGGCGGGCCGTGCCGCCTCATCGACATAAGCGCGGGCGGCATCGGCCTTGTCGCGCCGTGCGCCTTTGCGAAGAATGCCGCGGTGGAGGTCGTCTTTGATCTTGTGCTCAGCGACGGGCAGGCGTTCCGGTTCCAGGCGGGCGGGATCGTGCGTTTCTGCGGGGCGTGTCCGGACGGCGAGCACCACCGCGTGGGCCTGGAGTTCACGGACGCCGCGCAAGACCAGAAGAAGATCCTGGCGGCTTATATCGAGGACCTCCTGTAAGCAGGGGATACGGGGATGCTCTTCAACTCATTGACGTTCGGCGTATTCTTTATCATCGTATACGCCCTTTATCTCCTGCTGGACCACCGGCGTCAGAACCGGATGCTCCTTATCGCGAGCTGCGTCTTCTACGGCGCCTGGGACTGGCGTTTTCTCTTCCTGATGTTCACCTCCATAACGACGGATTTCCTGTGCGGCCGCGCCATCGGCCGCACGCAGGACGTCGGGGCGAAGAAACGCTTCGTGGCCCTGGGCGTCTGCGTCAACCTGGGGATACTCGGGTTCTTCAAGTATTTCAACTTCTTCGCCCAGAGCCTGGCTTTTCTCCTCGGCCGTTTCGGCCTCTCCGCCAACCCGCACCTGCTCAACATCATCCTTCCGGTCGGCATCTCGTTCTACACGTTCCAGTCCATGAGCTATCTCGTCGACGTTTACCGTAAGGAGGTCGAGCCCGTCCGCAGTTACACGGATTACGCCCTCTTCGTGTCCTTTTTCCCGCAGCTGGTCGCCGGCCCCATCATGCGTTCCAAGACGCTCCTGCCCCAGATACAGGCGCCCCGGACGGTCACCTGGGAGAAGGCGGGGGAGGGGGGGTACCTGATCCTGCTGGGTTTGTTCCAGAAAGTCTTTATCGCGGACAACCTGGGCCGCATCGTGGACGCCGCTTTCGGTTTTCCCGGCCCCTACAACGGCGTCTTGGTCCTGTCCGCGCTCTACTTCTTTTCCCTGCAGATATTCTGCGATTTCGCCGGCTACTCCAACATCGCGCGCGGCCTGGGCAGGTGCATGGGTTTCGACATCATGATCAATTTCAAGGAACCCTACTTCGCGACCAACCCCCGGGAGTTCTGGCGGCGCTGGCACATCAGCCTCTCGACGTGGCTGAGGGATTATCTTTATATCCCGCTCGGCGGCAACCAAAAAGGCGGGGCGCGCACGTATCTGAATCTTCTGGTCACGATGCTCCTGGGCGGATTGTGGCACGGCGCCCAGTGGACCTTCGTCCTGTGGGGCGCCTATCACGGCGCGCTGCTGGCGGTCCACCGTTTTCTCTCTCCGCTGTTGGCGCGGATCCCGCAGGCGCGTTCAAGGGCGCTGTCCGGGATCTGGTACGGCGCGCGCGCCCTCTTCTTTTTCCACCTGGTGTGCCTGGGTTGGCTGCTTTTCCGCGCGGGGTCCTTCGCCCAGGCCGCGCGCATGTTCCAGGCCCTTTTCCTCAATTTCGTTGTGCCGCCCTTATTCGATCCGAAAGAGATATGGATGCGCCTGGCCACTTACGGCGGGGTCCTGCTCGTCCTGCAGGCGCTCCAGTTCAAGAGCGCGAGCCCCGAGGCGGCGTTCAAGAGGCTGCCCTGCTGGGCCCGTTTTATCCTGTGTTACGTCCTGTTCTACGCGATCGTCATCTTTGGAGTCGCGCATGCGCGTTATTTCATTTATTTCCAGTTCTAAGTCCTGTCGTTTTCTGGCCGCCGTTCTCCTGGCCGCCGTGGCGGCGACGGAGTTTACCTTCTCCCGGGTCCTGCCGTCGTCGTGCTACACCCATGAAGTGGACAAGGCGCTTTATGAGATCGGCCGGGAGGCGGGCGAGGCCGACATCGTCTTCATCGGGGACAGCGTGGGCGGACAGATGATCGACCTTGCCGTCACGCACGGATACGGCAACGGCCGGTGGCGCAACCTCGCCACCAACCAGGTCATCGAGATGCCGGGCCACTACTTTGTCCTGCGGCGTTACCTGGCGCGCTGCGCCAAAAAGCCCCGTGCCGTGGTCTTCGTGGGCACGGCGCCGGAGAGCGTGAACCTGGACCAGTACTCGGACGAGAATTATGTGCAGCGGTGTTTCCTGCGATGGGAGGAGATCGCCGCGTTGACCAGGGCTAAGGGTTTGCGGTTCGGTCTGGTGATGGCGGTGCACAAATTTTTCCCCTCCTATAGATATCGTAACGCCTTGCAATCGAAAATGTTAGGTTTCTCAAATGCGGAAATCTCCACAGCGGCTTCGCAGGCCTCGAAGGCCGCGTCGGGCGGTCCGGAGCTCTATAAGATCGAGGGCAGCCTCTACGATGAGTATCTGCATAAGCTCCTGGACATGCTGGCGCGCGAGGGCATCGATTTCTATTACATCTTTCCTCCGGTTTCACGCTCGGTCTGGCTGGAGCACGCCTCCCGTTACAAGGCGCTGGTGTCTTTTTTGGATTCCCTGCGCCCCGCGTATCCGAATTTCCGTTACACGGGGGAGTTGCGCGTTTATCCGGACTCCTATTTTTACAACGACAAGCTTCATATCCTGCGCGGGGCGAAAAAGGTGGAGGTGACGCGGATCCTCCTTGAAGAGGTGATCGGATCCTTGACCGGCCCCGGACCCGCGGTTTCCATTTGACCGCAGCCCTTCCCATGTTAAAATAGATACCTGGAATGCCTGAAGGACGCCGCTCCTTCATGGAGAAGAACAGGAGGCCGCCATGTCCATCCGAACAGTCGAAATCGTCTGCTTGCCGTGTCAGAAGTGCGAGGCCGTCAGGAGGGCCATTATGGAGGCCGTCAAGAACCTCGAGATCCAGAACAAGATCCAGATCGTCTACGACTTCAAACATTCGACCAACCTCAAGGATCTTGCCAAATACAGCGTGAACGCTGCCCAGACGCCCGTCGTTATCATCAACGGCCAGGTCGAATTCGCCGGGCTCATAGAGACGGGCATGGTGCGTAAGAAGCTCGAAGGCATTCATAAGCGCGGGTGACGCCCCGCGACCATTGCGCTTGCGGGGTAAAATCATGACCGCTATCTTCTTCTTCAAGGCGAGCCTGATCGTTTTTTCAGCCCTGGCGACGGGGCTGAGCCTGGTCTTCATGCTGGCGCCCGAACTTTTCAACGCGATCGAGGAATTCCTCGGATTCGAGTTCGGCGGCAGCACCGTCTTTCTGACGGCGCTGGAAGGGCGCGTCATGTTCCTGCATAATTGGGTCTTCAGCAACAGGTTCGTCTTCGGCCCCATACTTTCGCTGCTGGCGGCCGTGAACACGCACAATGCTTTTTTCCTGCCGACACCGGTCTAGCCGGGACGGCCTGCGCGCGTCGGACGATCATTTCTTTGGGGGATGCCCCGGGATCACACAAAAGGGGGAGAAAATGCGAAAGACGGCATTTTTGTTAGGGGTGTTATTTCTTGCGGGGACCGGGGCGGCTTACGCGCAGACGGAAGATTATAAGGATCTCTTGATCTTCAGGGGCATGGATTTCAATGAGGAGAAGGTCCACACGAGTCTCGCCGACTGGTTCGCTTCCGACAAGAAGGAAGCCGGCATAAAAGAGACGAGCGATATGCGCCAGGACCGGCGCGAGGAGCGCCGGGAGGCGGCGCGGGCCGAGAAGCAGGCGGCTGCGGCGGACCGCCGCGCCGCGATCAAGGCCCGCAGGGAAGAAAGGCAGCGTAAGGTCCAGGAGCGCCGCGACGCGGCACAGGAGCGCCGTGCCGACATGCAGAGAGAAAAACGGCGCAAGCAGGACGCGGCCTGGCAGAGGCACCGCGAGGCGGTCGGCGAGCGCGAGAGACGCACCGAAGAGCAGCGCAGCCGGCAGGAGACGCGGCGCGAGAGGGTTGAGTCGGAAAGGCAGAACCGCGAGGCCGAACGACAGGAGCGGGCGGAGACTCTGCGCGCAGAAGAAAGGGCCGCCGAGCAGGAACAGCCCCAGAAACAACTTAAGGAGAAGGAAGAGCGCGCGGTCCGGCAGCCGGTAGAGATGTCCACACAGGAATCCCAGGGAGCCCGGCAGGCCGAGATACAGGCAAAGAAGGACGCGAAAGAGGCGCAGCGC
>JBLMXZ010000099.1:0-24567 GCA_050258015.1 Deltaproteobacteria bacterium
CTTATTATGCGATATATATCTTTGCTTTGCCGACCCTCTTTTTCATGTTCACGTCGTATCCCGAAAAGGTCAAAAGGATCTTCGCCGTTCTGCCTTATGTCCTGATCATTCTGGATATCGCGTCCATGTGCCTGATGCCATGCGTCTCGGAGAATTTTTGCTGGGTTCTGTTTTTCGCCGGCATATTCCTGTCCGTGACTTTTTTGCTGCTTTTTTCTCTTACCGTTTTTGATGTCTGGTTCCGGAAGCGCGCCGCATGACCGGCCGCTTTTCATTATGCGCAGACGCCAGGAGGGGGCCCCTATGGCCAGGATACTGATCATCGATGACGATCCCGATATCGTCGAATCCATGAAGGTCGTTTTGGAGAGCAAAAACTACGTGGTCCGTTGCGCCCCAAGCGGGGAAAAAGGCCTGAAAGAGGTCGGGATAGAGAGGCCGGACCTGGTCATATTGGACATCATGATGGAGACCGGCGATAAGGGGTTTGACGTGGCCCGCCGGTTGAAGGGGGACGCGGCTTTTAAGGATATCCCGATCCTCATGCTGACGGCCATCAAAGAGAGGACCGGTTTCGGTTTCGAGAAGGAAGCGGGGGACCCGGACTGGCTTCCCGTGGACGATTATTGCGATAAGCCGCTTAAACCGGCCGAGCTCATTGCGAAGGTCGAGAAATTGCTGAGCAAAAAACAAGCCTGAGAACATATGGGCGGGTATGGAAAATCTCAACCCCTGCACGGGGCTTGTTGAGAGGCTTTTCTGGCTCGTAAGATTGAGATGGGTCGCCGTCCTGGGCGTCTTAGGGACGCTTCTTCTGGCCGGCCGGGCCCTCCGGATGCCCCTGCCGTTTCCTCCTCTTTGTTTTGTCGCCGTTTTTCTTGCCGTTTGCAATCTCGCCTATATCGTTACCCTCAAACGCTTCGGTTCCGTTTGCCGGCGTTTCGAATCGGCGCCGGCGCAGGGGGGGTCCTTCGGGATCATCAACGGCATCGCCAACGCCCAGATAACCCTCGACCTCCTGGCCCTGGGCGCCCTTATCCATCTGTCCGGCGGCATAGAAAACCCCTTCATTTTCTATTCGATCTTCCATATGATCATCGCCAGCATCCTGCTTTCCCGCAGGGAGAGTTTTTTCCAGGCGACGTTCGCCGTCGCGTTGTTCACTGCCGTCGTCGCTTTGGAATATTTCGGGATCCTGCCCCATTATTATTTAAAGGGATTCATCTTCGCCGATCTGCACAGGAACCCGACGTATATAGGCGGCATCGCTTTTGTCTTTGTCACCACGTTGTTCATCGCGGTCTACCTGGCGACGTCCATTTCCGAAAGGTTGAGAGAGCGTGAAAAATCCCTGAGACAGTCCAATGAGCTGCTTAAAGAAAGGGACCGGGCCAAGAGCGAGTATGTCTTGCGGGTCTCCCACGATATTAAGGAGGATCTCGCGGCGATCCAGAGCTGTCTTGAGCCGGTGGAGGGCGGCATAACCGGAGCCCTCAACCCGAAACAGCTCGACCTGATCCAGAGGGCCGTCGTGCGGACCACAAAGCTTCTTTTCTTCGTCAAGGCGCTTTTGGAGATAACGCGCATAAAATTGAGCAAAGAAATAAAAAGCGACCTTTTCTCGTTCCGAGAAGCGGTTTCCGAAGCCGTCGTCCGGGTCTCTCCGAGGGCCCACGCCAAGAGCATATCCATCGATCTGTTCGTGGAACCCGGCATCGACAGGATCCGGGGGGCCAGGGAATATCTGCTTGAGACGATCGCGAATCTTCTGACGAATTCCGTGAAATATACCCCCCGGGAAGGCCGCATCACCGTGAACGTGGCGGATAAAGGCAGCTCTATTCTTTTGCAGATCAAAGACACGGGCATAGGCATCCCGAAAGACGAGCTGCCGAAGGTCTTCGAAGAGTTTTACAGGGCCTCCAATGCGAGAGAGGCGGAGCGGGACGGTACCGGCCTGGGGCTCTCCCTGGCCAAGCGGATCATCGAAAGGCATAACGGAAAAATATGGGTTGAATCGGAAGAGGGATGCGGAAGCACGTTCTATATTTCTCTGCCGAAATAGACGGTTGCGTATTGTCGTAATTTTCTTCGGATGTCCACCCTCGAAAGGGTGGACATTTCGTTGTATCATCCGGGCGCGCGTGACAGCGGAGGAACGGGACACGCGTTCGATGGAAGAAAGACCTCTCCCGGGGTGGCAAATTTCCCTGTCGGTTGCCGTTTAATTCGGCTATAATAAAGATCAAAAGATTTTACGAGGTCCGCCAGGGTGATGCATTCCTGCGACGCCATTTTCGAGAGATTGTCGCGTTCCGCCTTCCGTTCCGGGTTCCTGTTGTCGCCCGCCGACCGCACGTATCTAAAGGACAAGACCTGGGAGACCCTCGAGCGGCACGCCCGGGATTTCGTGAAGGCGCGGCTGGCGCCCGCACGGCCGGCGAAAGACGGCCGCCAGACCCCCTGGCGAGGGCATCCTGTCTTCGTGGCCCAGCACGCGACGGCCACGTGCTGCCGGGGCTGCCTGGCCAGGTGGCATCGGATCCCCAAAGGCGTTGCCTTGAGCGCGGCGCAGCAGGAGTATGTCGTCGCTATCGTCATGGCCTGGCTTGAAAAGGCCGCTTCCGCACCCTCTTCGAACGAGTCCCCGGACGGTTCCCGTTGCGCGTGACGAGGACACAAAAAGCGTATGAAGAAGAATAAGCGTAAAGCGATGGCGCAGGCGGCATCCGCGCCCCCGGTTGACAGGAGAAAGGCGATAGGGGCGATCCTCCTTATCGTCTGCCTTGGGGCGGCGCTCTACGCCAACGCTCTGCCCGGGTCTTTTATCCTGGATGACGGCCTTCTTGTCCAGGGCAATGTCACCATCCGGGATTGGAGGAACATTCCCAAGATGTTCACCCGGGACGTCGGCGAAGGGGGCGGCGGCGACTACGGTTTCTGGCGGCCGCTGCAGCTGCTGACATATATGGTCGACCACGTTTTTTGGAAGGACAACCCGGTCGGCTACCATTTGACAAATGCCTTGTTGCATATCCTGGCGGCCGTGGCGCTCTTCTGGCTTCTCGAGCTTCTGTTCAAGGATACGCTTTTGGCGCTCCTGACGGCCCTTTTCTTCGTCGCGCATCCGGTCCACACGGAGGCGGTCACCTATATCGCGGGACGTCCGGACCCTATGGCGGCCCTCTTCATGCTGCTGACCCTTGCTTTCACCGTCAAGGCGGCCGAGACCCGCAGGCCGTGGCTGTTCTGGGCGGCCGTCGTGAGTTACACGGCGGCGCTGCTTTCGCGCGAGAACGCCCTCATCGTACCGGTCCTGCTGGGGCTCATCGCCGTCGCCCTCGGCAAGAGGCTGCCGCGGCCGCATGTCGCCGCGGTCACGGCGCTGGCGGGGGCATACATCGTCCTGCGTCTGACGCTCTTGCGGTTCCTCTTCGAGGGGCATAAGGCCTCGACGGCATTCCTGCAGAGGATCCCCGGCTTCTTCGTGGCGTTCGCCGCGTACCTGAGGATCCTCGTTCTTCCGTTCGGCCTTCACATGGAGTACGGAGAGAAGACGTTCCCCTTTTTCAGCCCGCCGGTCTTCCTCGGCATCCTTTTGTTCGGCGCCGCGGTCGTCTTCCTTCTGCGGGAACGGCGCAAGCGCGGCCTCGTCCTCTTTGCGATCAGCTGGTTCCTCCTCACCCTCGCGCCCGTCTCGAACGTCTTCTTTCCTATCAACGCCTACATGGCCGAGCACTGGCTCTACCTGCCGTCGATCGGTTTCTTCCTCCTTTTGGCCGGCGGATTTTCTTATCTGCTGCGGCGCGCCGGGACGCGGGCAGCGGCCTTGACGGGTTGTTGTCTCCTGACGGTCTTCTGGGGCACTTTGACCGTCGCGCAGAACACCACCTGGGCCGACCTGCAGCGTTTTTACGAGAGGACGATACGTTACGCGCCCGACAGTTCCCGCGCCTACGGCAACCTGGCGATGCTTTACCAGGCCAACGGGGACACCGCGAAGGCCGAGCGCCTCTACAAAAAGGCCATGGATCTCGACGCCAAGAATTTCAAGGCCGCCTATAACCTGGGCATCCTGTATGCCGACGCGGGCAGGAACGCCGAGGCGGAACAGATGTACGAGAGGTCCCTGGAGGTAAAACCCAACTACGCCAACGCGCTCAACAATCTCGCCAAGCTCTACGCGGAGACGGGCCGCAACGACGAGGCGATCGCGCTCGCCAGCCGGGCCGTGGGCTTCAAGGAGGACCATGTCCAGGCGTACAACAACATGACCATCGCCTATATCCAGCAGGGAAAGATCCCCGAGGCCATGGAGGCGATCCGCAACGTCCTCGCGTTCGACCCCGAAAACGAAAAGGCCCTCAACAATCTGGGCGCCGCGTATCTCGCTCTTAAGCAATACGACAACGCCGTCGACGCCTATCAGAAGCTCGTGGCGCTCGATCCGAAATATCCCGAGGCCTGGCACAACCTCGGATTGGCCTACGCTTCCCTGGGGCGGTTGCCGGATGCCATCGCGTCTTACAAAAAGGCGATCGCGCTGCGTCCGGGCTACACGCGGGCTTATTATAATCTCGGTGTCGCCTGTGAAGCCGCCGGCGACAGGGAGGGGGCTGTCTTTGGCTACAGCAAGGCGCTGGAGTTAAGGTCCGATTATCTGGATGCCTACAATGCTCTGAAGCGGCTTGAGGCGCAAGGAGATAAATGAAGCCGTAATCCGATCCCCCTGTCGTAATGGAAGAGAACAGAAAGAAGATCTTTCTCGCAGCGCTCCTCATCGTCTGTCTCGGCGCCGCGGCCTACGCCAACGCGCCGCGGGGCGCGTTCCTGTGGGATGACGCTTCGCTCGTCGAGAAAAACGCGTTCATCCGGAGCGCGTCGCATATCCCGCAGATCTTCGCCACCAACGTGGGCGCCGGGGCGGGCAACGACTACCGTTTTTACCGTCCCCTGCAGGTCCTGACCTATCTCCTGGAATATCCGCTCTCCAAGACCAACCCCGCCGGCTACCACATCGGCAACATCCTCTGGCATATCCTGTCGGCCCTGGCGCTCTTCTGGCTCCTCAATATCCTCTTCGGGGATTATCTTCTGGCCCTGATCGCGAGCGCCCTGTTCGTCGTGCACCCCGTCCACACCGAGGCGGTCACCTACATCTCGGGCCTCGCGGACCCGCTCTCAACGGCTTTCATGCTTCTTACCCTTGTTCTCTATTTCAGATCTCTCGACGGCCGCCGCTTTTCCCTGTTCCTGCCGGTCCTGCTGAGTTACGCGTGCGCGCTCCTCTCCCGCGAAAATGCCCTCATCCTGCCGGCCCTCCTGCTCTTCCTGCACTTCGCCCTGCGCCGGCCGGTCCCTTGGCCGCGCTTTCTCTGTGTGGCGGGGCTGGCCGTCGCCTATATCGTCGCGCGGTTCACGCTGCTCGCCGGCATCGTGGAGCACAAGGTGTTCCCTACGACGATCTTTGACCGGTTTCCCGGCTTTATGGCGGCGCTGTTGGCATACATCAGGATCCTTTGCCTGCCGTTCCGGCTGCATATGGAGTACGGCGGCTGGTCCGGGACGCTGGGGAATCCCGCGGCCTTCCTGGGTCTGCTCGTCTTTCTGGGCCTGCTCTTTGTCCTTTTCGCGCGCCGCCGCAAGCGCGGCTTCGTCTTCTTCGGCCTCGGCTGGTTCCTGCTCACGCTGGTGCCCGTCTCGAACCTGTATCCCCTCAACGCCTTCATGGCCGAGCACTGGCTGTACCTGCCGTCGATCGGCTTCTTTCTGCTGGCGGCATACGCGTTCGTCACGGGACTGCGCCGTCCGGCAACGAAGGTCCCCGTCCTGGCGGGTCTCCTTGCCCTGACGGCTTTCTGGGGCGTACTGACATACCGGCAGAACGAGACCTGGCTCGACCCCATCCCGTTCTTCCAGCGCCTTCTGCGTTACGCGCCGCAGAGTTCCCGCGTCAACAATGCGCTGGGCATGGCGTATAACGCCGTCGGGGACTACAAGACGGCCGTCACGTATCTCGAGCGGGCCGTCGCGCTCAAGGACAACGCGGCCCCGCGCGACGCCGCCAAGGCCTATAACAATCTGGCGCTCGCCTATAATGAGCTCGGCAGGAGCAGCGAGGCGGCCCAGGCCGCGCAGGGCGCGGTCACCATCGACGTCACCCAGGCGAAGGCCTATAACAATCTGGCCATCTCCCTGGTGCGCTTGGGAAAATTCGAAGAGGCTATAAAGGCATGCCGGCAGGCCCTGGATATCAAGCCCGGATACGCCAAGGCCTACAACACGATGGCCGCCGCCTTCATGAACCTGCAGCAATATGATGAGGCGCTGGCGAACTACGGGAAGGCGATCGAGCTCGAGCCCGGTTATCCCGAGGCCTACAACAACATGGGGCTCCTTTATCAGAAGATGGGCAAGTTCGATCAGGCGGTGCCGCAGCACCAAAAGGCCATCGCGCTGCGCCCGGATTACGCCAACGCCTACAACAATCTCGCCGCCGCGTATAAGGCGCTGGGCAGGACTCAGGACGCGGTCGCGGCGTATGCCCGGGTCGTCGAGCTGGATCCGCGGCGAGGCGACGTCTATGCGCGCCTCGCGGCGCTCGCGTACGACGCCGGCGATCGCGCGCAGGCCGCGGCGTATTACGGGAAGGCCAAGGCGCTGGGGTTGAGCGACCCGGACCTTGAGAAGAAACTCGGACCCTAGAGGAGGGCGCATGTCGAAAAGCCCCGTTTATTTCGTTCCCGTCACCGAGAAGACCCTTGAGGCCCGTCGCGCCGCTCTCGCGCGCCTGTTGAGAGCGTGCGCGCCCGCGTTCGGCTATCGTCGCAACGAGATCGTGCCGGTCAAGGTCACCGTCGGCGATGCGTCCTGCGCGTACCCTATGCATCCGCAGCTGGTCAAAGAGATCGTCGGCGCGGCGAAGGAAGGGGGCGCCAGGCCTTTTCTTTTCGACACGAGCGTCATTTATCACGGCCGGCGCCAGAACGCCGTGGACCACCTCAACCTGGCCGAAGAAAAGGGGTTCGGCGCCGCCGCCGTTGGCGCCCCTTTCGTGGTCGCCGACGGCGTCCTGGGCCAGGACGGCACCGAGCAGGCGGTCAACGGCCGCCACATCAGGACGATCAAGGCGCCGTCCTTCGTCGGCTATCTGGAGAGCCTGCTCGTCGTGTCGCACAGCACGGGCCATATCTTCACCGGTTACGCCGCCGCGATCAAGAACGTCGCGATGGGCATGAGTTGCCGCCCGACGAAGCAGGTCCAGCATTCCTCGATGAAGCCGCGCATCCTCGAGGAGAAGTGCACGGCGTGCGGCTGCTGCGTCAAGATATGCCCCGTGACGGCGATCGCGCTGCCGAAGAAAGGCAAGGCGGTCGTCGATGCGCGGGTGTGCGTCGGCTGCGGGGAGTGCCTGTGCGCGTGCCAGTTCGACGCGGTCGAGGTCAACTGGGAGGAGGACACGGACGTCTTCCATGAGCGGATGGTGGACGTCGCGCGCTTTTTGCTGGCGCAGTTCAAAAGGAAGTTCTTCATCACGTTCGCCTTCGACATGACGCGCGACTGCGACTGCATGTCGACGAAGGACGATCCGATGGTGATGCCGGACCTGGGATTCCTCGCCTCGGAGGACATCGTCGCCGTCGACCAGGCCGCCGTCGACCTGATCGGCGCTAACCCGTATCTCGACGAGCACAAGGCCTGGAGGCACATGCTCGACTACGCGCACGAAACGGGCCTGGGCAGCCGGGAGTATCGGCTCGTTCGTGCCTGAGACGGGAGGCTTCATGATAACGATCAAGCGGGGGGACATCACGCGGGAGGAGGTCGGCGCCATCGTCAACGCGGCCAATACAGGGTTGCGCGGGGGCGGAGGCGTTGACGGCGCCATCCACCGCGCCGCCGGGCCCGCCGTGATGGAAGAGTGCCGGCGGATCGGCGGCTGCCCGACGGGGCAGGCGGTCATGACCGGCGCCGGAAAGCTTAAGGCGAAGAAGATCATCCATACGGCCGGCCCGGTGTGGAGCGGCGGCAAGAGAAGGGAGCCTGAGCTTTTGAGGGAGTGCTATGAGAACAGCTTTCGCCTCGCGAAAGAGGCCGGCTTGAGATCGATAGCGTTTCCCGCCATCAGCACGGGCGTCTACGGCTACCCGATCGAGGCGGCGACGCGCATCGCCCTGGCCGCCGGGAAGAAGTTCGAGAAGGATTTCGATGAGGTCCGCTTCATCTGTTTTTCGGACCGCGATCTTGAGGTGTACCGGAGAACATGGAAGAATATGCGAAGTCCGAGGTCCGAAATCCGAGTTCCGAAAAGCCCTGAATTTTAAGAATTTTGTTTTGCAGGACTTCCGACCTCGGTCTTCGGACGTCGGATATCTGAAAAATAGATCGGGACGGAGGCTATTTAATAGCTCCGTCCCGTTCTATTGTCTATGCGAGGAAGGACGCGACGGCCTCGGCGGCGCGGCGGCAGGCGCCCGGGGCGCCGAGGGACTCCTTGACCGCGGCGAGGGCCGCGCGCGTCGCCGTGAGGCGCTCGGGGTCTTCCCACAACGCCCGGAAGGCCGCGACGACCTTCGACGGCGTGGCGTCGAATTGGATGAGCTCGGGCACGACCTTCCTGCCGGCCACGACGTTGACGAGGCCGATGAAGGGGATGCGCACGCACGCCTTGGCCAGGAGCCATGTGAGCAGGGAGACCTTATAGAGGATGATCATGGGGCGGCCGAGGATGGCCGTTTCGAGGGTGGCGGTGCCGGAAGCGACCAGGACGATGTCGCTGGCCGCCACGCCGCTGTAGGTGTCGTTATCGAGGATCTTATAGGGGAATTCGTGGCGCCCCCGCGCGATCGTTTCTTTGTAGAGCTGGCGCGGCACCGTGGAGGCCCGGCAGATCAGGAACTGGGTCCGGGGATACTTTCTATGGATGCGGTCGGCGCTCTCCAGCATCACCGGGAGAAGGGCGCGGATCTCGCGTTCGCGCGAACCCGGCAACAGGCCGACGATCGGACCGCCGTCCTCGAAGCCCGCGCCGGCGAGGACCTGGGCCCGCGTCCCGGCCGGCCGGACCGCGTCCAGCAGGGGATGGCCGACGAAACGCACGTGAAAAGAGGGGGTATCCCTTTTTCCCAAGACCCCGTCTTTGTAAAGCTCTTCTTCGAACCGGAAGAGGACGAGCATCAGGTCCACGTCCCGGCGGATGGCCCCGATGCGTTCGCGCCCCCAGGCCCATACCTGGGGGCTGATGAAGTAGACGACGCGGATGCCGTGTTTCCTGAGCTCCCGCGCGAGACGCAGGTTGAAACCCGGGTAATCGACGAGGATGACCGCGTCGGGCCCGAGCGACAGGATCCGCGCGAGCGTGTCGTCGAAGACGCGCTTAAAGGTGGCGTAGTGCTTGAGGACCTCGACGAACCCCACGACGGCCAGCTGCGTGAGGTCGTGCCAGAGCGTGACGCCGGCGGCCCGCATCTTTTCTCCGCCCAGACCGTAAAAACGCCCCGCCGGAAAGAGGGTCTTTAATTCTTCGACGAGGCGCGCCGCGTGCAGGTCGCCGGAGGCCTCTCCGGCTATGACGACAAGCGTCTTTTCCATATGATCTTGCGGATCTGGGAGGCGAGTTTGAGGGCCTGGTAGGCCTCCTGGCCCGAGACGACGGGCTTGCGGTTGTCGCGGACGCAGGCGATAAAGTCCTCGATCTCGGCTTTGAGCGGTTCTTCTTTCTCTATGGGGATGGCCGTTTTGGTGATGGCGGTTTTTTCCTTCCTGTAGCAGAAGGCCTCCTGGGCCTGGTAATCGAGGGAGATATAGGCGTCCCGCAGGAAGATGCGGATCTTGCGCATCGGCTCGTCCGATATCCGCGAGGCGGTCAGGTTGGCGATGCAGCCGTTCTTAAACGTCAGGCGCACGTTCGCAATGTCCTCGAAGGGGGTCAGGACGCTGACCCCGACGGCGTCGATGCGCCGCACCGGAGAGCGCACCAGCCCCAGGATGATGTCGATGTCGTGGATCATGAGGTCGAAGACGACCCCGATGTCGAGAGACCGGTGCGGAAAGGGGCTCAGGCGGTGGCACTCGATGAAGAGCGGGTGCAGGGCCAGTTTCTTGGTGGCGATGAACGCGCTGTTGAAGCGCTCCACGTGGCCGACCTGCAGGACGACGTTATGCCGCTGCGCGAGGCGGATGAGCTGGTGCGCGTGGCGCAGGTCGTCGGTGACCGGTTTTTCGATGAGGGCGTGTTTGCCGGCGCGCAGGACGTTGCGGGCGATGGCGGAGTGCGTGTTGGTGGGGGAGGCCACGGTCACGGCATCGACCAGAGGCAAGAGCTCCCGGTAGTCATGGAAGACGCGTACCCCATGGGTCTGCGCTAAAAGACGGGCGCGTTCGGTCAGGACGTCGCATACCCCGATGAGCGTAACGTGGGGCAGCTGCGAATAGACGCGGGCATGGATGCTTCCCAGCCGGCCCGCCCCGATGACCCCGACCTTGATGTCTTGTTTCATGGCTTCCTCCCGGCGGATGCCCCCTCAAAGACTTGCAACGGATTCTAACAAATTCCTTGAGGGATGTCAACAAATGTGATAATATAAACCACTTAAACCATCCAGTTTTTCATAACAGTTTCATATAGAAAGGGTTTGGTGTCTGTGGGCATCACAAAAGTTTCCTTCTTAAGCGATTACCGCGAACTCTTTAAGTTTACGCGGCCGCACCTGCGTCTCTTGATGGGGGCCGTTTTGTGCATGTTCGTTTCGACCCTCTTTGACGGCGTTTCCATGGGCATGATCGTGCCTTTTTCCGATAAGATACTCAATGACGGCAAGATCGTGGTGCCGACCAGGCTTCCCCTTGCCATCGAGAATTTCATCGCCCATATAAACGCCATGCCGCGGCTCCACCTCCTGTATTCCATGGCGTTCTTTCTTATCGGCATGTTCTTTTTTAAAGGGCTTTTTACGTTCCTGCAAACCTCCATGATGTCGGACGTCGGGCAGCGGGTCATGCGGGATATCCGGCATCAGCTCTATGAAAAATTCCAAAGCCTGGACCTCAGTTATTTTTCCCGCAAGAGAAGCGGCGAACTTATCAGCCGGATCACCAACGATGTGGCCATGGTGGAGAATGCCGTTTCCTACGGCTATTCGGACCTCATCTATCAGTCCTTCCAGATCATCCTGTTTTCTTTGATCGTCGTTTTCATCTATTGGCGGCTTGCGATCGTCGCCATCCTGATGATCCCTTTTATCTCGACCCCGATCGTGCTCGTCGGCAGACGGCTGCGCAAGATAAGCAGGGAGACGCAGGAGAAGATGGCGGACATCAATTCGCTGCTCGTGGAGACCATCACCGGCGTGCGCATCGTCCGGGCCTTTGGCGCCGAACAGTATGAGGTCGAGAAGTTCGGCCGCAACAACAAGAGGTACTACGGCCTGAACATGAAATCCATCCGCCGGACCCTGGCTCTGGGTCCGGCGACGGAGTTCATCGGCGCCCTCGGGGGCATCCTTATTCTTTTGTATGCCGGCCGCCAGGTCATAGAGGGCGTTCTGTCTTTCGGGATCTTCGGTCTCTTTCTGGGATCGGTCATGATGATGATCCGTCCTTTCAAGAAGCTGAGCGGCGTGGCCTCCATCATGCAAAAGGCGTTTGCCGCCTCCACCCGTATCTATGAAGTCCTGGATACGGAGCCTAAGATCAAAGAGGACGCCTCGTCCTGGGACCTCAAGGAGATCAAGGAGGGGGTGGTCTTTACGGACGTCTGGTTCCGCTATGAGGAGGCGGAGGTGCTCAAGGGCATCAATCTCTCGTGCCGCAGGGGGGAGGTCGTGGCCATCGTAGGCCCCAGCGGGGCGGGAAAGAGCACGCTCGTTGACCTTGTCGCGCGGTTCTACGATCCCCAGAAGGGCGCCATCCTCATCGACGGCCGGGATATCCGGCAGTTCAACATCCGTTCGCTGCGCAGCAAGATCGCGATGGTCTCCCAGGAGACGATCCTTTTTAACGACTCCGTCCGCGATAACATCGCCTACGGGCGCCGGGATGCCACCTTTGAGGAGATCAAGGAGGCGGCCAAAAAGGCCAATGCCCACGATTTCATCCTGGGACTACCGCAGGGATACGACACGTTCATCGGCGACCGGGGGGTCAAGCTTTCAGGCGGCGAACGACAGCGCCTGGCCATTGCCCGGGCCATTCTTAAGAATCCGCCCCTTTTGATACTCGATGAAGCGACCTCCCAGCTCGATACGCACTCCGAACGGCTCGTTCAGGAAGCCCTGAACGGCCTGATGGCAGGCAGGACCGTTTTCGTCATCGCCCACCGTCTTTCGACCGTCAAGCACGCCTCCAAGATCGTCGTATTGAACGAAGGGCGCATCATGGAGGAGGGTACGCACGAGGAATTGCTGGCCGCGGGCGGGGTCTATAAGCGGCTTTACGATATACAGTTTCAAGTCTGAGAAAAGAGCAAAAATCGGCGAAAAATTAGTTGATTTTATGCTCTTTTGTGTTATATTAGAAATTTCGTACGGGTTTTTAAGGGAAAACCGCCTGTTTTTAGGCGCTTCGCGGGCTGCGGGAACGCGGAGCGCAGGCGCCCTTCGCGCGGGGGTTTCTTTCGGTTCACCTGATTCCGTAGAGATCTCTCCGGCAGGCGCGGGTGCGGTCTGCCGCAGATGTTGAGCAGGTTCATAAAGGTAAAATCAAGAAAGGAGACACAGCGTTGACCACCGAAATGATCAAGAAATTGCTGGAGGCGGGTGTCCACTTCGGGCACCAGACCAGGCGATGGAACCCGAAGATGAAGCCGTTCATCTTCGGCGAGAAGAGCGGCATCTATATCATCGACCTCGAGAAGACCGAGAAACTGCTGAATGAGGCCCGCGCCTTTGTCGCGGAGGTGGCGGCCCAGGGGAAGCCGATCCTCTTCCTGGGCACGAAGCGCCAGGCCCAGGAGGTGATCGAGGAGGAGGCCAAGCGCAGCGGCGCCTTTTACGTGAATCACCGCTGGCTGGGCGGCCTGTTGACCAACTTCGCGACCATCAAGAGGAGCATTCGGCGCTACAAGGAGATCGTCCAGATGGAGAAGGACGGTATCTTTGAAAGCCTCTCCAAGAAGGAGATCGCGCTCTTGAACAAAGAGAAGGAGCGCCTGACGAAGAACCTTTCCGGCGTCATCGAGATGGACCGGCTGCCGGGGGCCCTTTTCGTCATCGACTCCAAGAAAGAGGAGACGGCCGTCCTCGAGGCGCACCGGCTCGGCATTCCGGTCGTGGCCCTGATCGACACCAACTGCGACCCCGACCTGATCGATTACCCCGTACCGGGCAACGACGACGCCATCAAGTCCATCCGGCTCATCACCGGGTTGATGGCGGAGAGCCTCATCGAGGGGCGCAAGCGCCATGCCGAAGCGAAGGCGGTCCTGAAAGAGTCCCAGGAAGCCTCCGCGGAAGCAGGGGAAGAGGTTTCCATAGACCCCGAGGTCGAAGAAGAGGTTATCAAGAAGCTCGCCCTTGACCGGGAGGAGAAAGCCCGGGAACATCATGGGCGCGAGAAGAGGACGGAGAAGGGCACCACCAGAGATAAAGACTAAAGACGACGTCAACGCGAAGGGAAAAGTGACATGGCGGTTTCGATCGAAGTGATCCGGCAATTGAGGGACCTGACGTCCGCTTCGGTCTCCGATTGCAAGCAGGCATTGGACGACGCCCGGGGAGACCTGAAGCAGGCCCAGGAGCTTTTGAAGAAACGCGGCATAGAGATCGCGGCCAAGAAGGCGGCGCGCACCGCCAATCAGGGCCGGGTCGAGGCCTATATCCACACGGGCAACAAGATCGGTGTCCTTTTGGAGCTTAACTGTGAGACGGATTTCGTGGCGCGCAACGACGATTTCATCCGCCTGGCCCGGGACGTAGCCATGCAGGTCGCGGCCGCGGACCCGCGCTACGCGCGCGCCGAAGACGTGCCCGAAGAGGAGATCCGGGGCTTCGACGAAAAGGCGAAGAAGGATTACCTGAAGGCGCATGTCCTTGCGTGCCAGCCGTATATCCGCGACGAGAAGATCACGATCCAGGACCTAGTGACCCAGGCCGTCGCCAAGATCGGCGAGAATATCGTGATCCGTCGTTTCATCCGCTATAAAGTAGGCGCATGAGAAAAGAAAGCGCGGTCTACAGGCGCGTGGTCCTCAAGTTGAGCGGCGAGGCCCTCCAGGGGCGCGCCTCCCACGGTATCGACGCCCTCATTTTGAGCTCCCTGGCCGCGCAGCTCGCCGAGGTCAAGAGCCTGGGCGTGGAGCTGGCGCTGGTCCTGGGCGGCGGCAACATCTTTCGCGGCGCCGGCGGCGCCAAGAGCTTCAAGATAGAGCGCGCGGTCGGCGATTACATGGGGATGCTGGCCACTGTCATCAACGGCCTGGCGCTCCAGGACGCCCTTGAAAAAGAGGGGATCGCGACGCGCGTGATGACCGCGATCGAGATGCACCAGATCGCCGAACCGTATATCCGGCGCCGCGCCATGCGCCACCTCGAGAACGGGCGGGTCGTCATCTTCGTCGCGGGGACGGGCAACCCGTATTTCACCACGGACACGGCGGCGGCGCTGCGCGCCATGGAGATCGGCGCCGACGCGATCCTTAAGGCCACCAAGGTGGACGGCGTCTACAGCGCCGATCCCATGAAGGACAAGAAGGCCCGGCGGTTCGCGCGGCTTTCCTATCTCGACGTTTTGAAGAAAGAGCTCAAGGTGATGGACGCGACGGCTGTGAGCCTGTGCAAGGAGAACCACCTGCCGATCGTCGTTTTCGACCTGATGCGGCCGGGCAACATCAAGAAGATCATCCTGGGCAAGGAGATCGGCACGATCGTTCGTTAAGCTTGCGAATCCCGTCCGGCGCCCGCGGGGGGCCGTCCTGTAACGGGGTTTGGGGAGGGGCGCTTATGGGCACGAAAGAGATCCTTCAGGACGTCGACGGCAAGATGAAGAAGTCGATCGAGGCCACGCGCCGCGGTTTCTCGGAGATACGGACCGGCCGGGCCAGCCCCCATCTCGTCGAGGGGCTCCACATCGACTACTACGGGACGCCGACCATCTTAAAATCGCTGGCATCGATCACCGTGCCGGACGCGCGCCTCATCGTCATCCAGCCCTGGGACGCGAGCGCCATACCCGAGATCGAGAAGGCCATAGCCCAGTCGAACCTCGGCATCACTCCGATGAACGACGGCAAGATCGTGCGTCTGCAGCTTCCGCATCTGACCCAGGAGCGCCGCGAAGAGCTGAAGAAGGTCGTCAAGGACATAGCGGAGGAGGGGCGCGTTTCCCTAAGGACGATCCGGCGCGACGCCAATGACGCGGTCAAAAAACTCGAGTCCGACAAGAAGATCCCCGAGGACGAGAAGTTCAAGGCTCAGGATCAGATCCAGAAGGTCACCGACAGGCACATCAAGGATATCGATGACCTGCTGAAGGAAAAGGAAAAAGAGCTTTCCGAGTTTTAGGCATTTTGCGTCTTTTTGGGGGAAGGCCGTAAATTTTTTCGGGCCGCTAGCTCATGTGGTAGAGCACCGCCCTTTTAAGGCGGGTGTGCCGCGTTCGAGTCGCGGGCGGCTCACGATTTGCGACGAGAACGCGAAGGGGGTGCGGGGGAAGATTTCCCCCGCGGTCTCGGGGTAACAGCCCCGAACCAGGCCAAGCGCTCCAGAAAAACTTTTTCGCGGCCGGTTCGGGGCGCCCTAGGGGCAGAGCCCCTTTGGGGAGGTCCCGCCGCCCCGCAGGGGCGAGGCGGGCCGACGCGGGCGCAGTCGCGGCCGGCTCATTTGATTTTCTCCGCGACGAGAACGCGCAGGGGACGCAGCCCTTTTTCAGGGCGGATGCCGGACTGCCTGCCGCGTTGCGGCAGGCGGGGCAGACGCGCAAGGCTTGAATTTTGCCGTGGTGGCGGAATTGGCATACGCGTTAGGCTTAGGACCTAATGTCCGAAAGGACTTGAGAGTTCGAGTCTCTCCCGCGGCATTTTGGCTCGCGAAGAGGACGGATTGGGGTTCCCCGCCGCAGGCGGGTCCGCCTTCGGCGGAAACTCCTCTTCCGCCCAGAGCATTGACGAATTGTCGAACGACGGATTCATGCATGCGCCGATTCGCGATTCGTAACTGACATTTTTGCGGGAGTAGCTCAGTTGGTAGAGCGCAACCTTGCCAAGGTTGATGTCACGGGTTCAAATCCCGCCTCCCGCTCCATTTTAGGCTTGGCGACCGGTTGCGGGGGCGCTGGTCGGCCGAATATGGCCGACCGGGTGGCGCGGCCGCCGAGTCGGTGAGGCGGCCCGGAGCCGCGCGAAGGGCGACGCCGAACGAATGCGAGGCGGGGAGGAAAAATCCCGCCTCCCGCTGCATATTTTTCACGGCCCCCCGTGCGAGGCCGCGTTGCCGTTGTTCCCGCTCACCCCAAGGATTGTTCTGACGGATACAGATAAGGAGGTCGTTTTCTGATGAAGATCATGGATTTTCTGTGTGAGGATGCCGTCGCCGTCGACATGAAAAGCGTCAACAAGAGCGAGGCGATCAAGGAGCTCGTTGACCAGCTTATCGCCGCCGGTGAGCTGGAAAAGAAGGACAAGGCCAAGGTCGTGGAGCTTTTGGTCGCGCGCGAGGCGCTCGGTTCCACCGCCATAGGCCATAACGTCGGCATCCCGCACGCCAAGACCGATTGCGTCGATGACCTCGTCGCTGCCTTCGGACTCTCCCGCAAAGGCGTCGACTTCGATTCGCTCGATGGTGAACCGGTGTACCTGTTCTTTCTTCTCCTGGCGCCCCAGGATTCAGCCGGTCCGCACTTAAAGGCTCTGGCCCGCATCTCCCGGCTGATCAAGGATAAGTATTTCCGGGACATGCTGCGTCAGGCCAAAGACAAGAAAGACATCGTGCGTATCATCGAGGGCGAGGATGACAAGAAGGTTTAGCCTCAAGAGTCTCTTCAAGTGGATGTATCCGGGCATGCGCATCAAACGCTGGGGTTTCCTGGCGTTCCTGGGCGTCGTGCTCATTTTTACCGGCGCGACGGGTCTGACCGCCTTCCCCAAAGAATTTTCCGAGATCATCAAGGCCGTTTATTACGGCAACATCTTCATCGGCGTCGTCCTGATGATCCTGGGCTTCAAGAACATGATGATGTCGGTCGTCACGCAGATCATGCCGTCGCAGCATGGCCGGCTCATCGATATCCTCTATCAGAAGCGTTTTCTGGAGCACGGCCCGCGTATCGTCGTTATCGGCGGCGGCACGGGGCTGTCGATGCTCCTGCATGGCCTTAAGGAGTATACCTCCAACATCACGGCGGTCGTGACGGTGGCCGACGACGGCGGCAGTTCCGGCCGCCTGCGCAAGCAGTTCGATATCGTGGCGCCCGGCGATATCCGCAACTGCCTGGTGGCGCTGGCCGACGACGAGATGACCATGCGCGATCTTTTTCAGTACCGGTTCGACAAAGAGACCGAGTTTTCCGGGCACAGCTTCGGGAACCTTTTCTTGACGGCGCTTACCCAGGTGACGGGCGACTTCGAGAAGGCCGTCAAGGAGTCGAGCAAGATCCTGGCTATCCGCGGCCGGGTGCTGCCTTCCACCCTGGAGAAGGTGGTGCTCGCGGCCGAACACGCGGACGGACGCACCACCCAGGGCGAAGCCGAGATCCCCAAGACGGGCTCGCCCATTCGCAAGATCTATATTCGGCCGTCGAACGCGCACGCGGCGCCGGAGGTCATCAAGGCCATCGGCGAGGCCGAGCTCGTGATCCTGGGGCCCGGCAGCCTGTATACGAGCATCATCCCCAATCTGCTTATCCAGGAGATCCGGCAGGCGGTGGCCGCCGCCCAGGTCTCCAAACTTTATGTGTGCAACATCATGACGCAGCCCGGGGAGACCACGGATTTCAAGGCCTCGGACCATGTCCGGGAGCTGGTCGCGCAGACCGATGCCCGCGTGCTCGACGCCGTGATCGTCAACACAGGCAGGATCCCCGCTTCCCTGCGGGAGAAATACGCCCGGGAGAGGTCCGTGTTGGTCGAGCCCGATTCGGGGCGCATCCGCGACTTCGGCTATGCCGTGATCGAGGAGGACCTGGTGAGCGCGCAGGACCACGTGCGCCATGATTCGACCAAGCTGGCCCGCATCATCGCCAGTCTCCTGAACCTGGAACGGCGGGCGGGGGCGTGAATATGGAAGACAGAACAATGATGAAGCGCGTCGAAAAGAAGGTCCTCGTCCGCAACAAGCAGGGGTTGCACGCGCGGCCGGCGGCCCTGTTCGTCCAGATCGCCAATAAGTTCGACGCCACGATCAAGGTGCAGAAAGAGGACCAGATCGTCAACGGTAAGTCGATCATGGGGATCCTCATGCTGGCGGCGGAAAAAGACTCCGAGATCCTGATCATCGCCGAGGGCACCGACAGCGAGGCGGCCGTCAACGAGCTTGAAATGCTTCTTATGTCCGATGAGTGAAATCGTCTTAAAAGGGATACCGGCAGCGCCGGGGATCGCGATCGGTCCGGCCTATATCTTCGGCCACGAGGACTTGAACGTCGAGAAGAACCCGATCACCGAGGGGCAGGTGCCCTTGGAGATCTCCCGGTTCGAGGACGCGCTTATCCAGACGCGCCAGGAGATCATCGCGCTCCAGAAGAAGATCGCCCAGGAGATGGGGGTCGAGCACGGCGAGGTCTTCGACGCGCACCTGCTGGTCCTGGAAGACCGCATGTTGATCGAGGAGGTCATTTCGCGCGTCAAGAAAGAGCGCGTCGCCGTCGACTACATTTTCAGCGAAGTGCTCAAGCACTACGCGAGCGTCTTCGCGCGCATCGAGGACGAGTATCTCAAAGAGCGCATCAGCGATATCAACGACGTCGGCCGGCGCATCCTGCGCAACCTCCTCGGGCGCAAGCGCACCGGGCTCTCGGACCTGACGGAAGAGGCGGTGGTCGTGGCGCACGACCTGTCGCCGTCGGATACCGCCTCCATCCACAAGAGCAAGGTGATGGCCTTCGTGACGGACATCGGCGGCAAGACGTCGCATACGGCGATCATGGCCAAGTCCCTCGAGATCCCGGCGGTCGTGGGCCTGGAGAGCGGGACCGAGCAGATAAAAGGCGGCGATCCCCTGATCGTCGACGGCTCTTCGGGCGTGGTCATCGTGCACCCGGACCCGCAGACGCTGCAGCGGTATCAGGCCCAGGAAGAGAAGAACCGCGGCATCTCGCAGATCCTGACGGGCCTGAAGGACCTGCCGGCCGAGACGAAGGACGGCGTGCACCTCACGCTTTCGGCCAACATCGAATTTCCCGAGGAGGTCGCCTCGGTCCTCCAGCACGGGGCCGACGGCGTGGGTCTGTACCGCACCGAGTACTTTTACATGAACCGCAAGGACCTGCCGTCGGAAGACGAGCAGTATGAGGCGTATAAGCATCTGGCCGATTCTTTCCGGGAGCGGCCCGTCGTGATCCGGACGCTCGATCTGGGCGGGGATAAATTCGTCTCAAGCTATCAGTTCCCCAAGGAAATGTCGCCGTTCATGGGCTGGCGGGCGATCCGGTTCTGCCTTGCCCGGCCGGACATTTTCATGACGCAGCTGCGTGCCATCCTGCGCGCCTCCTCCCACGGGAACCTGAAGATCATGTTCCCGATGATCTCGGGTATCGAGGAGCTGCGCCAGGCCAAGGCGCTCGTCGAGAACGCCAAAGAGGAGCTCCGGGGTAAGAACGTCGCCTTCAACGCGCAGATCGAGGTCGGCGCGATGATCGAAGTGCCTTCGGCGGCCTTGACCTGCGATATCCTGGCGCGCGAGGCTGCGTTCTTCTCCATCGGCACCAACGATCTCATCCAGTACGCGCTGGCGGTCGACAGGACGAACGAGAAGATCGCCTATCTCTACGAGCCGACACATCCGGCGGTCCTGCGCCTGATCCAGAAGATCATCGAATTGGGCCATGCGGCCGGTATCCGTGTCGGGATGTGCGGCGAAATGTCGAGCGAACCGGAGATCGCGCTCTTGCTCCTGGGGCTGGGGCTCGATGAATTCAGCATGCCGTCGGCTTCGATCCTCGAGATCAAGAACGTCCTGCGCGCCACCACCCGGGAAGAGGCGCGCCGGATCGCCATCGAGGCGCTGGGGCTCACGACGGGGGCCGAGGTGGATGATTTTCTGAAGAAGAAGCTCAGGGAGATCCTGCCGGAGCTCTATTCAGCGCCCGGTCTGTAACGTTTTCCCCGCACGCCTATGGCGAAACGGCAAGGAGAGGCGAAGGTCAGGGCGGTCATCCTGGCGGCAGGGTATGCGACACGCCTGTACCCGTTGACGCGTAATATTCCCAAGCCGCTGCTGAAGGTAACGGCCGAGAAGGGCGTCATCGATTTCATCGTCGACGACCTGTCCGCGAGCGCCGCGGTAGAAGAGGTCGCCGTCGTAACGAACGGCAAGTACTGCGCCGATTTCACCGCATGGGCGCGCCGCCGGCATGGGCGTCCTTCCGCCGGCCGCGGGAAAGGCTTCTCGGTGCGGGTCCTGAACGACGGGACGGTCTCCAATCAGGACCGCCGCGGGGCGGTGGGGGATATCGCGTTTGCGGTGCGCCACCGGCGCATCGGGCAGGACCTTCTCGTCGTCGGAGGGGACAATCTTTTCGACGTCGGCGTGGAGCGGTTCCTGCGCTTCGCGCGGGAACAGGCGCCCCGAGTCTCTTTGGGGCTCTTCGACGTGCGCGACAGGCAGGCGGCCCGCCGGTTCGGCATCGTGACCGTGGACGATAAGGACCGCGTGGTCTCCTTCGAGGAGAAGCCGGCGCGCCCCCGGTCGACCCTGGCGGCGACATGCTTGTATTATTTCCCCAAGGAGACGTTGCGCTATCTCAGGGAATACATCCGGGACCGCGACACCTCCAACGACGCCCCGGGCAACTACATCAAATGGCTCATGCCGAGGACGGGCGTGTCGGGATTCTCGATCCGGAACGGCCACTGGTTCGACATAGGGCATTTGGATTCATATAAGCAAGTGCTGGAGTTGTATAACGGGAAGGTGTAAGGGGAGGCAAGGGGGACGGGTCTATAGATGATAGATAGGCTATAGACAATTCCCAATTTCAAATTCCCAATGTCCAATGAGGGAAGAAAAAACCTTTATAAAAGGCAGAAGTATTAAAGGTTTTAGGCCTTTGCTTTTCATTGGTAATTTGGGAATTGAGCAATTAATTGGGATTTGGTCATTGGCCATTGGAAATTGATTCTGTCTATCGTTTCTCGTCTTTGTCTATCGGCCAACTCAGTTTAAAGGAGGTAATGCAATGACATCACGGGACTATTTTTTCGCGTCAGAGTCGGTGGGGGAGGGACATCCGGATAAGGTTTGCGACCAGATCTCCGATGCGGTGCTGGACGCGGTGCTGCGCGAGGATCCCAAGGGGCGCGTGGCCTGCGAGACCTATGTCACGATGGGGCTTATCATCGTCGGCGGGGAGATCACGACGACGGCGCATGTGGACGTCCATCAGATCGTCCGCCGGACGCTTGAGCAGATCGGTTACACGCATCCGAAATACGGCTTTGACTTTCATACCTGCGCCATCTTGAACGCCATCAACAAGCAGTCCCCGGACATCTCGCAGGGCGTCGATGCCGGCGGCGCGGGCGACCAGGGTATCATGATCGGATATGCGTGCGATGAGACGCCCGAGCTGATGCCGCTGCCGATCATGCTCGCCCACAAGCTGGTCAAGCGCTTCGCGGACGTGCGCAAGGACGGGACGCTGCCCTACCTGGGGCCGGACTGCAAATCGCAGGTGACCGTGTTCTATGAGAAGGGCGTTCCCAAGCGCGTGGATAACGTCGTCCTGGCCTGTCAGCATACCGAGGACATCCTGGACAAGAGCGGCACCCATATCACGCCGCAGGCCCGGGCCGAGATGATCAAGGTCGTCGCGGAACCGGTCTTAAAGGGGCTCCTCCACGCCAAGACGCAGTATTTCGTCAACGAGACCGGCAAGTTCGTGGTCGGCGGTCCGCAGTCGGATACCGGGATGACGGGCCGCAAGATCGTCGTGGATACATACGGCGGCATAACGTCGCACGGCGGCGGCGCCTTCTCCGGCAAGGATCCGACAAAGGTCGACCGCTCCGCGACGTACATGGCGCGCTACATCGCCAAGAATATCGTCGCCGCCAAGCTCGCCGAGAAATGCTTTATCGAGCTCGCCTATTGCATCGGCAAGGCGGAGCCCGTGAATCTCTTCGTCGACACGTTCGGCACCGGCGCGGTCTCCGATGACGCGCTCGAGAAGGCGATACCGAAGATCTTCGACCTGACGCCGCGCGGCATCATCAAGACGCTCGATCTCCTCAAGCCGAAGTTCCAGGCCACGGCGTGCTACGGTCACTTCGGACGCCACGAAGATACCTTCACCTGGGAGAGGACGGACAAGGCGGAGGCGTTCAGGAAACTGACCGATAAACAGGCCGTGAACGTCTGAGGAGAAGGATGCGGCCGTCCGCGGCGCAGCTCGCGCGGGTGCGAACGGCGCCTATTCATTACCAGGGATAAAACGTTAAGGGGGAATATGAAATACGACGTCAAAGATCCGAAGCTGTGCCGGAAGGGAAAACTGCGAATCGAATGGGCGGACGACAACATGCCCGTCTTGAACCTGATCCGGGAGCGTTTTAGCAAGGAGAAACCGCTCTCCGGGACCAAGATCGCGTGCTGTCTGCATGTCACGACCGAGACAGCCGTCCTTATGTTGACGCTCAAGGCCGGCGGCGCGCAGGCGATACTGTGCGCTTCCAATCCCCTGTCGACGCAGGATGACGTCGCCGCCTCTCTGGTCAAAGATTACGGTATCCCGGTCTTCGCGATCAAGGGGGAGGACCATAAGACCTATTACGAGCATATCGAGGCGGTCTTGGGTTGCGGTCCCCACCTGACGATGGACGACGGGGCGGATCTTGTCTCGACGATCCACAAGAAGAAAGGGCCGTACCCGGTCGGGGGCACCGAAGAGACCACGACGGGGGTCATCCGTCTGCGCGCCATGGAGAAGGACGGGGCGCTGGAATATCCGATCATCGCCGTCAACGACGCGCAGACGAAGTACCTTTTCGACAACCGGTATGGGACGGGGCAGTCCACCATAGACGGTATCATCCGGGCTACGAACAAGCTGGTCGCGGGCACGGACTTCGTCGTTTGCGGCTATGGGTGGTGCGGGCGCGGTGCCGCCATGCGCGCCAAGGGATTGGGCGCCAACGTCATCATCGTCGAGGTCGATCCGTTCAAGGCGCTGGAGGCCGTGATGGACGGTTTCCGCGTGATGCCCATTGCGCAGGCCGCCCGGGTCGGCGATATCTTCTGCACGCTGACGGGCGACATCAATGTCATCCGGGTCGAGCACTTCAAGGTCATGAAGGACAAGGCCATCGTCTGTAATTCCGGCCATTTCAACGTGGAGATCGACATCCCCGGCCTCAAGAAGATAAGCAAAAAGACGCGTATGACCCGCGATTTCGTCGAGGAGTTCGTGCTCTCCGACGGCCGGCGCATATACCTCTTGGGGGACGGCCGTCTTATCAACCTGGCCGCCGCGGAAGGCCATCCGGCTCAGGTGATGGACATGAGTTTTGCCAATCAGGCGTTGTCGGCCGAATACATGAAGGCGAAGGCGGCGACGCTGGAGCGCCGCGTCTACAAGGTCCCCGAGAAGATCGACCGGAATATCGCAGAGCTCAAGCTTGCGTCGATGAAGATCAAGATCGACACGCTCACGGCCGAGCAGGCGAAATACCTGGCCAGCTGGGAGATGGGCACCTGAGGCGGGAACGGACCATTCCGCGTCGTCGGTATGGGGCACGTCACGGATAGGAGGGCGGGTATGCGCGCAGCCTTTGTTCTGGGGGTGGTGTTTGCTGTCGCAGGCGTCTGTTCCGGCGCGTGCGCCGAAACGCTCAAGGCGGATTCGAAGATCGACAGGGTGGTCGTGTATCCGGGCTCGGCGCTCGTGACGCGGGTCGCGAAGGTGGATGTCGCCGCCGGGGAACACGAGGTCCTTTTCGAGGGCATCGTCCCGGACGTCAACGAGGATTCCCTGCGGGCGGCCGGCCGGGGAACGGCCTCGGTCAAGATCCTGGGGACACGGCTCGAGAAAGAGTTCCGCAGCGAAGAGCAGGCGCCGCGCGTTAAAGAGCTCCAGGCGAAACGGGAGGCCTTGGAGGACAAGGCCCGCCGCCTGGATGCCGCGCATGACGTCAACCGCCGGCAGGCGGAGTTCTTTGATAGCCTGCGTTTTTTCGCGCGCGAGCAGCTTCCCGAGGATCTCGTCACCAAGGTCCCGCCCGTCAAGGAGATCGAGGAGTTGGCGCAGTTCCTTCAGGCGTCCCTCAAACAGAACAGGGACGAGGCGCTGGAGCTTCAGGATGAGATGCGCCAGGTCCAAAAGGATATCGAGGTCGTCCGGCGCGACCTGGGCGAGCTGAGCAGGCCCGGCAAGACGGTCCGCAGCGTGGCGGTCGACATCCAGGTCGCCAAGGCCGGCAGCCTG
>JBLMXZ010000100.1:0-7728 GCA_050258015.1 Deltaproteobacteria bacterium
GACTGAAGCGTGCCGCACCGTCACCCGCGAGCTGCTCGGCGGCGAGGGCACGCCGGTCAGGGTATCGCCGCTGGCCAGGCCGCTGTAGGTGAACTCGGTCCCGGCAAAGGTCAGGGTATCGCCGTAGGTCTTCGCGAAATTGTCGGCCGTGATGAGCAGGAGGGGTTTTATATAGATAAGGTCCGACCAGGCCGAATACGCGGTCTTCTGGTAACCGTTGTCTTTGTAGGCCTGCACGCGGAAATAATAAGGTATGCCCGGGGTCAGGCCCACCGTCTCGGAGGTGTCGTCCCTGCCGATGTTGTCGATGGTGTCGGCGATGGCGAAGGTATCGTCATGCGCCGTCTGCAGCCAATAGCCGGCGGAGGAGGCCTCGTAGCTCCAGGAGAGGGTCAGGTCCGTGCCGACGAGGGTCGGCGCGTACATCGTTATCTTGGGGGCGTCCGTGAACGTCGTGGCCGCGCTGCGCACGCCGTCCGTGCCCGTGGCGATATAACCGCCCCACAGGAGCGTGTCGGGTGCATACGTCACCGCGAAGCAGCCGCGCTCGTCCGTCACGGCCGTCAGGGACGCATGGGTGCCGTCCGGAGAGGATATGTTCACGGTGACCTGCGCGTTAGGCGTGAAACCGGAGCCCGTGATCACGGGGGTCCCCGCCGGCGGATAATCCGCCTGGTCGCTGACGAGCATGACCGGCGGGATATCCGGCGAATGGTACGCGACGGCGACCGTCGCCGCCCCTCCCCAGGGCGGCGCATAGCCGCTCACGGTGCCGTAGAGGCCGATCGTATCGAAGGCCCCGAGCTCAAGCGTTCCGGCATCCCCCAGGAGGGCGGCCGAAGAAATGTCGATGACGGCGGCCGTATCGACCTGCGTCCTGCCGTCCTTCGAATCGAGCGTGATCCTGCCGCCGTTGCCGACGATCCCCTGCGCCTTCGCCTCGGTCACGGAACCGCCTTCAAGGACCGTTGCCTTCTCGGAGACCAGGCTGACCGTGCCGCCGTCCCCTCCCTCCAAAGAGTCGGCTGTGATGACACCCTTCTGGAGGATGGTGCCCGCAAGCACGCCGACCGATCCGCCATCCGGGCGCTCCGCCGTGCCGTCGGCGGATATCTTACCTGTATTGGTGACCGAGGTACCGGGGGCTTCCACCGTGACCGCGCCCGCCCCGATCGCCCCGCTGTTGACGACGGGCGCGCCTTCCGCGGTCAGCTCGATGATGCCGTCGTGGTCGATAAGGTTCCCGGCCTCGATGACGCCGGCGTTGTTGACGGCATGGTCAAAGACGTCGCCCAGGACTTTCGCGGTCAGCAGCACTTTGCCGCCTTCAACCCGGAGGGTGCCGCTGTTGGCGACCGCGTCCTTTCCTTCGGCAAAGACCTCATCCCGGACCGCCGCGTCTATGACGACGGAGATGTCGCCCGCGTCATCCAGGTTGAGGGTCATCTTCTCCCCCGCGGCCAATGCGATGCTGCCGACGCCGGCCTCCACGCCGATCTCCCCGGCGTTTGCGACCGTCTGCCCCAGCAAACACACATAGCCGCCGTTCCGGACGGTAAGGGCGCCCTGGTTCGTCAAAGAAGCGGACGCCCCGTTCTTCGAAAAGACGTAGTTCCCGTTCAGGAAATCCCTGTCGGAAATGTCGAGCGTGGAAGCGAGAAGGCCCGCCGCGTCCACGCGCGAGCCGGCCCCGAAAAGGACGCCGTTGGGATTGATCAGGAATATCTTGCCGTTGGCGATGAGGGAACCCAGGACCGAAGTCGGGTTTGCTCCCACCACGCGGTTCAGCGCAACGGAAGCGGCGGAAGGCTGGACGAAACGCACGGTCTCATCGGCGCCGATGTTGAAGCTGTCGTAGTTAACGATGAGTTTGTCGCTGGGGGTCGTGATCGTGAGCGTGCCGGGCGTCGCCTGCTCGAACGTGGCGGATCCGGAAACGACCGATTCCCCCTGTGGAAGAGCCAGAACAAAGGAAGGATTCAACAGCGAAAGCGAGAATATCAGGATGCGGATGGCCTTGAAGATCTTTTTTCCGTTCATTCCCCCAACCCCCATTTTTGTCTTTGCAAACGATCCGTGGTTTTTCCAGGCGCAAAGTGGGACAAGTGTAACCTACAAACTTGAAAAATTCAAGTAAAAACTTTTAAAAAGTTTTTAGTATCGACATGTCTCTTTTTCCCGACACATTCCTCGTCGGAAATAAAGCTGTCCTGTAGGCAGGGAAATGCTCTTGGCGGGAAAAAATCCCTAAAATTCCTTTGTCACCTGGAACCAGGGATGAACGTTATCGCCGTCCGTGGGGGTGCGGTCGAGCGGCCAGGCGACATCGACGCGCACGCTCAGATTCCCGGGGAGGGAAAACCGCATGCCGCAACCCGCGTCGCGCAACGTCTCCTTCGCCTCCTCCCCTGCCTGAGGCCTGTGCAGGCGCACGTAGCCCCAGTCGTAGAAGGCGACGACACGGATCGCGTCATACCACCGCGTGTCCGTAAAAGGCACTTTGGCCGTCTTGGAGAGGCCGTATACGGGGAAGGACCACTCGAAGGTCATGGCCGTGCCGTCGTCCCCCACCAGCTCGGCCGGCGGATAGCCGCGCAGGTTGGCGATACCGCCCAATTGGAACTGCTCTGCGGCCGTCAGGATATACGGAGAGATCTGGAACTGGCTCTTCCACAAGAGAGTCGAGGAGAACGGCATGGCCTGCAGGCGCAGAAGGCTTATGCTCGTCTTGACGAACTTGCCTCCCGCGCCGGCGCGGCTGGCGTGCGCATCCACCTCTTCAAGCCCCCCCATGACCCCGGCCAGGCCCACGTCGAGCTCCTGGTCAAGGATGGTCCTGCCGGTCCCGTCCGAGACGTCGAGGTTATAGCTGGTGCGGACGACGCGCATCCGGTCACGGCTGGTCTCATTGCCGCCGGAAAAATTGAAGTAGTCCTTGTAATCGAACCCAAGACGCAGGTTCAGGTTGACGCGCTGCGTATTGAGGACGTCCTGGGTCGCATAGATGCTGTAGAAACGGCTCTTGCCGCGCGCCTGCACGGCCCGGAACTGCTTGCCCAGCTCCAGCTTCGACCACGCGGAAAAAAGCCCGATCTCCGTTGTGTCGGTGACGGGCAACAGGTACCGCACGGAGGTCAGGCGGTACGCGTCGGCCTCCGCGATCTGATATTGGAACGTCAGGCTGTCGTCCCGGCCCAGGAGATTGTTATGCGACACGGCGGCCTCGTAACGGTCCTTGCCGATGAAACGCGAGCCGAAGTTATCCCAGTCGAGGGTCGCGTGCACGGGCAGCCGGTCCGTGACCTCGAGGGTCACATCGGTCGTGCCGGGTTCCTTGCCGGGGACGAGCACGGCGCGCGCCTCGCGGTCGGGGTACTGGTTGATGCGGCTTAAGTCCGCGCGCAGCGTGTCGTAGTCGAAACCGTCCCCCTTCTTCAGCGAGAATCTCCTTTCGAACAGGGCCGTCGAAAAATAACGGTTGCCCGTGACCGTCAGGTCGCCCATCAGCCCCTCGACCACGCGTATCTCGACCGCGGCCTCCGCGATCCTCTGGGGAGGCAGATAGGCGCGCGACGTGATGTAGCCCTTCTTGCGGTAGGCGTCCGTGATGAGGTCCGCGCAGGTCTGCAGGTCCTTAAGCGAAAGGGTCCTGCCCTTGAAACCGGCGGTGATCGCCTCGATGGCCGCCTCGGGCAAAAGGGTCACGCCCGTGACGTTGATCGTATTGATGAGGGTCTTTTCCTGGGATTCCTGGGGGGCGGGCGGGGCGGGAAGCTCCTGCTTGATCTCTACGGGCGCCGCCTCCTTCTGCACTTCCTGACGCAGGGCGCGCTCTTTTTCCTCCAACTGGCGCGTCCTCAGTTCCGTGCTGATGCTCTGCGCCGAGGCGCAGGCGCATCCCAAAAAGAGGAGAAAAACAGATAGAGGGCAGGTCTTTGATGTCATTAAAAAGATTCTAGGCCTATAAGGACGCTTCGTCAACATTATTCCTCCGGACGGTTATACCTATATAAAGCGTTTCCCCCTGGACCCGGGCGGCGATGTTCACGGCTGCGGCCTCAAGGCCGTGACGGATGCACACTTCCCTGATCCGGGCGATCAGACGCTCGATATCGTCGGCGCTCAGCCAGGCGCCTTTGAAAGCGGCCGTTTCCCGCTCTATCTCCTCGGCGGGCAGGACCGCGCCCTCGACAACGACGTCCCGGACGAAGACCCTGTCGAGGCGCAGCTCCTGTTCCTGCCGCTGCGCCTCATCCAGAAGTTCCTGGGAGCGCTGGATCCGGGCCGTGGGCGGCTGCGGAGCCGCCGCAGCGGTGCGGCCGGCGAGACACAGCGTCAACGCGGCCAGGACAACACACGCCGCGGCCCTGCGCCTTCGGCGGACACTAGGAACCGCCGCCCTCTTTTGCAAAGGCCGCGATGAACGCATCGACAAGTTTCTCATCGTAATGGGACGGCGCGCACTTCCTCAGTTCGGCGACCGCCTCCTCGTGGGTCTTCGCTTTCCGGTAAGGCCTGTCGGAGGTCATCGCATCGTACGCGTCCGCGATCGTCAGGATACGCACCCCCGCGCCTATCTTCTCCCCCTTGAGGCCGTCGGGATAGCCGCTGCCGTCCAAGAACTCATGGTGATGACGGATAAGATCGCACAGGTTCGACAGGGAATGGATGGGCTTCACGATGCTTTCTCCGATCTCCGGATGCTTGCGCATGATCCTCGCCTCGTCCGGGGTCAACGGACCCGGCTTGCGCAGGATCTCATCCTCGATGCCGATCTTCCCCACGTCGTGCAGCTCCGCCGCATCCTGGATCCTCTGTATGACCTCCGGGTCAAGGCCGATGTGCCGGGCGGTCATCACCGCGTATCGCGAGACGCGGTCCGAATGGCCCCGGCTGTACGTATCGCGGGCTTCGACCGCCAGCGCCAGCGCCGAAACGGTCTGTTTATAGGTCTGCTCCGCGTCGAGGTTCAGGCGTTCGTTGACGATGGCCACCGCCGTCTGCGTCGCGATGTTGGCAAGCAGGTAGATGTCGTCCTGCGAGAAATCCCCTTCCCCCACCTTGCCCGAGAGCGAAAACACCCCGATCGTCTTCTCCTTGTGCTTGAGGGGAACACAGACGGACGTTTCCGTTTTGCCGGCCGCGCCCGGAATGACAATAGGCCTTCCGTTCTGAACGACGAGGGTTTCTTCGGAACCCGCAGCGATCTTCTTCGTAAGCTCCTCTTCGCTGAAACCCTGGGAGCACTCGACATAAAGCGACGGGTCCTCCACCCCCACCAGCAGGAGCGTCCCCCGGTAGGAGTCCAGGGCGTTCATGGTCGTTTCCAGGATCAGCCGCAGGAACGTCTTCATGCTCTTGGCGGGATCGGCCATGCCCGTGCTGATGCGGTAGAGCACCTCCAGCACCATCCTCTTGGACATCTTCAATCTTTCGATGTTCTCTTCCAGCCGGTGGGTGATGGAGTTGAAGGAACGCGCCAGCTCCACGATCTCCTTATCGCCGTGGACATCCATCCTCTCCCCCAGGTTGCCCCGGGAGATGTCCTCCGCCTGCCGCGCGATCTTGAAAAAGACGGAGAATATCCTGCGCCCCCAAAGGAAAGAGACCAGGGAAGAGATCAGGAAGAAGAGGAAGAGGCGGTCGACAAGGCCGTTGTCGACCTCGATGCCGTATTCGCTCAGGAAGGGGGAGGAACCGATGGTCGCATTGTGGATCAAAAAGAAGAGGACGGCCAGAGGAAAAAAATAGAGCGTGAAGAAGACGATCGTGAACTTGCGCAGGAGGGATTCGTGCTGGATGCTCAGCTTCAGCTCAAAGGGTGCCTTCTTGCCGTCCATAGAATTATGGTGCCTCCCGGTCGGTGAGGACAAATCTCGTGTCCCTGGCGTGATTCGAACACGCGACCCTCTGCTTAGAAGGCAGATGCTCTATCCAACTGAGCTACAGGGACATATCAAAAGAGAACAAAACGTGACGATAGACTATAGACGGTAGAAAATAGAAAAGACCTTTTGCGCAATCGTCCTGCCGGGTTCCGGGATCTTGCCTATCGTCTCTTGTCTATAGTCTATTGTCGGTTTTAAAGTCGGGGAGGTGGGACTCGAACCCACGGCCTTTTGCTCCCAAAGCAAACGCGCTAATCCAAACTGCGCCACTCCCCGGAAAGCCACTCTCTTCGCCTATTTCAACAGATGCCTTAAAGCGGCCCTGCCATGGCCGCTCTTTAAAAATTCTTCCCTTTTTAAAGCCAGGGAATACCGCTTCTCGTCGCCGGACTCTGCCCTCTGTTATGCTGCTGCAACCGGATGAACGCATCCCGCGCAGAGCCAACGTAGAGTCTTCCCTGTTTCACGCTCCTAATGACATAAACCTGCATATCTTCTGCAAGTGGCCGCCACTAGCCCGTGGGCGGCCATCCGCCAAAGGGTTGATGGCGGATGCTCTAGCCAAGCTGAGCTACGCCCCGATCACAAAGCTCCTGGTCGGGAGCATTCTAACATCCCCCTTGGGGGTTTTCAAACAATTTCACGCCGGGAAAAAGCCTGTGCTATAATGGAGCGCACGCGACGACTCCGATGCCTTTTTCGCCGGTCTTCGGGCGGGATCCTGAGCAAATCCGCCGAAGGATTGAATCTCGCCATGCGCAAGCGGCTCATCCTCCTCCTCATCGCCCTTCTCCTGATCGGTTCCGGCGCGGCCCTCTACTATGCCGCGGTCCGTTTTCTGCCGGGGTTCGTGCGCGAAAAACTCGTCAAAGGACTCACCGAGGCGACCGGCAGGCCGGTGACGCTCGACAGGGTCCGGCTGGAATTCCGGAAAGGCTTCATCATCGACAACCTGCGTATCTACACCGAAGCCGGCGGCGAAAAGACGCTCCTGTCGATCGACGAGGCGGATGCCGCCGTGATCCTGGTGCCCTGGGGCCGGGAACGCAAACTGCTCATCCCCTCCCTGCGCCTCTACGGCGTCCGCCTTGACCTCGTCCGCGGTGCGGACGGCAACCTGAACATCCAGGACATCCTCGAGCGCCGCAAGACGACGGCCGGCGGCGTGCGGCCCGTCGTCAAATTCGTCCAGGTCGCGGACTCCGAGATCGTGTTCGTCGACCAGATGAGGCCGGCGCCCTCCACGACCATGCTGCAGCTGCCGTCCGCGACGGCCAAGGCCTCCTGGAACAAGATATTCCTGAACGCGGATACCGAGATCGTCTTCAACGGCATCCGCGTCCCCGCCGTTCTCGACGGCGCGTACACGTATAAAGACGCGCGCTGGGACGTGCGCCTCAGCGCGCGCGACGTCGACCCCGCCCCTTTCCTCCCTTATCTGCCGCCCCTGCCGTTCCTCTGGAAACAGGGCATGGTCCGCCAGGTGAGGCTCGACGCCACCCTCAGACAAAACGCACTGCTCCTCAGGCCGCGCGTGGTCCTGGCGGCAGCGGCCGGCTCCGGGGACGCGGTCTCCTGGCAGGATGCCGACGTCGTCTGCGAGGCCGTCCTGGATGCCCCGGCCACGGACTGGGCCCGGGGACGCCTCGACGGCCGCGTAACGGTCGCGACGGCCTCTTTTCACTTCGAAAAAGGCGGCGCCGCCGGCGACGGCCGGGTAACGGACCTGACGGGACCGTTCACCTGGAGCGCGAATGGTTTTGAGATGGCGCTCGCGGGCAGGGCCCAGGCGCCCCGGATCATCCTCGCCGACACCATCGTCAGCGACACGGCGGCCGAC
>JBLMXZ010000101.1:0-4486 GCA_050258015.1 Deltaproteobacteria bacterium
GTCGTCAAGGCCGTGGAGCGGGCGGGGATCGACGTGAGAGGGGTGCATGCGGCAAGCCTGGCCGCGGCCGAATCGGTCCTTAGTCGTGAGGAGAAGGAACGCGGCGTCGTCCTGGTGGATATAGGCGACACCCTTACCGGGATCGCCGTCTTTAAGGAAGGGGCGGCGCGGTCGTTGCGCGTCCTTTCCTTCGGCGGCCGCAACCTCGCGGAGATCATAGCGAACTATTGTCACGTGACGATGGACGTTGCCGAAGGCATCGTTCGCGATTCCCTTGAATTCGACGCGACGCTGCCTGTCTCGGATGAGCTTATGATCCGTGCGGAAGGGATGTTCCGGCCCCTGCCCAAGAAGGAGCTGGCCGACGTCGTGGTCACGGAGATCGATAAGTTCGCCGTTCTCGCCCGCGACGCCGTGGTCGAGAGCGCATCGGCGTGTCCGGGGATGTCCGTCGTCGCCACGGGCGGCCTGAGCCTGGTCGAGGGACTCCTGGAGAAGCTGGAGGGGGACCTGGCTTTGTCGGTGCGTCTGGGCGCGCCCCGGGGGATGGCGCATATCCCCGTTTCGGTGTCGGTCGCCTGCGCGGCGGCAGCCGGAATGCTCTTCGAGACCCTGCCGTCCGGAGACGGACAGCCTCTTCTTCTGCAGGAATCCCGCAACAAGGTCGCCCGCCTCGTTGAGTCGTTGCGCCACCTCTA
Organism: Deltaproteobacteria bacterium; assembly: GCA_050258015.1. Lineage (GTDB taxonomy): Bacteria > Omnitrophota > Gorgyraeia > Velamenicoccales > Velamenicoccaceae > JBLMXZ01. The sequence goes on from JBLMXZ010000101.1 coordinate 699, forward strand.
CCAGGACTACTTCTAGGTTTTTCCTCATGCCGTTTCCGAAGGGGGCCGGGGTTGAATTGACACCCCCGTCCTTTTGTGTTACTTTACCCCAAGTGAGCATGGTCAGCGAGAATCTCGGGATATGCCGGGAACGCATAAGCCGCGCAGCCGGCCGCAGCGGACGGCCGGAGCAGGGCGTGGCCCTCGTGGCGGTGACAAAGGGCGTGGCGCCGGATGCGATCGAAGAGGCGCTCGCCGCCGGCGCGGGCGACATCGGTGAGAGCCGGGTCCAGGAGGCGCTCGCGAAGCACGAACGGCTTGATCGGTTCGCGCGCCGGGCCGGCCGGGCGCTTCGCTGGCATCTTATCGGTCACCTGCAGACGAACAAGGCGCGCGAGGCCGTCCGGATCTTTGATGTGATCCATTCGGTGGACAGCGTGCGGGTCGCCGAGGCCATCGAAAGGCATGCGGCGCGGGCGGACAAAAAGCAGCGGGTCCTCCTGGAGGTAAACGTCTCGGGCGAGGGGTCCAAATACGGTTTTTCTCCGGCAGAGACGCGCGCGGACTTGGCCCGTATCGCTGCGTTCCCCCATGTTTGCGTCGCGGGACTGATGACCGTAGCGCCCTACTCGGACGATCCCGAGAGGGCGCGGCCGGTCTTTCGCCGCCTGCGGGAATTACGGGATGAGTTGAACGGACTGCGGATCCCGGGCCTCGGACTTCGGGAATTATCCATGGGCATGACGGATGATTTCGAGGTGGCGGTGGAAGAAGGCGCCACCTGGGTGCGTTTGGGCCGAGTCCTTTTTGGGGAGAGACACGGATGAGCGACGGCAGGATGACGTTGGGTATCGTCGGCTGCGGCAACATGGGGGCGGCGCTCGCCATCTTCATCCCGCGCCATTTGCCGCTGTGCGACGTCATTGTCCACGATGTCGACCGGGCGCGGCAGGAGGGACTTGCGCGCAACAGCGGCGTGCGGGGCGCGTCTTCCCTGCAGGAGCTCATCAAGGACGCCGGCGTCGTCCTTCTTGCGGTCAAGCCGCAGGATATCGATCCCGTCCTGGCGCAGCTGCGCGGCCGGACGGACCGTCTCCTCATCTCCATCGCGGCCGGCGTCACGCTGGCGTATCTCGAGGGCAGCCTGGCCGGCGCGCCGGTGATACGGGCGATGCCGAACCTGAACGCGATGATCGGCCGCAGCGCCACGGCGCTGTGCGCCGGCGCTGCCGTGAGCGAGGAACAGCGGCAGGCTGCCAAAAGGATATTTCAGGCCGTGGGCGTGGTCGTCTTTGTCGCCGAAGGATTGATGAACGCGGTGACGGCGGTCGCGGGCAGCGGTCCGGCTTTTGTCGCCACCATGAAGGATGTCCTGCCGCCCGAGGAGCTCAACCAGATCCTCATCAAGACGGCCGGTGAACTGGGGATGGAGCGGGGCGTGGCGGAGCGCCTGGCCCGCGCTACCGTATCGGGGACGCTCGAGATGCTCGCCGTCAATTTCGACGCGCCGACGCTTATCCGGCGCGTCGCCTCCAAAGGCGGGACCACGGAGGCGGGCCTGGCGGTGCTGGAGAGAGAGGGCAAGACGCCTCAGGCCCTGGCGGAGGCGGTCTTCGCGGCCTGCCGCCGCGCCGACGAACTCTCCCGCAAGAATTAGAATTTGATTCGCAACCTGGTTGCGACAACGTGAGGAGCGACGATATGACAAAGGTCGGCATCATCGGCGGCAGCGGCATCTACGACATCGAGGGGATCAACGGGCTTAGAGAGGTAGAGGTGAAGACCCCCTTTGGGGCCCCTTCGGATGTTTATCGGACGGGCGTTCTCGGCGGCGTTGAGGTGGTCTTTCTGCCCCGCCACGGCGCGCATCATACCGTTTCGCCATCCGAGATCAATTATCGCGCCAATATTTTCGGCATGAAAAAGCTGGGCGTCGCCAGCGTCATCTCGGTGTCGGCCTGCGGTTCGCTGAAAAAAGAGCTCAAGCCGCTGGACTTCGTCCTGCCCGACCAGTTCGTGGACAGGACGAACGGCGGCCGTGTCATGACCTTTTTCCGCGGGGGCATCGTCGCCCACGTGGCGTTCGCCGATCCGGTCTGCCGCCGTCTCGCGGACGCCCTCCACGAGGCCGCCCGGGAGACGAACCTTTCGGTCCACAAGGGAGGGACGTATCTTAATATGGAGGGGCCGGCCTTTTCCACGCGCGCGGAGTCGAACCTCTACCGGTCCTGGGGCATGGACATCATCGGCATGACGAACATGGCCGAGGCGCGGCTCTGCCGTGAGGCGGAGATATGCTATGCCACGGTCGCCGCGGTGACGGATTACGACTGCTGGTACGAGACCGAGGAGACGGTCACGGTCGAGATGATCATCGCGAACCTCAGGAAGAATGCCGAGAACTCGAAGAAGCTGATCAAGGCGGCCGTATGGAAGGCCGCCGAGGCGGCCTCCTGCCCGTGCCGCGAGGCGCTTAAGTACGCCATCGTCACGCAGAAGGACGCCATCTCCTCCAAGCTCAAGAAAGATCTGGCGCCCCTGATCGGGAAGTATGTCGGCAAGTGAGAAACGGATAAGCAAGAGCGAGAGTTTCAGGGTACAGGGTTAGGGTATAGGGTGCAGAAAACCGAAGGACAGATCAGTCTTTGGGTCTTTTTTATGTTTTGATTTTTTGTTTTGTCTGTACCCTGGACCCTGTCCCCTTTACCCCGAACCCTGATCCTGGCGGATATTTGATGATATCATGGACTATAAAAACACGCTGAATCTGCCCAAGACCGACTTCCCCATGAAGGCGGACCTCGCCCGCCGCGAGCCGGCGATGCTCGACGCGTGGCAGGAGACGGATCTCTACGGCCTGATGCGCCAGGCCGGCAAGGGAAGGCCGAAGTTCGTCCTGCACGACGGTCCGCCGTATGCCAACGGCCACATCCATATCGGCCACGTCCTCAACAAGACCCTGAAGGATATCGTGGTCCGCTATCAGTTCCTCAAGGGGCACGACACGCCCTATATCCCCGGATGGGACTGCCACGGGCTGCCCGTGGAGCATGCGCTCTTCAAGGAGCTCAAGAAGACAAAGGACCAGGTGGACCGCGTCGCCTTTCGCAAGATGGCGCATGATTACGCGATGAAGTACGTGGAGGTCCAGCGCCAGGATTTCAAGCGCCTGGGCATCGTCTGCGACTGGGAGCATCCGTACCTCACGCTCGACCGCAGCTATGAGAAGGCGATCCTCGCGTCCTTCGCGACGCTGGTGGAGAAGGGCTATGTCGTGCGCGGCCTCAAGCCGGTGAACTGGTGCTTCCGGTGCGAGACCGCGCTTGCCGAGGCCGAGGTGGAGTATGCGGACCATACGTCCGACGCGGTCTTCGTCGCCTTCGCGTTGAAACAGGATGAGCGCGCCCGCCGGCTCGGCCTCAGGGAGAAGACGTCGCTGTTGATCTGGACGACGACGCCCTGGACCCTCCTGGCGAACGTCGCGGTCGCGCTCCACCCCGATCTTACCTATATTAGCGTGGAGCGGGAGGAGGGGGCCGTCATACTGGGCGAGGATCTTTTCGAAGGAGGGCTCCGGGAGAAACTCGGCTGGCAGTCGGCGCGCGCAACGCACCGCTTCAAGGGGGCCGAGTTGGAAGGGCTCCTTTACGATCATCCGTTCGGTCTGCGGACGGGACGCGTGGTGCTGGCGGATTACGTCTCCCGCGAAGAAGGCTCCGGTTGCGTGCATACGGCGCCGGGACACGGCCAGGAGGATTTTGTCACCGGGCAGAAGTACGATCTGCCCGTGGTCATGCCCGTGGACGAAC
>JBLMXZ010000102.1:0-9499 GCA_050258015.1 Deltaproteobacteria bacterium
GAAAGGAGACAAGAGAAAGGAGATCGTCCGGAGAAAGGTTTGACATTTTGTCCCTTTTCTTCCATCACCTTTCTCCTTTCTCCAAAAATTTTGCGAAGCAAAATTTTTGGACAGGAGAGGATTCGAACCTCTGAAGCTAGTAGCAGCAGATTTACAGTCTGCCCCCTTTGGCCGCTTGGGTACCTGTCCGATATCAGTTGTAAATTTTAAAAGAACGCTGGGGAGCCTGCGCTGTTAACTCGCGGCTCTTAGCTCGTAAAAAAACCTTACCGATCCGGACCTTAAAAACCAGGAGCCAGCAGCCAAGAGCCCGATCCGAACGGCTGTCCCTGCCCTATAAAGTAAATTCAAGCTGGCGACCCGAATCGAACGGGTGACCCTCTCATTACAAGTGAGATGCTCTACCAGCTGAGCTACGCCAGCAAACCGCCTTGCGGGACCTTTGATCAACGGGAGCGCCTGAGCGCATCCGGCAGATACTCAATCAAGTCTGAAGCGATCATCCCCGGCTGCGTTTTGTCCCTGGCCGCGAGGTCTCCGGCCAGGCCGTGCAGGTACACCGCCGCGCATGCCGCTTCGTGGGGATCGAGTCCCTGCGCCAGAAAACCCGCAGCTATCCCCGCCAGCACATCGCCCGAGCCGGCCGTCGCCATGCCGGGATTCCCCGTCGTATTCACATACACGCGTCCGTCCGGAGCGGCGACCACGGTGCGATGTCCCTTTAGTATCAGGTGAACATTGTAGTGAAGAGCGAAATCTTTTGCAACCTTTTTCCGGGCCTTTGCGAGGCCCGCCGCGGTCAAACCCGTCAGCCGGGAAAACTCGCCCGGATGGGGCGTCAGGAGCCTCGTGCGCCCCTTCCTGCGGAGCGTCTCCAGGGACGCCCGCCGGACCGCCAGGGCGTTCAAGCCGTCGCCATCGATGACCAGGGGCACAGAGAGCTCCTGCACAAGCTCACGGACAAGCCCCGCGGTCGCCCGATCCTGCGAAAGACCCGGGCCGATCACGCAGCACGTCGCACGGCGCGCCGCTTCCATGATCCTCTCGCGCCCGCGGCCTGCCAGAGCGCCCGAGGGCGTCTGAGGGAGGACCAGATGGATCGCTTCCGGCACGCGAACGGCGAGCGCCAGGAATACCCCCTCGGGAGCCGCCAGCGTCACGAGTCCGGCGCCGGAGCGCAGACACGCCTGCGCACACAGGCAGGGCGCCCCCACATAGGAACGCGAACCGGCCACGACCAGGACGCGTCCGAACGTCCCCTTGTGGGAAACGGCGGGACGATTAAATAATCGCGCAGGCAACCGCATAATTCCGTGTATGCGACAAGGACAGAGACAACGCGACGCGCTTGTTGCGGATCCGGCAATGCGGGCGGCCGAATCTATCGTTGGTGATCTCGATATCCTTGAACGCGATGTCGGGTTTCGTGCCCAGGGCCTTAAAGACGGCCTCTTTGGCGGCGAAGCGCGCGGCCAGGTGCTGCATGGGATAACGTTTGCTGCGCGCGTAGGCCAATTCCTTTTCGGTATAGACCCTGTTCAAAAAAACATCGCCCCATCTCTTGACCGCCTTTTCGAGCTTGGTGATCTCCACGATGTCGATACCGCTGCCTTTTATCATAACTTGCCAGCTCCTGAACTCCTCAAATCACCTCTTATGTCCGCTAACGGATAAGACCGCGCATCTGCCGGACCGCCTCTTCCAGGCCGGTGAAGACGGCGCGACAGACGATGGAATAGCCTATGTTGAGCTCCCGGATGCCGTCGATCGCGGCGATGGGCCGGACATTATCGTAATCCAGCCCGTGACCGGCATGAACATAGAGCCCCAGGCGGCGTCCCAGACGGCATGCCTTGCGGATCTTCTCGAGCTCGCGCGGCCGCCTGCCGCGTTCGCCGGCGTCGGCGTATCGGCCCGTGTGGAACTCCACCGCCCGCGCGCCGGCCGCGGCCGACGCGCGTATCTGGTTGACGGCCGGCTCGATGAAAAGACTCACCTCGACGCCCGCCCGCGCCAGCCGGGCCGCGGCGGCACGGACCCGGGCGAAGTGCCGGACAACATCCAGGCCGCCCTCCGTGGTAAGCTCCCGGCGCTTCTCCGGCACGAGGGTCGCCTGATCCGGTTTCACGCGGCAGGCGATATCGAGGATATCGGCCGCCAGGGACATCTCCAGATTCAGGCGCGTGCGCACGCGGGCGCGCAACGCGCGCACATCCGCGTCCTGGATATGCCGCCGGTCCTCGCGCAGATGAACGACGATGCTGTCGGCGCCGGCCCGTTCGCAGGAACGCGCGGCCGCGAGCACATCGGGCATAAGGCCACGCCGTTGTTGCCTCAGCGTGGCCACGTGGTCGATATTGACGCCTAAGAGCGGCATCGGTCCCTTACCCCCCGGACCCCGCGGGTTGCGCGCTCTCTGTGTTGCGGCGGGGTCCGGCAACGCTACCGGAACTCGCCGTTCACGTAAAAATAAACGACGACCGCCAGGATGAGCGCGATGATCTTATACAGCAGATAATGCGTGAACCACTTTTTCAGACCCAAAAAAAGATCCCGGAAATGCATCCTCTCCTCGCTTCTTCAGGCGGCGGGCGGCGTCTTCACCCCGTGGGGCGCTACGAGATGCGTCCGCAGGCTCTGCATCAGCTCTTCGCGGGTCAGGCCCTGCGTGAGGCGGCCGCCGGCCGCCAGCGACACGATGCCCGTCTCCTCCGATACGATCGCCACCACCGCATCCGTCTCTTCGCTTAAGCCCAGCGCGGCCCGGTGCCGCGTCCCCAGCGCGTGGCTCAGGTACGGGTTCTGCGCCAGCGGGAACAGGCAGCTCGCGGCGGCGACGGTATCACCCTGCAGGACCACCCCGCCGTCATGGAGCGGCGCGCCCGGATAAAAGATCGTTTCAAGAAGCTCGGGGCTGACGCGGGCGTTCATCGCGACGCCGCTGTTGATATAGCTTTTTAAGGGGTCTTCCCGCTCGATCGCGATAAGACAGCCGATCTTGCGCTGGGCGCAGTAGGACAACGACGTGGATATCTGGCGTATCAACTCGTCGATCTCTTCCTCCTTGAGGCCGTGGCCGAAAAGATGCTGGGTCCCCAGGCGCGCAAGGCCGAAGCGGAGCTCCGGCTGAAAGATGACGATGATGGCGATGACGGATATCGCAAAGAGCTTCGTAAGGATCCAGTCGAGGGTGTTGAGGCCCAGCTTCTGCGCCAGGAAAAAAGCAAGGATGAGGATAAAGATGCCCTTCCAGACCTGGCCCGCGCGCGTCCCTTCGAAGAAGATCATGATCCTGTAGAACACGAACCACAGGATAAGGATCTCGATCAACGGCTTGAGGATCGTCCAATACATCGACATGAAATCGTGCAGAAATGCGTTCATGGACCCGCCTCACTTGGTCAAAGCGTCCGACACTTTAAGAACCTGCCTTATGGCGCCGATATCGTGGACACGCAGGATGTCCGCGCCCCGGGCCGCGGCGTGGGCGACCGCCGAAGCCGTGCCCCAGCCCCGCTCTTCGGGCCGCTTGCCGGTCAGCCGGCCGATAAAGGACTTGCGGGACAACCCGACGCATACGGGCCGGCCGAAGACGCCGAACTCGGGCAGCCGCCTGAGTATTTCGATGTTATGCTCGAACGTCTTGCCGAAACCTATTCCCGGATCGACGATGATGCGGTCCTCGGCGATCCCCGCATCCAGGGCCCTTCGGATCGCGCCGCGCAGAAAATCGGTGACTTCCTGCAAGACGTCGCGATAGTGCGCGGCCTTTTGCATGGTCCGGGGCGTGCCCTGCATGTGCATCAGGACAACCGCCGCCTTGCCCCGGGCCACGACCCCGGCCATCTTCTTGTCGTGACGCAGCGCGGAGATATCGTTGATGACGCAGGCGCCGCTGTCCAGCGCCGCCCGGGCCACCTCGCTCTTTACCGTATCGACGGACACGGGCACGCGGACGCGTCGGCGGATCGCCTTCAAAAGAGGGATGACCCGCGCCCGCTCCACGCGCGCGCTGACCGGTCGCGCGCCGGGACGCGAAGACTCCCCTCCGATATCGATGATGTCGGCGCCGTCCCGCACCATGCTTTCGATGCGCGCCGCGATCTCGGCAACGGGCCGTCCGGCCAACCCGTCCCCGCTGAACGAATCCGGGGTCGCATTGACGACCCCCATCAGCCAGGTGCGCCGTCCCAGAGCGAACGTCCGGCCGGCCAACGCGAGCGCGCGGTCCATCCGCGCGCAGGCCGCAAGGGCGCGGCGCAACTCGGCGCCCAATCCCGCCAGGCCCAGGGGCTGCCGCTTGAGCTTGCGCAGCAGCCCGTCGAACTGCGCCAGGTTCCCCAGGAGGATGCAATCCGTCAGCTGCGCCCCGCCGGTAAGCGCCCCGCGGCTCACGGCCGCCTCGGCGCCCAACGCCAACATCTCCTGCTTGAGGATGTTGGCGCAAAAACTCGGCAGGCGCGAAACCTTGAAACAGCGCCAGGCGCCCTTGGGAAGCATGATGCGGCGGCCGCCCCGATCCACGCCGATACGGCCGAACTCCTGCATCAGATCGCGGGGCGAGGCAAGGGATAACAGGCGAACCGTCGTCCCCATGGGCGCCCCCTTACGCAAATCCCAGAAGCTTCTTGACCTCTTCCCCGTCCAGGACTTCCCGCTCCCGCAACGTCGTCGCCAAGAGGCTCAATTTATCCTTGTTCTGCTCGAGCAGCGTGCGGGCGCGCGCGTAGCAGCCGTCGACGATCGCCTTGACCTCCGCGTCGATGAGCCGCGCCGTCTCCTCGCTGTAATTGCGCTCCTCGGCAAGGTTCTTGCCTAAAAAGACCATACCGTGACGCTGACCCAGCGTGAGATACCCCACCTTCTCGGACATGCCGAATTCGCATACCATGCGCCGGGCGAGCTCTGTCGCCACCTGCATGTCGTTCTCCGAGCCGGTCGTCACGTCGTTGAAATTGATGTTCTCCGATGCGCGGCCCGCCAGCAGGACGGCGATGCGCGCCAGGAGTTCGCTCTTGAGCATGATGTAGCGGTCCTGGAGCGGTAGCTGCAGCGTGTAGCCCAGCGCCCCGACGCCGCGGGGGATGATCGAGACCTTGTGCAGCGGATCGACCTCCGGCAGCAGGAGCGACACGAGAGAATGCCCGGCTTCGTGGTAGGCCACGATATCCTTTTCCTTGCCGCTGATGACCCGGCTTTTGCGCTCGGGGCCGGCGACGACGCGTTCGATCGCGGCCTCCATCTCCTTGCGCGTGACGGCCGGCAGGTTCTGGCGCGCGGCCAGGAGGGCCGCCTCGTTGCACAGGTTCGCGAGGTCCGCGCCGGAAAAACCGGGGGTCTGGCGCGCTATGTCGACAAGCCGGACGTCCGGGTCGAGCTTGATCTTTGCGGAATGGACCTTAAGGATGGCCTCGCGCCCCTTGATGTCCGGACGATCGATGACCACATGACGGTCGAAACGGCCCGGGCGCAGGAGCGCCGGATCGAGCGTGTCCGGCCGGTTTGTCGCCGCGATCAGGATGATGCCCTGCTGCGTGTCGAAGCCGTCCATCTCGACAAGGAGCTGGTTCAAGGTCTGCTCGCGCTCGTCGTGGCCGCCGCCGATGCCGGAAAAACGGAGACGCCCCACCGCGTCGATCTCGTCGATAAAGATGATGGCCCCGCGGCCGAAGGTCTTGGCGGCCTTGCGCGCCTGCTCGAAGAGATCGCGCACACGCGAGGCGCCCACCCCGACGAACATCTCCACGAAATCCGAACCGCTGATGTTAAAGAACGGCACATCCGCCTCGCCCGCCAGGGCGCGCGCGATCAGGGTCTTGCCGCATCCCGGGGGGCCGACGAGAAGGACCCCCTTGGGGATCTTGCCGCCGAGCCGCTGGAAACGCTTGGGGTCTTTCAGGAACTCGATGACCTCCTGCAGCTCCTCTTTCGCTTCGTCGACGCCGGCCACGTCCGCAAAGGTCACCTTCTCGTTGGATTCGCCGGTGTCGATACGGGCCCGGATCTTACCGAAAGACCAGATACGGTTGCCCGTCTCCGCGGAACGTGAGCTGAAATACCACAACAGGCCGATCAACAGGAGGAACGGCGCAAAATTGAGCAGGAGCGTCGTCCAGAACGTCCGCGGGGGCCGCACGCTGAAGTCCGGCGCGTTGACGCGCAACAGGGTCAACAACTCCTTGTCGTCTCCGGGGATGTACACGATGAAGTGCAGGCCGTTGACAAGCGTGCCCTGAAGGACGTTCTCCGTCATCGTCACGCTCTTGATGCGTTGCGGCGTCGCGCTCAGGAGGCGGTAGAACTCCTTATAGGTGAGCTCCTTACGGGTGCTCGCCGAATTCTGGTAGACCGACATCAGGTAGAACGCCCCCAGAATAAAAAGGAACCACAATATAACGCCGTAATTGTTCCGGCGCGAGCCTTTAGGAGCCGGGGCCCCGGCCGGGCGAGGTGTCTGCTTTTTCATAACTGTTTTATTATAAAGGGAGTTGTGATGGAAGGCAAGAGGGTTTTAAAGTCGTCCCGGACGACCCCTCTGTTTTCTTTTTAGGGAAAAGATCGCCACCCTTCCTTTTTCCTTGCGCGCCCTCAGCCCGTTCGGGAGGTGCACCTCGGCGCCGACGGGGCGGCGCAGGATCAAGTCCTCCACCTCCCGCCAGTGGGACCAGGTGAAGCGGCGCAGGTGGCCGCACAGGCCGCGGACGGCCAAGCGCAGGGCCGCGCGGCGCAAGCCGGCGTCCGCGCGGGACAACGGCTGCAGGCCGATGCGCAGGATGCCGCCGCGCGTGCGCGCCGCGCGCCGCAGAAACGCGGCCGCGCAGCGCTCCATATGACGGTAGTCGGCGCCGGCGGTCACGGCCAGACCGGCAAGCGTCTCGCGCAACGCCGGGTTGTACTCCTTTTCCAGGCGCGGCAACAGGTCGTGCCTGATCCTGTTGCGCAGATATGTCTTGCGCTCGTTCGTCGGATCGCGGCGCCAGGAAAGCCGGCGCCCCTTCAAAAAAGCCAGGATGTCCTCCCGCTCGACCTCGAGCAACGGACGCACCACCTTGATCGTGCCCCGCTGCGTGACAGGCAGGATCCCCGCCAGGCCGCTGAGCCCCGTGCCGCGCAAAAGCCGCATAAGGACGGTCTCGGCCTGGTCGTCACGCGTGTGGCCGAGGGCGAGCGTGCGGGCGCGCGCGATACGGCAGGCCTCCTCGAAAAAGGCGTACCGCCGCCGGCGCAGCGCGTCCTCGGAAAAGGAACGGCCGGCGGCCGGCGGAAGCGTCCGGGCGATGCACGGCAGTCCCAGCCTGCGGCACGCATCCTCCACGAAGACACGGTCCCGGTCCGACCCCCGGCGGATATGGTGATCGAGGTGCGCGACGGTCAGACGCAGACACAACGACGCGTTCATCTCCAGGAGCGCCGTGAGCAGCGCCACGGAATCCGGCCCGCCGGACACCCCGACGACGACGCGTTCGCCCTTCTCGAACATGTCCTGAGAGGCGGCCGTCGCCGCGACTCGGTCGAGGAAGGAGCGCTGCGGCCGGCGCGCCCCGGCCTTCGCTGAGCGGTCAATAGGCGCGGGACGCATACCGGAATTGGCGAATGACGCGGGGGTGTGTGAAGAAATGGTTCATGCCGAGATAGAACGCCAGGACGAAGCCGACGCCGGCGACAAGCACGGCAGCGGGGACCGCGATGTCAAGCTCCTGCGCCAGATAGATGTTCAGATAGATGTTCGCCACCGCATTGATGAAATAAAAGCTCATCACGATGCGCAAGGCCATGCGCGCCTTCTCCCGCAGATGAAGGACCCCCATGCCGCAGACGATCCAGCTCAGGAAAATGACGATGTTCATGACGGAAGAGACCCAAAAAAGCGGCAGGGCCAGCGTCTCGCCGGGCCAGACCTGGGCCCCGAACGAAGCGTCCTGGCCGATAATGAGCAGCAGCGAAATGATCTGCAGCACCGCGCTGAACGCCCCGAAAAGGATCAAAACGACGGAAGCGAACACAACGCCCTTGGAACGCTCGACGAGTTTATAGACCATGGACAGCCCTTCTGGCGCGCTTCTGTCTTCTCAACGGCCCCCGGACCGCACAGAGCGCGGCTCCCCGGTCAAGGGAGTTCGGTCTCCGGGACGGTTGGTGCGTGCGCTCACGGCACATACAGTGGTTTCTCGCGTTTAAGGCGGTGGGCGCGCCGGACCTCCCGCAGGGCTCGGCGGGTGAAGAGGTCGGTTTCGGCCTGCGTCATCCCCTCTTTTGTCTCAAAACGGTAACCGAGCCGCAGGCCGACGTCTTTGTCCGCGGCGAAGATCCGCGTAACGCCGAAGCGCTGCGGGTCCTCGGTGATAGATGTGTGATCCTCCAGACAAAAACTCTGCACCTTCACGATATCGAAAAGCTCTATGTTGGCCACGAGGAAGTCCAGCGTCGCCTGCGCCTCCTCCTGCGTTTCCGTCGGAAAGCCGAAAAAGACGCTGACCGCCGCCAGGATCCCCGCCTCCTTGATGCGGCGCAGGATGCGCGCGATCCCCTCGGTGCCCAGGCCCTGGTGATACTTGTTCATCAGCCCTAAGAGCCGGGGCGAGACGGACTCGAGCCCGAAACTGACGAGGCGCAGGCCGGAGCGCCGCAGGAGCGCGCACAGGCCCGGATCCTCGAAGGCGCGGTCCAGGATGATCCCCGTGCTCCAGGAACCCTGCCAGTCCTGTTGCGTCAACGCCTCGGCCAAAGCGCGCATGAAGGACGCCGGCAAGGCGTCGTCCATAAAAAAGAAGTTCTTCACCCCGTAACGCTCCCGTATGCCGCGCAAGGCGGCAACGCAGCGGTCCGCGGACGGCAGGAAGAACTGCCGGTCCCTGCGGCAAAAGCTGCAGAAGGCGCACCGGGACCAGGGGCACCCTTTCGACGCCAGGAACGGAAGATATTCGTGATAGTTCTCGAAGTCGAACCCGGAAAACTCCGGAACCGGATAGTCGTCGGGATGCAGCATAAAGGTCTTTTGCGGGGCGAGGAAGGACCCCTCCTCGGCGCGGCGGTAAAGGTTGGGCACCTCGGCCATGTCCGCGTGCGGCCCGGCCGTGCACAGCCGGAAAAAGGCCTCCTCCCCGTCGTCGATGACCAGGTAATCGAAGAGGCGGGCGGCGCGGCTGTCCTGCTTGAGCACGTCGATGTGTTTGGTGATCTGCGGACCGCCGGCGACGATGCGCGCGCCGGGCAGGACGTTGCGGAGCTCTTGCGCGATGAGGACCGAGAAAAAAAGCTGCTCGGGATACATGATCGACAGCCCCACGAGCTCGGGGCCGCCCCCCTGGTCCGCGTCGTTCAGGAGCGCGCGCACCCGCGCCCTCTGCTCGGAAAACTCCTGCGACTCCCCCGCCGACAGGATCGCCTGCAGCGACCACGGCAACCCCGTCTTTCCCAGGACCTCGAGGCGTTCCAGCAGGACGCCGGCATTCTCATCGAGGAACCGGCACACGCGCGACGTCGCGCGCCCCGTGGCCCG
>JBLMXZ010000103.1:0-5650 GCA_050258015.1 Deltaproteobacteria bacterium
GAGCTCCTTGCGCTCCCGGGCCGGCAGTTTGATCGTCAACTCCCCGTCTTTCTGCGCGGACCAGGCCTTGACGATCATCTCGATGCACTTCTTGAGAAAAGCCGGATCCCCGCAGATGTCGGCCGCGCTGTCGCGCGCCACGCGGGCGGTGAGCAGCTCCGTGAGCTGCTGGCGCGTCAAGGCCAGCGCCTGACGCGCGCTCATGCGCACCTCGGACTCGACACGGGCCCGCATCTCTTCGGCCTCACGGTGGGCGCGCGCCACGACCGCCTCGGCCTCTTCGCGCGCCGTGCGCGAAAGCCGCACCTTCTCCTCCCGGGCGTGCGCCAGGATCTTATCGGCCTCTTCCCGGGCCTTCTCGACACCCTCCTTATAGATCTGTTGGGTCAGCTCCTGCAGCTTGTCCGTCATCGCATCACCTCGGATACTTGCGTCTCTTGTGCGCCTGAGATAATTCGTTTGCCATCGCGCGGGCTTCCCGCACGGGATCGGCCGCCTCGACGATCGGCCGGCCCACGACCAGATAATCGCTGCCGGCGCGCACGGCCTCCGAGACGGTCGCTACCCGCTTCTGATCGCCGGCGTCGGCCCCGCTGGGGCGGATCCCCGGCGTGACGATGATGCATCTGTCCCCCAGCATCTGGCGCAGGCGCCCGCACTCAAGCGCGGAAGCCACCACCCCGTGGCAGCCCGCCTCCCGGGCCAGCCGCGCCCGCCGCACGACCTCTTTATCCGTGTCCGCCGAAGCCTGGCTCGTCAGCACGGTCACCGCCAGGACGCGCAGCGGCCGGCGCTCCCTGCGCGGCGCCTTCGCGGCCGAAACGGCGGCCCGAAGCATCTCTCGCCCCCCCTGGGCGTGCACGGTCAGCATCGCGACCCCCAGTTCCGCGGCCGCGCGCACGGCGTTAGCGACGGTATTCGGGATATCGTGATACTTAAGGTCCAGGAATACCTCGCCGCCCCTGGCCCGGATATAGCGGACGATGCGCGGGCCGCAGAGCGTAAAGAGCTGGCTGCCGACCTTGAAATATCTGATGTCGCCGATGAGCCGGTCGATGAGTTTCGTGGCCCTCCGCCAATCCGGAACGTCCAGCGCTACGATCAATTCAGGTTTCATATGGCCGTCTCGTAGAATGTTTTCAGGGTACAGGGTATAGGGTTCAGGGTACGGAAAAACCTAAAGACAAAACCGTTCCGGATCTTCGGACGTCCCGCATCAACCTTCAAGGATCGACGAAAAAGGCAAAGATTCTTTGGTCTTTCCGGACCCTGTCCCCGGCACCCTGGCCCCTGAAGAATATCTATCGTTTTATTCCACTTTCAGCGATCCTATGATGTCCTTTATATCGCGCACCTTGTGCTTGACGCAATAGTCTTCGATGCCCTTGGCGACGGCCGCGGCGGCGCCCGGTTCGACGAAACTCGCCGTGCCGACGGCGACGGCTGTGGCGCCGGCGATCAGGAATTCGAGAGCGTCGCGCGCCGACAGGATACCCCCCATACCGATGACCGGCACCTTCACCTTCTGCGCCACCTGCCAGACCATGCGCAGGGCCACCGGCTTGACCGCCGGGCCGCTCAAGCCGCCGGTGACGTTGGCGAGGACCGGCCGTCTCCTCGCGACATCAACGGCCATGCCGATCAGGGTATTGATGAGACTCACGGCGTCCGCGCCGGCCTCCTCGGCGGCGAGGGCGATCTCGACGATATCGCGGACATTGGGCGAGAGCTTGACGATGAGAGGTTTCTTCGTCGCCCGGCGCGCGCAGGCCACGGTCTCGCGCGTCAAAGCAGGGTCCTGCGCGATGAGCCGGTCGGCACACTCGATATTGGGACACGAAATATTGAGCTCGTACGCGTCTATGGCGGGGCACGTCTCCAGCCGCTCGATGACCCGGGCGTATTCGTCGCGCGCATGGCCGCCGACACTGACGATGAGCCGCGTCGGAAATCCCTTATAACAAGGCGCTTTTTCGGTCAAAAAACGCTCCACGCCGTCGTTCTGAAGGCCAATGGCGTTGAGCATGCCGGCGGCCGTCTCGCAGAGCCGGGGCGCAGCGTTGCCCTGCCACGGCTCGCGGGTGATCGTCTTGGTGACCACGCCGCCAAGCCGGGCCGGATCCACGTACTCCTCGAACTCGCGTCCATAGCCGAAGGTCCCGGAGGCGGTGAGGACCGGATTTTTGAGCGTCACACTGCCGATCTGAACGGCCAGGTTAGGCTTCATATGTTTCTTCCGATGGCGGCTGTTCGTCACAGGTATCAGGTAACAAGTATCAGGCAAGATCTTTTACCTGGTACATGCTACATGATACTTGATACGGTCAAGCTGTTTCCCCTCGCGCTCACTTCCCCCATATCATCCGCACCGCGATGAAAAGCAGATACACGCCGAAGACGCGCTTGAGGACAATATCCGGGACGTGCTCCACGACAACAGCGCCCAGATACCCTCCCAGGAAAAATCCGAGAGCGATCCAGGCCGCCGGCGCCAGCTTCACATGGCCGACATGCCAGTATCGCCAGGCCGCAAGCAGCCCGATCGGCGGGACCATGGCCGCCAGGATGGTCCCCTGGGCGTCGTGCTGCGAAAACCCGTAGAGCATGACCAGCGCCGGCACGACGAGGCTCGCCCCGCCGATGCCCAAGAGGCCGCCCAGGATGCCCGTGACCAGGCCCAGCAGGAGATAAGACATTTGCATGTTTAATGATCCCCTCGGCGGGGCCGATAGACTATGGACGATAGACTATAGACTACGGTAAATTACCAATGACAAATGACCAATTCCCAATTAATTCCCAATCCAAAATTTCCAATGAAAACCTAAAATCCTTACTACCTTTGTCGCGCCTGTTTTTTATAAAGGGCCTTCTTCCTTCGTCGGACATTAGTCATTGGAAATTGGACATGGGGAATTCCATGGTCTTTATTCCCAGACCATCTCCTGCGCGTCGAAGACCGGCCCGTCATGACAGATACGCTTGTATCCCGCTTTTGTCTTGATCACGCACCCCAAACAGGCCCCCAGACCGCACCCCATGAACTCCTCCAGGGAGACGCGGGCGCGGATACCCGTCTCTGCCGCGATGCGCGCGACCGCGGCGAGCATGGGCTTAGGGCCGCAGGCGCAGACCTTAACCAACGAAGCGTCCGAGGTTCGACGCTTGAGGGTCGAAGTTCGATCGATCGTTTTCGAACTTCCAGCTTCCAGCTTCAAACTTCGCAGTTCGGCCTCCAGCAGCTCCGTGACAAGACCTTTGTAACCCTTTGAGCCGTCGTCGGTGGCGGCCTTTACCTCGCACCCGAGGCTGCGGAACATCTTTTCGCCGATCAGATGCCCTCTGGTCTTCGCCCCCATCAATACCAGGATCTTCCGGGCTTCGGACTTTGATCTCAGCGTGCCTCTGGCGGTTACGCTGAAATCATCCTGGGCTCTGTCGAAGGGCCGGCTTCGGACTTCGATGAGTTTTTTCGCAAGAAAATACAACGGCGCCACGCCCATGCCGCCGGCGACGATCACCACGCGCCGCGCGGAGGCAAGCGCCTTAAGATCGAAGCCATTGCCCAGCGGCCCGAGGATATCGACGGAGCTGCCGGCCGGCTTCTCCGCCAGGAGACCTGTGCCCCGGCCGACGACCTCATACACGACCTTGAGGAGCGTGGAACCTCGCTGACGCGCCGCGACAACGTCATGCAGGGAAAGCGGCCGGCGCAGGAACGGATCGCAGGAATCCTCCACCCGCAGATGCAGGAACTGCCCCGGCACGGCGCGGCGCCACCGCCCGCCCGCGACCTCAAGGTGCAGCAGGAGCCGCCCTTCGGCCAAACGCCGTTGCCCCCTCACGCACGCTTTCACGTACCCTCCTTAGCGTCCGGATTCGATACGGATCCCTCGGACGCGTCCGCGGGTTTTTCGGCGACCTGGCGCCTGCCCTGAACGAGCTGGCGGAAAAGGTTCATGGCGGCGATGCGCCCCTCCTGGGACGCCTGGGCCAAACGGCCGGCCTCTTCCAGGCGGCCCGCTTCGAGCGCCTCGAAGACACGGGCGGTCGCCTGCGCGGCGTTCACGTAGGCCTCATGGGGACGCCGGAAGGCGGGCGGGACGGACAAAGCGCCCAGTTCGCCCGCGAGGTCGCCCATGCTGTCCCGGGCCCGCTCGAAATCCTCTTTCGTCGCCTGAGAAAGATCCCCGAACATCGTATCGATGACGACAAAAGAAGGCGCATAGCGGTTGACGAGCTCGTTGAACGCCTGGTAATACGCGAACTCTTTCTCGGTCAGGACGTCCCTGATCTCATCGACCGTGTACCAATCGGTCGTGTCGAACGCGCCTTTCTGCTCCTTGTTGTACAGAGAGATCTCGTAGGCTCCTTCTTTCTTGTCGCCGAACTCGGCCTTCTTCACGTCCTGCAGATACGGCATCTGCCGTTCTGCCGTCGGCTTCTCCATGTCCACGCGCTCGACCTCGTCGGTAAAGAAACTCAGCCGTATCTGCTCGTCCCCCGCCTTGACGGCGAACAGATACCGCCGGTCGGACTTGCCCACGACCGTTCCCTCGTAGACCTTGCCGTTTTTCAGAAAGATCTTGTCGGCGGCCGCGGGCCCGGCGGCCGTCAAAAAAACCGTGGCGCCGAAAAACGCCGCCATCGCGGAGCAAAGAGATCCCTTCACGTCGCCACCTCGGCGGTTGACAGACGGTGATACGCCTGCAGCGGTTTGACCTCCAGGCTCTTCTTCAACAGAACCTCGATGCCCGTCACCGAGGCCTGGGCGCCCGAAACGGTGGTGATGCAGGGCACGCCGTGCATGATGGCGGTGGAGCGGATCGCGACCTCGTCCGCGCGCGGGACGCGGCCCGACGGGGTATTGATGATGAGATGGACCTTGCCGTCCTTGATGGCGTCGAGGATGTTGGGCCGGCCCTCGCTGACGCGGCGCAGAACGGGCACCGCGAGGCCCGACTTTTTGAGCACGCGCGCCGTGCCCTGCGTCGCGACGAGCTCGAACCCCAGGTCCACGAGCCGCTTGGCGATGAAGGTGATGGCCCGCTTATCCTTGTCCCGGACGCTCACGAAGACCGTGCCTTTTAAGGGCAGATTCTGCCCGGCGGCGAGCTGGCTCTTCATGTAGGCCCGTCCGAAATCATCGTCGATACCCATGACCTCGCCGGTGGACTTCATCTCGGGACCCAGCATGATATCGACGCCCGGGAACCGGTTGAAGGGAAAGACCGACTCTTTCACCGAGGAATACTCGGGAACGCGCTCGGCGGTGAAGCCGAGGTCCTTAAGCTTGGCGCCGGCCATGACCTTGGCGGCAAGCTTGGCGAGCGGCACGCCGATGGCCTTGGAAACGAACGGCACGGTGCGCGACGCGCGCGGATTGACCTCGAGCACGTAGACCTTGTTGTCGCGGACCGCGTACTGGACGTTCATGAGCCCCACGACGTTGAGCTCTTTGGCCATGGCGACGGTCGCCTTGCGGATCCTGTCAAGCGCCTCCTCGCCGAGACTGAACGGCGGCAGGACCATCGCCGAATCCCCCGAATGGATGCCGGCCTCCTCGATATGCTCCAGGATGCCGCCCACGACGAAGGTCTCTCCGTCCGCGATCATGTCGACGTCCACCTCGATGGCGTCTTCCAGGAAC
>JBLMXZ010000104.1:0-9558 GCA_050258015.1 Deltaproteobacteria bacterium
CATGGGAGTAAGCGGGTTTTCCGTGTCCTTCGCGCCTTCCTTCGGGAGTAATATTCTGAAGAAAAACAGGGCGGCATTGCTGTATGGTCTATGCGTTATGGCGGGGGCTTGTTTGTTCGGCCCGAGAGTCGTGGAGACCCTGGTGCGCAAGATATCCTATGCACAGCTAAGCGCCGCTTCAAGCGGGATCATACTTACCTCGTGCGCCGCAACCATTTTTTTGAGCAATGTCTTGAAGGTGCCGCAATCGACGAGTTTCGTGACGGTCGCTGCCTTCGTGGGGTCGGGCTTGTTTTATGGGAGAGTCAATTGGCGTACGGTGGGGAATATCCTCGCGTTTGCCGCCGTCTTTTCGGTCGTGTCTTTTGTCCTTACCATTCTCATCAAACGCAAGATTTATCCGCCCCGTCACGGGAACCTGGGTTTTTACGAGAAATTTTTCGTGCATAGGGAAAAATTCAAGAAATTCATCGTCTACACGGATATGTACTCCGGTTTCGGCATCGGAACGAATAACGTCGCCAATGTGGTGGCGCCGCTGGCGGTCCTGCTCGGGGCGACGGGGCCCTTCTGGTTTCTGGTAATGAGCCCGTTATTCGGCCTAGGGGCGTATGTTTGGGGAGAGAAGGTGTTGCGTTCCGTATCAAAAGATATCGTGCCGGTGGGGGAATTATCGGCGAGTATAGTATCGTTTATTACGGCGAGTTTTGTGATCATCGCATCGTTTTTGGGACTGCCCACGCCTTATGTGCAGTTTACGACCTTCTCTCTATTGGGAATAAGCTGTGTAAAAGACGGGTTGAAAAATACCTCCGAAAAATCGATTGTAAAAAGAATATTATGGGTTTGGATACTTATCCCACTCTTCACGGTCTTGCTCAGTTATTGCTTGCATTTGCTGTTTTTCAGATATCTGCGCTTGTCCTAGGAGGAATTGCCATGCGTAACAATTCAGAAATAACCAAAAATATTCTCGAGGCCATCGGCCATACCCCCCTGGTGAGGCTCAATCGTATCCCCGGCCCGGGCACGGCGGAAGTCCTTGCTAAAGTGGAATCGTTGAATCCGGGCGGAAGCGTTAAGGACAGGATAGCTATCGCCATGATTAACGATGCCGAACGAAAAGGAATTCTCAAGCGGGATTCGACCGTTATCGAACCCACGAGCGGCAACACCGGGATAGGCCTGGCGATGGTATGCTCGGTCAAGGGGTACAGGTGCATCCTGACGATGCCCGAGACGTTGAGCCTTGAGAGGATATATATATTAAAAGCTTACGGGGCCGACGTCATTCTTACTTCGGCCGGCCAGGGGATGAACGGTGCGATAAAAAAGGCGGAGCAGATTTTTCATAAGACGCCGAATTCATTCATGCCTCAGCAGTTCAAGCACGAGGCCAATCCGCAGGTCCATAGGGAAACCACAGCCAGGGAGATTCTTGAGCAGACCCAAGGGGCGCTCGATGGTTTTGTCGCCGGTGTCGGCACGGGCGGGACCATAACGGGTGTCGGCGAGATACTCAAAAAGCATGACGCGCGCATAAGGATTATTGCGGTAGAACCCAGGGCGAGCGCTGTTCTATCGGGCAAGGCACACGGCTCCCATAAAATCCAGGGCATAGGCGCTGGTTTCGTCCCGGATATCCTGAACCGGGATATTATCGATGAGGTTAGGACCGTCAGCGACGGCGAGGCGTATGAAGCATCAAAATTATTGGCGAAAAAGGAAGGGCTCTTCTGCGGTCCGTCCTCGGGCGCGGCCCTTGTGGTCGCCTTGAAGATCGCGGGAGAATTGGGCAGCGGCAAAAGGGTTGTTACGGTGTTCCCCGATACGGGCGAAAGATACTTTTCGACGACCCAGTATTTTGAATTTTAACCGGAACCACAACGAAAAGGAGGAAGGGCATGAGCGTGTTGGATACCAAAGAGGACCTGAAGCAGCTTGTGGAGACCCTCAACTTCAAGGAGAAGGTGGAGCGCTCCAAACAGCTCATCCGGGAAGCGTATGAGCGTTACGGCGACGGCCTGGTCGTGGCCAACAGCCTGGGAAAAGATTCGGTCGTCGTCTGGGACCTGGCGAAGAAGGTGGATGCCCGCATCCGCGGGTTCATCGTCACCACGCGCTATAAGCCCGCGGAGACCGTGGCGTTCATGCGTCGGGAGGTCGCGCGCTATCCGGAGCTCGAGGTCTTCAGCAACGAGGCCGAGATACCCGAAGGCCTTTATAACTCGGACCCGGACAGGTGCTGCGATATCCTGAAGGTGGAGCCGGTCAAGCGCGCCGTGCGCGAGATGGGCGTGACGTGCTGGGTGACCGGCCTGCGCTGCACCGAGGGCCGGACGCGCACGGATTTCGAAGAGGTGGAGGAGCGGGACAAGGGGCTTATCAAGCTTAATCCCATCCTCATTTGGAAGGAGCGGGAGGTGTGGCAGTACCTCGCCCTTTATGGCGTGCCGGTGAATCCGCTGTACGCGGAGGGATACCGTTCCCTGGGGTGCGCGCCGTGCTCCCGGATCACCACCGACGACAATGAGCGCGCCGGCCGCTGGATAGGCACCAGCAAGTGCGGCGGCGAGTGCGGTATCCATACGCGGCCGCTGACGCAGGAGAGGCGCGAGCCGTGAAAGCAAAAGAGGCGTTGCGGTATCAACCGATCGCCCTGCGGCTGCGGGGACACAGGGTCCTGGTCGTGGGCGGCGGTCTTGTCGCCGAGCGCAAGATAACCGGTCTCCTCGCCTCCCGGGCGCGCGTCCGTGTCGTGGCGCCGCGGGCCACGCAGACGGTCCGGCGGCTGGCAGCGGCAAAACGCCTGGAGTGGCGCCGGCGCCGGGTGCGCAGCGATGATCTGGGCGGCGTGGACGTCGTCATCGCCGCCACGAACGACACACAGAGCAACGAGCGCGTAAGCGCGTGGGCGCGGGCCGCCCGCACGTGGGTCAATGTCGTCGACGACCAGCGGTTGAGCACGTTCATCACCCCCGCTGTTGTGCGCTGCAGGCAGGGCATCGTGGCCGTCTATACGGACGGCCGGGATCCCCGTCTTTCCCGCGACCTGAAGAACTACCTTAACGAAAACTGGGATGACTTTCTTTCTTATCGGCATCGATCACAGGGGCACGCCGCTTGAGGCGCGCGAAAGGGCCTACCGCCGGCGCGCGGATATCGCGGCGTACGGACACGCTTGCGCCGGGGTCCGGACGGCGGTCCTCTCCACGTGCAACCGGCTGGAGGTTTACGGCGAGGCGCGCGGCGACGCCGAGGCGCAGGCATGGCGGGCAGGTTTCCTGCGGGAATTCGGCGAGGCGTTCGCCGCTTCCTATGTCGTCCCGGGGGCGGAGGGCGTCTTTGCGCACGGGGTTCATCTCGCCTGCGGCTTGATGTCGTGGCTGCCCGGCGAGCCGCAGATACACGCCCAATTGGGGCGGTGGGCGCGGACCGCGGGGTTGCCCGCGGGTCTCGCCGCCCTCTGGCGCCGCATCCTGGAAAGGGCCGAGGCCGTTCGGTCGGCGGCAGAGCCCTTTGGGCCGCCGGCGACGCTGGCGGATGTCGTCTTCGACGATCTGGAGCGTCGGCACCGGCCTTTCGTCTTGCGCCGTATCCTGGTGATCGGAACGGGCAAGGTGGCGGAACTTATGGCGTCGGCCTGCCCGGCCGGCGTCCGCATGACCTTCGTCGCGCGCAAGAACGCCCCGCGGGCGCAGGGATTTGCGGCCGGCGCCGAAGTCGTGCCGCCCGCGGAGATCGCCGCGCGGCTTGACGGGGTGGACGCGGCGATCAGCGCAACGGGCAGTCCGCACACGGTCCTGCGGGCAGAACACGTCGACGGGCTGGGGAGGCCGCGTCCCCGGCCGTTATGGATCTATGATCTGGCCATGCCTCGTGACGTGGCGCCCGAGGTGGGCCGCAGCGCGGGCGTCCACGTCGTAGATATGGAGGCCGCCCTTTCCGGCTTCCTGCAGCGCCGCCCGCAGGCGGGCAGGTATGTATCGGTCTTGCAGCGCTGGGCGGCGGCAGCGATCCGCCGCAGGGAGAATCTTCGTGAAGATACGTCTTGGAACGCGGCCCAGCCGCTTGGCGCGCGTGCAGGCGCGGGAGATCGCGGCGCGGTGGCCGCAGTGTCGCTTTGATCCCGTCTTTATCGAGACCCCGGGCGATCGCGACAAGGAGACGCCGCTGGGCGGGCGGGAAGGGGGCGATTTCTTTACGCGCGACCTGGAAGAGGCGCTGCGGCGCGGCGTTATCGACGCCGCCGTCCACAGCGCCAAGGACGTGGAAGATGAGCCGCCCGAGGATCTCGTTCTTGCGGCCCTGACGCCGTCCATCAGTCCTTTTGAATGTCTTATCGCAGCCGGGCCGTATACGTTGGGCAGTCTTCCGAAGGGCGCCGTGGTGGGGACGAGCAGTCGCAGGAGACGGGACGCCGTGGCGCGGCTGCGTCCGGATGTGGTCATTAAAGACATCCGCGGGAACATTGAAGAGCGCCTGGCCCAGCTGGACAAGGGCGCGTTCGACGCCTTTGTGTCGGCCCACGCGGCGTTCCTGCGGCTGGGACTTACGCACAGGATCAGCGAGCTCTTCCCTTTGGACGTCATGGAGCCGCACCCTCTGCAGGGCCGCCTTTGCATCCAGGTGCGCCGCGACAGGAAGGACCTGATCCGGTTCTTCGGGGAGCAGTGATGAACGTTAAATACGGCACCGTTTATATCGTCGGCGCGGGACCGGGGGATCCCCGGTTGATCACCGTCAGGGGCTTGGACATCTTGAAAAAGGCCGATTGCATCCTGTACGATTTCCTGAGCACGCCGCGCCTTTTGCGCCACGCGAAGAGAGGATGCGCGAGGATCTGCGTCGGCAAAAAGGACGGCTTGCATCTTAAGGAGCAGGAGGAGATCAACGCGTTGCTCCTTGAGTCCGCGCGGCGCCATGCCGTCGTGGTGCGCCTCAAGGGTGGGGATCCCTTTGTCTTCAGCCGCGGCATCGAGGAGGCGCTCTTTCTGGAGGGCAAAGGCGTGCGCGTGGAGGTCGTTCCCGGCGTTACCTCGGCCATCGCCGGTCCGGCGTCGTTCGGTATCCCTTTGACGGTGAAGGATAAGATCACCTCCGTCGCTTTTGTGGCCGGCAGGAGAAAGGACCCGCGCGCCGCCATCGAGGCGCCGGCGTGCGGGACGCTCGTCTATCTCATGGCGGTCGCCAATATCCGGCGGGTCGTGGAGGCATTGCGCCGCAGCGGCCGGCCGGAGGATACGCCCTGCGCTTTCATCGAGCGCGCCACGCGGGCTTCCGCCCGCATGGTGCGGGCGACCCTGGCCACCCTAGAGGATGAGACGCGGCGGCAGGCCGTCCGGCCTCCTGCGGTACTCGTCGTGGGCGAAGGGGTGCGCTATGCCTGACAAAGAACAGCCTGTAAGCCTGGATTCATTAACGTATCCTTTGTTCGTGAAAGACGGCACCGGCCTGCGGGAGCCGGTCGTTTCCATGCCGGGTATCTTCAGATTTTCGCCCGATACGGCGCTGGAAGAGGCGGCGGCCGTGCGCGAGCTCGGCCTGCGCAGCCTCATCCTCTTCGGCATCCCCAGATCGAAGGACCGGCGGGGCAGGCAGGCGATGGGGCCCGGGTCCGTCGTGGCGCGCACCGTCGCCGCCCTGAAGAAGGCGTTGCCGGACATCCGCGTGACGACGGACGTGTGCCTGTGCGCCTATACGGACCACGGTCACTGCGGTATTTTGGAGGAGGCGCGGGGTGGCGTCGGTCGCCCCGTCGCGCGCGACGGGGCGCGGACGCTTGAGGCGCTGGCGCAGATGGCGTTAAGCCACGCCGCCGCGGGCGCGGATTGCGTGGCGCCTTCCGCCATGATGGAAGGGCAGGTCCGGGTCCTGCGCCGCATCCTCAATAAAGCGGGTTTCGCGCATACGCGGATCCTCGCCTATTCGGCGAAGTTCGCTTCCCAGTTTTACGGGCCTTTCCGTGAGGCGGCGGATTCCGCCCCGCGTCTGGGCGACGGCCGTCCGTACCAACTGCCGGTCGCCGACGCCGACCGGGCCCTTGAGAGGATGGAGGCGGACATTGCGCAGGGCGCCGACGAGGTCATGGTCAAGCCCGCCCTCGGGTATCAGGATGTTATCCGGCGCGCCCGGGACCGGTTCCGTTCCCCTCTTGTCTGCTATAACGTCAGCGGCGAATACGCGATGGTCAAGGCCGGCGCCCGGCAGGGGTGGTGGGACGAGCGGCGGATGGTCGCGGAGATCATGTCGGGTATGCGGCGCGCCGGAGCGGACACGATCATATCGTATCACGCGCACGATATCGCGTTATGGCGCCGGGAGCATGGAGGCCGAAGATGAACAACGCGGCTCTCGTGAGAGCGGCGCGCGCGGTCCTGGTGGGCGGGGTGGACAGCCCCGTGCGCGCCTTGGCCCCCGTGCCCGTTAGGCGGGGCCGGGGCGCGACGATCGTCGATCACGACGGCAGGCGGTATGTGGATTACGTGCTGTCGTACGGCGCCCTTCTTCTCGGCCACGCCGATCCTTTTGTCACGCGCCGCGTCCGCGAAGCGGCGCGGGACGGCGTCTCTTTCGGGGCCACGACCGCCGCGGAGGTGGCGTGCGCGCGGCGCATCCTGCGGGCGATCCCGGGGGCCCAAAAGGTGCGGTTCCTCAGCTCGGGGACGGAGGCCGTGATGACGGCGCTCCGGCTGGCGCGCGGGGTGACGCAACGAAGGAAGATCATCAAGTTCGACCACGGATATCACGGCCACGCGGATGCCGTGCTGGCCCGAATGGGCGCCGGGGATACGAGCGTCCCCATGAGCGACGGGCTCATGGCGGATTGCCTGAAGCACACCCTTGTCGTTCGTTACGGGGACCTGGCGGCGCTGGAGCATCTTTTCCGCTGGTACGCGGGCGATATCGCCGCCGTCATCGTTGAGCCCGTGGGCGGCAACGACGGCGTTGTCCCGCCGGATACGGCATTTTTGATGAAGCTGCGGGAGCAGACGCAGCGCTACGGTGTCCTGCTTGTCTTTGACGAGGTCATCACGGGGTTCCGGTTCCGCTATGGGGCGGCGGCGCAGATCGTGGGGGTGCGGCCGGACCTCATCTGTCTGGGCAAGATCATCGGCGGAGGGTTGCCCGTGGGTGCCGTAACAGGGTCCGCCTTCCTGATGGACCATCTGGCGCCCGTGGGCGGGGTATATCAGGCCTCGACGTTCGGCGGGAACCCTCTGGTGACGGCGGCAGGGGACGCGGCGCTCCGGCGGATAGGAGAGTTGCGCAGCCGGTATGGAGAGTTGTCCCTGAAGGCGGCGGAAGTCGCCGGCGCCCTCCTTGAGGAGGCGCGGGGCCGGGGGATCGGCCTGGACGTCGCGCGCTACGCGTCGATGTTCAGCGTGCGGTTCCATGAGCCGGGACGTTTCCGCTCGTTCCACGGGCACCTGCTGCGCGCCGGCGTCTCTTTCGCGCCCAGCGAGCGCGAGGCGAATTTTCTTTCCTTTGCGCACACGGCAACGGATATCGACAAGACACGGGAAGCGGTGAAACGGGCATTTCGCCGGCTATAAAGAACGGGAGAGACGCCATGGGTTCCTCCGACGCCACACCGATAGATTACGACGACCTAAAAAAGCGCGGTTTCCTGAGGTCCCGGCACGAAGGTCTTTTTACGCTCAGGACCCGGATGCCGGCGGGCAATTATGAAACGCGCCACCTGGAGGCGGTGCGGTCCATCGCCGGGGAGTTCGGCAGGGGGTTGGCCCATCTGACGACGCGCCAGGGGATCGAGATACCTTATATCCGGCTGCAAGACATCGGGAAGGTCGAGGAAAGGTGCCGGCAGGCGGGTATCCTTGCGGGCACCTCGGGGCCGCGGCTGCGCGCCACGACCTCCTGCCCGGGGAACAACTGGTGCAAGAGGGGGCTGGTGGATACGTTCTCGCTTTTCGAGCGCATCGAAGAGCGGGGGATCGTCTGCGCCCTGGACCTGCCGCATAAGTTTAAGATCGCCGTCTCCGGCTGCCCGAACGCGTGCACGCGCGTGGAGAGCTCGGAAATAGGCGTGCACGGCATAACGGCCGCGCCGCCGGGCGGCTACGCCGTGTATGTGGGAGGATGCGGCGGCAGAACGCCCCATTATGGATTCCGGCTTCGGGGCGTCTATACGGAGGCGGACGTGCTCGATATCATCGAGAAGGTCGTCCGTTTCTTCCGGCAGAACGCCCGGCCGCGGCAGCGTCTGGCGGCGTTGATCGAGGAGATGGGACGCGACCGTTTCCTGGAGCGGGCGGGGCTTGAAGAGAAGGTCTAGCCCGAAAGGGGCGCCTCCGGCTATCCGTAGGATGCCTCCGGCTACCCGTAGGGTGCCTTTGGCTATCCGTAGGATGCCTTCGGCTACCCGCAGGGTGCCTTTGGCTAGCCGAGCTTCTTGATGAGGTCCCGGGCGACCTTTTCTCCGGACAGGAGCATGCCGCCGAAGATGGGGCCCATGCGGGGGCCGCCGAAAGAGGCGTTGGCGCACATGCCGGTGACGTACAGGCCCGGGCAGATCTCGCGGGAGTTTTTGACCGTCATCTCTTCGGCGACATCCGCGGACATGGAGCCTTCGCCGACGGCCTTGCCTGTCCCGGTGTCGAGCGCGATGCCGGATTTCTTTTCGACGATGCGCACGACCTCGGCCGCATGGCCCGTGCCGTCGACCACGTAGCGGGCGCGCATGGTGATGGGGTCCACGTGAAGGCGGGCGATCTCGACCGCGGACCAGTTGAGGACGAGGCCACAGACCCGGCCGCCCTTGACCATGACGTCTTCCGCGCTGATGCAGTTGAAGATGCGCGCCCCCGCCTGGACGGTCCGGGAACACAGGGTCGAGACGGCCTCGACCGAATCGGCAACGTGGTATCCCTTCTCATAGGGGTGTGTCGTGATGCCGAACTCATCCAGCAGGGCCTTGGCCGCGTCCTGGACGACGATCTCGTTGAACATAATGCCCCCGCCCCACATGCCGCCGCCGACGGAGAGCTTGCGCTCGAAGAGGACGACCTTTTTCCCCGCCCGGGCGAGCTTGTAGGCGCAGCACATTCCGGCGGGTCCCGCCCCCACGATGGCCACGTCCGCCTCCAGGGCGTCGATGAGCTTGCGGCTGTACGTTTCGATGATGGCTTTCGATATCTTGACCTCATCCAGCTTCATGGCATGCGCTCCTTTGATTATCCGGGTTCCGGAACGGGCCTTGTATCCAGCGTCTTTCCGGCTTCGGTCTTGTGAGCCCCCAGTTAACCACAGGCTCCGGGCGTTGTCAATCCCTGCGCCGGGGCGCCGCCAGGGAAGGCGGGAGGGGGACGCCGCCCGCCTGCCGCGGCAGGCGCGGCAACGCGGGGGTCCCGGCCGCCTTTTGCCCCCGGGAGGCCGGTTCTTACTCTTTCGCCTTCAATAAGTTATTTTACTTGACAAAGATTATCCCATAGGGTAAACTTGCGTCCAGTAGTAAATAAGGAGGAAAGTGCAGCATGGTACGTGCTCGATTAGTCCTGCCGTTATTTACTGACGTAGTAAATCTCAGAAGGAAGG
>JBLMXZ010000105.1:0-10754 GCA_050258015.1 Deltaproteobacteria bacterium
GTCAGTCCCAGCCGCGAGAGCGCGCGCTTTTCCCGCGCCGGCGCGCCCGCCAGCGCCGCCCCCATAAGCAGCGGGCACTCGAAGGTGTACTTGGCGGTCTTATAGATGGTGGTGTTCGTGACGTCCCGGGCGCGGATGGCATCGAGCGCGGTGTGCCCAAAGACGACGTCGATGAACTCGCCCGTCCCCGTGTAGGCGGCGGTGGCGACGAGATGGCGCAGGGCTTCTTCTTTGCGGCGCGGGTTCTCCCGGATGGCGAGGAAGGATTCGATCGCGAGGGCGAAGAGGATGTCCCCCGCGACCACCGCCAGCTCCTGGCCGATCCGGACGCCCGAGACCGTGGCGATCTTTTTGTCGAATATGCGGTGCAGGGTCGGTTTGCCCCGCCGCGTCGACGCCCTGTCGATGACGTCATCGTGGATGAGCATGTAGTCATGGAGGAGTTCGACGGCGGCGCTGGCCGTAAAGAGACCCGTGGTCTGCCGTCCTCCGGCGCGTTTGTAACCCTGGTACGCGAGAAGGAACAACAGCGGCCGCAGGCGCTTGCCGGGTCTCAGGACGAACTCCCGGCAGGAGTCGAAAAGCACCGGGGAGATGGTCCGCAGGCGGTAACGGCGGTCCGCGTCCCGGAAGAAATTCCGCAGGCTCGTGTTGATGCGACGCACGTATGTCCTCATGGTGCGTTCATCCTAACACAAAAGATAAGGCCGGACAACGGGTTTCGCCGCCGCGATTACGCCTGTTGCATTGGCTGGGGACTTATACTATCATAAGGGTATCTTAGCAGCCTGTGCACGTAGCTCCTCTAGCTCGTGAGCTCGTAAAGAAAGACTGATAGTCAATCAGCCAGGCAGAATAGCTGTCACTTTTGCCAAAAATCCGGCAAAAACGACGTGGTGCGTTTTCGGCAGCGAGGGGCTTTGAGGGGGTCTGCGTGGGAGATGTCGTTGTCATCGGTGCGGGTCTGGCGGGGCTGCGTCTTGCCGGGGCCCTGGGACGCGCGCGCAAACGCTTCGAAGGCCGCCAGATATTCGTTGTCGATGCCAAGGCGACCTGCGATTACCTGCCCTTGCTGCCGGATGTGGCCGGCGGCCGCCTGAACGAACGGCATGTCGTGGCACCGCTGGCGCCCTACCTGGCGCGCCTGGGCGTGAATTTCTCGCAGGGAAAGGTCGTGCGCGTGGACACGGACGCGAAAGAAGTCGTGTTCGCGGACGGCCGCACGCTCGGTTACGGGTTGCTCGTGATCGCCTGCGGGACCCAGACGGATTTCTACGGCCTGACGGAGATCGAGGCCGTCGCCCTGAAGTGCGATACGGCCCTGGAGGCGGCGGCGATCCGCGACGTCGTCCGGCAGCATCCCGGAAAGAAGTTCGTCGTGGCGGGCGGCGGGTACACGGGTGTGGAGATCGCCAGCCACCTCGCGTTCGCCCTGCGCCGGCGCGGGACGAGGAAGAGCGGCGTTTTTCTCGTGGAAAGAGCCGAGGAGATCGTTTTTGCCCTGCCGCCGGACATACAGGATTACTGCCGTGTCAACTTAAGCCGGTTGCGGGTGACGATCCATACCGAGTGCACCGTCACGCAGGCCGCCGGCGGCCGGGTCCGGCTGTCGAACGGCATCACGGTGGAGGACGCCGTCCTTATCTGGACGGCCGGCGTGCGGCCCCCGGACTTCGTGGCGGCGCTGCCCTACAAGAAGGACGGGCGCGGCCGCCTGGTCGTCGACAGACAGATGCGCTGCGCCGACGATTGCCTTGCCGTCGGCGACGCGGCGTCCCTCGAGCATAAGGGAAGGCCTCTGCGCATGGCGGTCCAGTTCGCCCTCGCCGAGGCGGACGCCGCGGCATCCCATATCGTGCGCGCCTGCGCGGGGCGCGGACGATCGAGAAAGATACGTCTGTTCGACTGGGGGTATTTCGTTCCCATGGCCAACGGCAGGGCGTGCGGTCGTTTTCTCGGCGTGCGGCTGCCGGCGCGCCTGGGGTCGTTCCTGCACTATTTCACGTGTTTTCTCCGCGCGGTCTCATGGCGGATGCGGCTGGGCATGTTGAAGGATCTGATGACGGACAACGTATTGTTGCGGCGATGGCATTGAAGCGTTTTTTTGTCTGGTTTGCGGCGGCGGCGGCAGCGGCGGCGATCGCCGGCTGCGCGGCCGGCCCGCACGGGGCGACCGGGTATCCGACGATCACGGTCGGCGCGGCGCGCTACCTGTCCCTGGCGGAGCTGAGCGATCGCGAAAAGCTGGCCTGGGATTTCGATCCTTTGAGCCAGGTCCTTATCCTGAAGAAGGAGGGGACGGAGGCCCGCTTTCTCATCGGAAGCCGCAAGACGATCGTCAACGACAAGGTCCGCGATCTCTCGGCGCCGGTGATCATGCGCGCGAGCGTCGTTTGGGCGCCCGAGGAAGTGCTGGATATTTTCGTGCCGCGCGCGTGCCCCGTGCCGCTGCCTCTCGCCGTCCCGAAGGAGGTCTTCCTGCGCCGTATCGACCGCGTGGTGCTGGATGCCGGTCACGGCGGCAAGGATCCGGGCGCGAGCGGCCGCAAGGGGTTGAAGGAAAAACAGGTCAACCTGGACATGGTCTGGCGGATCAAGAGGGAGCTCGAGCATTGCGGTCTCGAGGTCACCCTTACGCGCGCCGACGATACCTTTATCCCTCTGGCCGAACGGCCCCGCATCGCCAACGATAAAAGCGCCGATCTTTTCGTGAGCCTGCATGCCAATGCCACCCTCTCCCGGTGGGTCGAGGGTTTCGAGGTGTATTACCTGACCGAGGACGTCGACGATAGCGCGCGGGCCCTGGCCGCCATCGAGAACGTGCCGGCCGAGGTGGAGGAGGGGGCGTTCCACAGGCAGATCGCGGCCTTCAAGGCCATGCTCTGGGACCTGATCTTTACGGAGAACCGCAGGGAGTCCATCGAGCTGGCCCGCATGATCAGCAAGACCGTGGCCCAGCGTCTGGGGATGAAGCTTTTGGGCGTCAAGGGCGCGCCGTTCGCGGTCCTGAAGGGGGCGCGCATGCCCGCGGTGCTCGTGGAGGTGGGGTATCTCTCCAACCGCGACGGGGAACGCAAACTGAATGACCCTGCCTACCGGCAGAAGATGGCCGAGGCCGTGGCCGCGGGGATCCTGGAGTTCAAGGCGTACGCGGAAGGCGCACAGCCGGCCGTCGACAAGTAGGTCCAGCAACGGGGCTGCCATGCACAACAAACCTATAGGCGTATTTGATTCGGGGATAGGGGGATTGACGGTCGTCAAGGAGATCGCCCGGCTTCTTCCCCGGGAGCGGATCGTTTACTTCGGCGATACGGCGCGGGTCCCCTACGGCGTCAAGTCCAAGGAGACGATCGTCAAGTTCTCCATCGAGAACACCCTTTTTCTCCTGCAGAAGGACGTCAAGATGATCGTGGTGGCGTGCAACACCTCGTCGAGCCTCGCCCTGCCCGAGATCCGCCGGCACTTCAAGGTCCCGATGATGGGGGTTATCGGCCCCGGCGCCAAAGAGGCGGTCTACGCGACCAAGAGCGGCCGCGTGGGCGTCATCGGGACGCGCGCGACCGTCAACAGCGGCGCCTACGAGGCCGAGATACGCCGGCTTGACCCGTCGGTGAAGGTTTTCGCAGAGGCGTGCCCCATGTTCGTGCCGATCGTCGAGGAGGGATGGGTGGGCGACCCCGTCGCGGGAAAGGTCGCCGAGCGGTATCTGGCGCCCATGAAGGCGCGGCAGATCGATACCCTCATCCTGGGGTGCACGCATTATCCGCTCCTCAAACCCCTCATCCATCGGATCATGGGGCCCGGGGTCCGGTTGATCGATTCGGCCCAGCAGGTCGCCGCCGAGGTGCGTCAGGTCCTGGTCCAGGAGGGGATCCTGTGCCGCCGCAACGGACGCACGCGGCACGAGTATTATGTCAGCGACGAGGTCGCCATCTTCGCCAACGTCGCCAAACGGTTCCTCGGCCGGGAGCTGACGGGCGTGCGGAGGATGAGTTATGTTTGAGGCCGTCGTGTCCATGGATTTCAGCGCCGCGCACAACCTGCGCGGCTACAAGGGTAAATGCGAGGCCCTGCACGGCCATAACTGGAAGGTCGAGGTGGCCGTCGCGGGCCGGCGTCTCGATAAGACGGGCATGCTCGAGGATTTCGGGGCGATCAAAAAACGCCTGCGCGCCGTGCTCGATAAATTGGACCATCATTATCTCAACGACATCGCGCCGTTCGGCACGATGAATCCCACTTCGGAGAACATCGCCCGATGGATCTTTGAGGAGATGGCGCCGCGCGGGGGCGGGGCGAACGGAAGCGTCGCCTGGGTGCGCGTCTGGGAGACACAGACGAGTTCCGCCGTCTACCGCCGGCCATGAACCGCGCCGGGAGGGCCTGCGCCGTGAAGCGTTCTCATCCGAAGGGCCGCGGGAAGGCCGTCGTCCTTTTATCCGGCGGGCTGGATTCCGCGACGACGCTTTATATGGCGGCCGCCCGCGGCTACCGGCTCCATGCCCTCGCCTTTGACTACGGCCAGCGTCACGACAGGGAGGTGCGGGCCGCGCGGCGTATCGCCGCGGCGGCAGGCGTTGCCTGCGACGTCATCCGCCTGCGCCTGCCGTGGAAGGGCTCGGCGCTGTTGGATAAGCGCATACCGGTCCCGGCCTCCCGGCCCCTGAGCCGCGCGCACGACGTTATACCGGCCACCTATGTTCCCGCGCGCAATATCGTTTTTCTGAGCCTGGCGCTTTCGTGCGCGGAGGCGGAGGGCGCCGGCCGCATCTTCATCGGCGCCAACGCGATCGACTATTCGGGCTATCCCGATTGCCGTCCGGCTTTTTACCGCGCGTTCGCCCGGGCGGCCCGGCAGGGGACGAAGGCGGGGACTTCCGGGCGGGCCATCCGGATCGAGACCCCGCTTATCCGCCTGACAAAGGCGCAGATCATCCGGGAAGGGACGCGCCTGGGCGTGCCGTACGCGCTGACCTGGTCGTGCTATAAAGGCGGGGCGCGGCCGTGCGGCGTGTGCGACAGTTGCCGGCTGCGCGCCAAAGGCTTCCGCGAGGCGGGCGTGTCCGATCCGGCCCTACGAAGATGTTGAAAGCAAGGATTTCGGAGATATTCAAGAGCCTGCAGGGGGAGGGGGTCTACACCGGCGTCCCCCAGGTCTTCGTGCGTTTTTTCGGCTGCAACCTGGCGTGTTCTTACTGCGACACGAAACCGACGCACTGCGCGGAGTTCTCCGTTTCCCAGCTCCTGGAGGGGTTGACGCCGTTCGGGAAATACCACTCGATAAGTCTGACCGGGGGCGAACCCCTGTGTCAGGCGGATTTTCTGCGCGTCTTCCTGAGCCGCTTCAAGCGTTTTGACAACCGGGTGTACCTGGAGACGAACGGGACGCTTGTCCATGAGCTCTCCAAGGTCCTGGATTTCGTGGACATCATCGCCATGGACCTGAAGCTGCCGTCGTCGGGCGCGGGACCCGCCCTCTGGGAGGAGCACAAGGATTTCCTGCGCCTGGCGCGCTCCCGGGACGTCTTCGTGAAGATGGTCGTCAACGGCGCCACGGCGCGGGCGGACATCCTGGCCGCGCGCGACGTGGTGCGGGCCGTCGACCCGGAGGTGCCGGTCGTGCTGCAGCCGCAATGGGGCGAGGACAGCGAAACGCTCTATCTCAGGATGATGGGGTTTCAGCATGACCTGGAAGAGGCCGGCGTCACGAACGTGCGGATGCGTCCCCAGGCGCATAAGCTCGCGGGGATAAAGTGATATAGCAGAAGGCAGAAGGCAGAGATGCGGCATCGAGGCGTTATTAAAAAGGAAGGTCATGGCTAAGAAATCGACATACGAGGGATTGCAGAAGAGTGTCCGGACGATGAAGACGCCGGCGATCGAGACGTGGCTTAATCAGTATCCCGACAAGCGCGCCACCGTCGCCATCGACATCCCTGAGTTTACCTGTATCTGCCCCAAGACGGGGCTGCCGGATTTCGCGACCCTCCTCATCGAGTACGTCCCCTTTAGGCGCTGCGCGGAACTGAAGTCGCTTAAAGAGTACATGACGTCGTTCCGGTCGGTCGGCATCTTCCATGAGCATTTGACGAACCGCGTCCTGGACGATTTCGTCGCGGCCTGCAGGCCGCGGTGGGCGCGGATCACGACGCGTTTTAACCCGCGCGGCGGGATCACGACGACGGTGACGCGGGAATACGGGAGGCGCTCATGAGGCCGACGGCGGCACGGGTGCGGGCGGCGGTCGCCGGGATATGCGTGCGGGCCAACACGGTCCTGCGGCCCGACGTTCTGGCCGCGCTTCGGGCCGCGCGCAGGCGTGAGGCCGGCGGTTGGCCCCGCCGTCTTTTAGACCAGCTTTTGGAGAACGCCCGCCTCGCGAAGAAGAACGGCCTCGCCGTCTGCCAGGATACCGGCCTGCCCGTTGTCTTCGTCGGGATAGGCCGTGACGTCGACTTAAGAGGGCTCGACCTGGAGCGCGCGGTCCGGCAGGGGGTGGCCGAGGGGTATCGCCGGGGCAGCCTGAGAAATTCCATCGTGCCGGACCCGCTGGACCGCGGAACCCCCGGCTTCTCGCCCTGCATTATCCATTACGAGATGACGCCCGTGCGCGGGTTGTCCTTTACGGTTTTGCCCAAGGGGTTCGGTTGCGAGAACAAGACGCAGTTGAAGATGTTCAATCCTACGGCCGGCATGAAGGCGGTCGAGGATTTTATCGTGGCGTGTGTCCGGCAGGCGGGGCCGGACGCGTGCCCTCCGTATATCGTGGGCGTCGGGATCGGCGGCGCATCGGATACCGCGTGCCTCTTGAGCAAGAAGGCGCTCTTAAGACCCGTGGGCGGCCGGCAGAAGACAGGGCGCCTCGAGGCGGTGGCGCGGCGGCTGGTCAAACGCCTGAATACGACGGGCATCGGACCGTTGGGACTGGGGGGCAAGGCGACCGTCCTGGGGGTCAGCATCCTCACGCATCCGACGCATATCGCAGGCCTGCCGGTCTGCGTCAACATCAGCTGCCACGCCCTAAGGAGCGCCCATGTCCGCCTCAGATAGGAAGCCGGCGCGGTTGTCCACGCCCCTCGACCCGGCCGCCCTGCGCCGCCTGCGCTGCGGCCAGGAGGTCCTGTTGAGCGGGGATATCTTCACGGCGCGCGACCAGGCGCACCGCCGTCTCGTGGATCTGTTGAGAAAAGGCAGGCGTCTGCCTTTTGACATCCGGGGACAGGTCATTTATTATTGCGGCCCCACGAAGACGCCGCCCGGCCGCGTCATCGGCGCGTGCGGC
The DNA here is from genome assembly GCA_050258015.1 of Deltaproteobacteria bacterium. Lineage (GTDB taxonomy): Bacteria > Omnitrophota > Gorgyraeia > Velamenicoccales > Velamenicoccaceae > JBLMXZ01. Next base: position 7,283 of record JBLMXZ010000105.1, read on the forward strand.
CCGACGACGGCGGCACGGATGGACGCTTTGACGCCGCCCCTCCTTAAGGCCGGTGTCCGGGCGGTCATCGGCAAAGGCCGGCGTTCGGCGGACGTCAGGGCGCAATTGAAACGGCATAGGGCCGTTTATTTCCTGGCGACGGGCGGGGCGGGCGCGTTTTTGGCGCACCACGTTGTCGGCAGCCGCAAGGTGTGCTTCGCGGACCTCGGGCCCGAGGCGGTGCTGCGGCTGACGGTGAAGGATTTTCCCCTGATCGTGGGGATCGATACCCGCGGCCGCGATATCTTCCCGGAAAAAGAGACGTAGGAGGCGGTTACGGTTAAGCGTTTTTTGACCTGACCCTGACCTTAGCCCATTCCGGTTTCTTGACCCTGACCATAACCTTAACCGAATAATCAGCGAAAGGCGATCCTATGATACGGAGCGACGGACGCGGTCTGGACGTGTTGCGTAAGGTGCGCGTGACGCGCCGGTACCTTAAGCATGCCGAGGGGTCCTGTCTGATCGAGGTCGGCGACACCAAGGTCGTCTGTTCGGCGACCCTTGAGGAGAGCGTGCCGCCTTTCCTCAAGGGCAAAGGTACCGGATGGGTGACGGCCGAATACGGCATGCTGCCGCGTTCGTGCAGCCAGCGCGTCCATCGCGAGCGCGCCCGGGCGGGGCGCACCCAGGAGATCCAGCGCCTTGTCGGGCGCTGCCTGCGTTCGGTCGTCGCCATGAACGAGATGGGGGAGCGCACGGTCCAGCTCGACTGCGACGTGATCCAGGCCGACGGCGGCACCCGGACGGCCTCCATCACGGGCAGTTTTATCGCGCTGGTCGATTGTTTCGATGCGATGCGCAGGAAAGGTCTCGTGACGCGCGTGCCTATCACCGATTTCATCGCCGCCACGAGCGTGGGGATCGTGGAGGGCAAACCCCTTTTGGACCTGACGTATGAGGAGGATTCCCGCGCCGAAGTGGACATGAACGTCGTCATGATCGGCGGCGGCGCCTTCATCGAGATCCAGGGCACGGCGGAGAAAAAGCCGTTCTCAAAATCCGACCTCGACGGCCTGCTGGCCCTGGCCCAGACGGGTATCGGCCGGCTGATCGAGATGCAGAAAGAGCTTCTTAAGGACGTGAAGTAGCGCGTTGATCGGGACGGTATCAGGTCGCAGGTAACATGTATCACGTAAGATCTTATCCGATACCCGGTACGTGATATCTGATACGGAATCTTTATCGGCCATGGAACTGCTTGTCGCCACACGCAATAAGAAGAAGCTTCGCGAGATACGGGAGATCCTTTCGGGGCTGCCGTTTCGCGTCACATCTCTCGACGATTACGCGGATGGCCCTATGGGCCTGCCGGCGATCGAGGAGGACGGCCTTACCTTCGAACAGAACGCGATCAAGAAGGCGGCGACCGTCGCGATGTTCACCGGGAAGCTCGTCCTGGGTGAGGATTCGGGTCTGGAGGTGGCGGCGCTCAAGAACGCACCCGGCGTCTATTCGGCCCGTTACGCCGGGCCCGGCGCGACGGACGCAAAGAACAACGCGAAGCTCTTGCGGGCCCTGCGGGGCGTGCCGGCGGGAAAGCGGGGCGCGCGTTACCGGTGCGCCGTGGCGCTGGCGGACGGCCGGCCGGAGGCGCCTTTTGGGCAAGGATTGGTGGGAGTGGTCTCGGGAAGCTGCCGCGGCGTGATCGGGGTGCGGCCGCGCGGGACCTCGGGCTTCGGTTACGACCCTCTTTTCGTTATCCCCCGCTATGGCAAGACGTTCGCGCAGCTGGGCCCCGAGATCAAGCATGCCATGAGCCACCGGTTCCGGGCCCTGGAAAAGGCCCGGCGGCTCATGGGGCCGTATTTGAGGAAGGTCCGGAAAAGATGTTCGAAAAGATGTCGGTGAATTTTTTGACGATGTTCGCGCCGGCGTTGAGAAGCTTGTATTTGGGTTCCTGGACCGTGCCCGTCACATGGATCGCGGTGAGGCTGCCCGCCTTTGTCAGCGCCCCGACCGCCTGAGAGACTTCCTCCACGTTCCCTGCAGGTCCCAGCGGCATCTGGGTCGTGACGAGAAGGTCCAGCCCTCCCGCAAATTCCATCTCTCCCTCGATCAGAAGCGTCAGCTCCGGCGCGATCAACTGCAGATTCTGGGTTTCGATGTGCCCTTCGCGGACGAAGTAGTCGCCCTGCGCCTTGTCGAAGACGATGTTCGTGAAACGGGGGATGAAGAGGAAGGTCCCCAGCCCCCGCATGGGATTGAATTCCCACAGATTGCCGTCTTTGATCGAGAGGTGCCCTCCGCCGCTGAACGTCTGCGGCTCTCCCAGCGTCCCCTGCAGCGAGGTATTCCCCGAGAGGATGCCGAAAAAGGTCCTGCCTTTAAGCGGCGTGTCGATCTTCAGGCGGTTCAGGTCGAGGTTTTCCAGGGTCGCGCGCAGGGCAAAGGAGGGGATGTCCGGCGTCAGGTCGACGCGTGCCTGGCCGTATCCTTCGCCGTTGTAGGCCCGGAAGACGGCCTGGGTGACGCGGCATTGGCGGTCGGCCTGCTCGTAGTCGATCGCGACGTCCTCGATATAGTAGCCGGCGAGGCGCACGGCGTCGCTGGCGGCTTTGGCGTGGACGGTCCACAGGGAAGGGCGGCGCAACGGCCCGTCGAGACGCAACGACAGGCGGCACGGTCCGCGGCCCGGGACCTTGCGGGCGGCCGCCTGCGCGGGCTCGGGCAGATAGGCGAGGTCCGCCAGCTCGACGACCGCCTCTGCCTCGATGGCGGCGGTATCGTCTTCTTTCTTCCAAGTCCCCTTGAAGCGGAAGACCGAGTCATGCCAGCGGCCGAAGCATTCGTTGAAGACGACCTGCGGATCTTCGAGGACGGCGTCCGCGTGCAGGCTTATCGCGGGTCCGTCGACGTCCGCGACGACGTGCGGCTGACGGAAGCCGGCGAGGGTTCCGCTGACGTTATAGGAGGCATCGCCATAGCGCAGTTCCCCGAAGTCCCAGCTCAGTTTTTCCGCCGGGATGTCGAAACGCAGGGCGCCGCTTTCGGCGCTCACGACGACGTCCTTTTCCTTGAGCCTGAGCCAGAGGTCGTGCAGGGCCATTTCGCCGGAGACGCGTGTCGCCGCGCCTTCGGCGAAGGCGCGTTCGATATCGACGCGCGTCTCGGCCGTGCCCGAGATCTCATGGCCGGGAAGCGCGAGGCGTCCCGTGAGAAAGCGGGTCACCTCCGGCAGCGGCAGGGCGCCGGTGAGCGTCGCCCGGATCGTTGTGTCCTTGAAGAGGCCGGCGGCCGCGATATCGGCGCCGAGCATCCGGGCGTGTCCCCCGGAAAAGGTAACGGCGCCGTCCGCGTAGGCGGCCTCGAGCCGGATATCGTCGGCGCTGCCGACGAACGGCAGGCCCGCCGCCTTGGCCGCCGACAACGAGGCTTTGGCGCTGAGCGTCCACGACATGCCGCCCGTGTCCGGCGGCGCGGAGCGCGCCAG
>JBLMXZ010000106.1:0-11749 GCA_050258015.1 Deltaproteobacteria bacterium
CTGCGCGGCGGTTTCCCTGTCTCCGTCTCGGCGGCCTCGCCGCGAAGCGGCGAGCCCCCAGCCCACCGTTCTATCGCCGGGTTCGACCACGCGTCCTCGTGCGTCTATATGTACGCGCGCAAGCACGGGGACCTCGAGCGCGATTACAACCGTTTCCAGGTCGCCCCCACGTATTTTTCGCAGGGGGACGGCAATTACCGCGACGTCAACCAGAACCGCCGGTGCGACGTCCTTTTTCATCCGGCGGTGGGAGACCGCAACGTCCGCTCTTTCTTCAATCTCATCCAGCCCGACGGCTACAACCCCCTGGTCCTGCGGGGGGAGCGTTTCGTCATCGCCGAGGAGGTCTTTTTGGCGGACCCCCTGGCGCAGGCCCTGCCCGCCGAGGAGGCGAAGAAGCTGGCGCGCCTGTTGGCCGAACCCTTCGAGATCGGAGATGTCTTCCGTCACCTCGAGGACGCGCGCGTGCCGCTGTCCATGGGCCGCGAGGATTTTGCGTCGGGTCTTCTCGGGCTGGGTCTGTCGGTGACCGAGGCGTCCCACGGCGAAGGATACTGGATCGACCACTGGACGTACAACACGGACCTCTTGGAGAGCTATGCCGCGGTCTTTCCCGACCGGCTGCGGGGATTGCTTTTCGAGGACGCGACCTTCACGTATTTCGACACGCACGTCTTTGTGCGGCCGCGCAGCGAACGCATCGTCATCGACAAGGGGCGGGTGTGCGTGCGCCACGCCCTCGAGGTGAACGACGAGAAGGACCGGCTGATCCGCGGCCGCGGCCACGATCGCCATCTCGTGCGCACGCAGGACGGCGCCGGGGAGATCCTGCGGACGACGCTTGCCGCCAAGATCGTCTGCGTGCTGCTCAACAAGCTGGCGAGCCTCGATCCCGAAGGGGTGGGCGTGGAAATGGAGGCGGAGAAACCCGATTGGTATGACGCCCTGAACGGCCTGCCGGCGCTTTTCGGTTCTTCGATCAGCGAGACATACGAGATCAAGCGTCTTATCCTTAAAATGAGGGCGTGGGCGGAGGCGTGCGGCGTGGGATCCGATTTTCCCCTTGAACTGCCGGCGGAGGTCGGCCTGTTCTTCGACGCGCTCCATAACCTCCTGGAAGAGAAGCTACCCGCCTATGAGTATTGGGACAGGTCGAACGCCGCCAAGGAGGCGTACCGGCACAGCGTGCGCCGGTGCATGGGCGCCGGGAAGGTGTCGAAGACGTGGGGGGCGTGCGACGCCTTCTTCGACAAGGCGCTCGCCAAGCTCGATCAGGGGCTCGCCAAGGCGCGCCTGCCCGGGAAGAAGGGCCTGTTGACGACGTATTTTTCCTATGTCGCGACCGGTCACGACCCGCATTCGGGGGGCCCCGTCAAGGTGCGGGGTTTCGGCCAGAAGAGGCTGCCGCTCTTTCTGGAAGGGTTTGTGCACGCGATGCGCTGCGACGGCGCGCGCGCCGCGACGCTCTATGCGGCGGTCAAAAAGAGCGCGCTTTACGACCAGAAGCTCGGCATGTATAAGGTCAATGCGTCGCTCAAGGACGAAAGCTTCGAGCTGGGGCGCTGCAAGGCCTTCACGGCCGGCTGGCTCGAGAACGAGTCGATATGGCTCCACATGGAATACAAGTTTCTTCTCGAGCTCCTGCGCAACGGCCTGTATAATGAATTCTATAAGGAGATGGACCGCGCCCTCGTTCCTTTCCAGGCGCCCGAGGTGTACGGGCGCAGCATCCTTGAGAATTCGTCCTTCATCGTCTCCAGCGCGCACCCGGACGCCTCCCTTCACGGGCAGGGGTTCGTCGCGCGCCTGAGCGGTTCGACCGCCGAATTCCTGCACATCTGGTTCTTGATGAATCTGGGACCCCGGCCCTTCTTCCTGGACGGCGGTGCCCTTAAGCTGCGCCTGGCGCCGGCGCTGCCCGGCCGTTTCTTCACCAAGACCGCGCGGCGGGCATCGTGGGACGGCGGCGGGTTGTCCATAGAGGTGCCCCGCGGCGGCTATGCCTTCCTGTTCCTGGGCAGGACACCCGTCGTCTACCGCAACGCGAAGCGCAAGAACACATTCGGTTCCCCGCGGGCACGCGTGCGGTCGGTGTCTCTGGTGCTCGAGGGCGGGTGCGTCCATCATTTTGCGGGCGATACCATCCCGGACCCCTATGCGGCCGAGGTCCGGGCGGGCCGGGCGGTCCGTATCGAGGCCGATCTGGCATAACTCTTTGCTTTTCATCCACGGGGGGATATAATGGGTTCCATGAAGAAGACGACCGTCATCCTGGTTTTTGGCGCGGCGCTGTGTCTGGCCGGCGCCGGATGCGCCTCTTTCTCGGAGACCGCCGAGCGCTATCGGGCCGCCATCTCGGCCTTCGATGAAGGGCAGACGTATTTCGCGATCGTCCACCTGCGCCATGTCATCGAGCAGGATCCCACGTCCCCCTACGCGCCGCAGTCGATGTTCGCTCTCGGCGAATATTATTACGATAACGCCGACTACTTCAACTCCATCAAGACGCTTTCCCTCTATATCAAACGCTATCCCGACGATAAGGGCGCCGTCTTCGCGAAACTGCTGATCTATAAGATGATCACGGCCTTCAAATCCGAATCGGCCTTGTCGGAACAGGAGGAGGCGTTGATGAAGGAGATCCGCAAGGAGCTCTTTTCGCAGCCCCTCTTTTTCATTTTCTACGACAAGAAATCCCCGCGTTCGTACAAATCCCTCTTCCACCACGCGTACCTTGTCTACGACTACGTCGACCGGATAAAAGTCTTCCGAGATGACAAACTCTTCCTCGAGCTCTCCCCGTAGGCCGCGCCGGGGTCTTCTCTACGGCGCGGGAGGGGTGCTCCTTGCTTTCCTCATCGTTAATTTCACGGGGACGCTTCTGGCCGTCCGGGCGCTCACGGATGCCCGCCGCCAAATGCAGGAGGCGACGGGCTATACCCTGGGCGTGCGGGGGGTGGCGTTCAACGTTTTCCAGGGGCTGAGACTTTCGGGCGTCGTCATCCAAAAGGGCGATCAGTCCCTCTTCGACGCCGAACGCGTGGACGTGGGATTCGAGGGGGTCTCGTATGTGCGCGGGCCCGTTCGGATCAAGCAAGCGCGCATGACGACGGTGCGCCTGGTGACGGCGCGCTTTACGGAGCTCATCGACGTGATGCGCCGCTTTTCGCAGAAGGGCCTGCCGGTGGCGCTCTACGATACCTTCCATTTTTCCTGCCGCGACATGTTCTTTGACAACATGATCCACATGGGCCTGTCGGGGTATCTTAACGCCGTCAACGGCCAGATGTACACGCTGCGCGGCCGGCTCACGGTCTTTAAGATCCGCTATCCGGCGTTCCCCGAATTCGACGTCTTCGAAGGCAGCGCCTTCTATCAGCCCTTCGACTATGAATTCCAGGCGACGCGGGGCGACGACACGTTTGAGATCGCGCCCATCGAGCTCAGCAACACCCGGCTGAAGATCTACGGCGGGGCGACGATCAAGGGTCTCTCGCGCGCCGAGCCGGCGGTCGATCTCAAGCTCGAGATGGTCAACATCCTTCTGGACGATCTGCCGGTCTTGAACCGCGGCAACGTCCGGGCGCGCGGGGTCATCGACGCCGTCGGCATCCTCAAGGGGCCCATCCAGCGGCCGGATACGTCGCTTTCGGTGACCCTCAAGAACGGCGAGATGGCCTTTTTCGACGCGCTCTTCTTCTCGAAGATGAAGGGGACGGCGGTCTTCGCGCACAACCAGTTCCTGAGCCGCGACATGACGCTTGACCTGAACGGCGTCCCGTTCGACACGGAGCTGAAGGTCTTCGCCCTGATCGATCCGCGCATCGCGCTGTCGTTGCGATCGCAGCGGGACGTGGCGGGCGCGCCCCAGTTCACGTGGCAATTGGACGGCACGTGGAAGGGGGATCATCTCCAGGGGGACGCCGAGGGGACGGTGCGGTCCGCCGCCCGCAACAGCGCCCAGCAGGTCTCTTTCAAGATCGACGATTTCCGCCTTGGCTACGACGAGGACCTTTACCTCTACGCGCGCACGTTCGACCTGGGCGTGAATGTCGCGGCCAACGAGCCGGCGTCGACGGCGGGGTCCTTCGACCGCGGCGCGCGCCTCGAATATCTCTACGGCGTCCTGCGCAACGTCCCCGACGGTTTCGGGTTCAAGCACGTCAAGGCCAGCTGTTACGGCGGCACGCTGGAGGGCGAGGCGTATTTCACGTCTACCCGCGAGCAGGTCTTTGCGAAAGGCGAGGCCCACGTGCGCGATGTCGACATCCGCCAGTACGTGGAGACCTCGTCCCCGAACTCGACCTTGACGCAGGGACAGCTGGACGGCGACCTGCGTTTCGATAACCGGCAGGACCAGCAGATCCAGGGCCAGGTCTTCGTCACGGCCGGCGAGATCGAGCGCAACCCTATCTTGAACGCCGTGGCGGACTTTCTGGGTATCGTGTCGATGAAACACCTTGCCTTCGGCAATCTCTCCGTTTTCTTTAACGGCGGCCGCGGGGATTACAACGTCAAGGTCCAGCTTGTCTCCGAGGCGCTCAACGCGGAGCTGGAGAGCAAGATCCAGGCCTATGAGACGATGGACGGCTATCTGTCGGCGACCCTGAGCACCCGGCTCTTGAACGAGTCCCGCTCCTTCAGCCGCCTTCTGCGGTTCCTGAAACACGATGAGCCGAGCGTCGTCTTCCCGTTCAAGATTTCTTCCTATCTGGCGAGTCCGCGGATCCTGTGGCTGAAGAACGAGTTCAAAGAGAAGATCCAGAACAAGCTGCCGGAACGCAACAAGCGCGGTCTCCAGGCGCAGGTCAACAATTTCGTCGAACAGGCGGGCAATTAGACGTGATGACTCCGGACGCGGCACCCGCATGAGGCAAGCCAAGTTATTTGCTGTTTAGCTGTTTTGCTGATTAGCTGTTTAGTAAAGATTTTGTCGGTTAGAGGTAATAAAGATTTTGTATTTACAAAACAGCAAAACAGCCCATGAGCTAAACAGCTAATATGAGGGACCGAAAGGGTTTCCTTAAGGGTCTAACAGTAGCTATTCTTACCGTCAGCGACGCGTGCGCGGCGGGCAGGCGCCGGGACGCGAGCGGCCCGGCGCTGCGGCGGCTTGCCGAGCGGGCCGGGGCGCGTTGTGCCGCGCCCATGGTCGTAGAGGATGACGCGGCGGCGATCGCGCGCCTCCTGCGCGCGTTGACCCGGCGGGCCGACGTCGTCCTGACGACCGGCGGCACGGGGTGCGGTCCGCGGGACGTGACCCCGGAGGCCACACGGCGCGTCATCGATAAGGAACTCGCCGGTCTCGCCGAGGAGATGCGCCGCAGCGGCATGAAGAAGACGCGGCGCGCCTGCCTTTCGCGCGGGGTGTGCGGCCTGCGGGGGACGGTCCTTATCGTCAATGTTCCGGGCAGCCCCCGGGGCGCGACGGAGTCCTTCGCGGCCATCGCGGATCTGCTCCCGCACGCGCTGGCCATGGCGCGGGGCGAGAGCCACGCAAAGAAGCCGTCCGTCGTCGGGTGACCGATATGATTTACTGGCGGTTGTTTTTGGCGTTTTTCAAGATCGGCCTCTTCGCCGTCGGCGGGGCGTATTCTTTTCTCCCCTTGACCGAGCGGGAGGTGGTCGAGCGGTACCACTGGCTGACGCCGGGGGAGTTTCTCGAGATATCGGGGATCGTCAAGATGTTCCCGGGCGCCATCTCGGTCAAATATGCCACCTATGTCGGCAACAAGATGGCGGGCGTGGCGGGCGCTGTCGTGGCCAATGTCGCCAACCTGCTCGCCCCGGTGACGCTCGTCCTCGCGGCGGCGGTCTTGTACAGGAAGTACCGCGACGTCCCCGCGGTGGGCGGCGGCTTGCGGGCCGTCCAGCTGGCGGTGTTCGCGCTCATCATCGCGGCGGCCTTCAAGACCGTCTCTCCCGGGATGCTGATGCGGGGGCCCGCGCTCGCGCTCGTCGTGGCCGCGTTTTCCCTGTTCATGTACACGAAGATCGAACCCATGTTCATCCTGCTGGTCGCCGCTCTCCTGGGCGCGTTCCTGAGGTTCGCTTAGAGAACACCATGAGCACATTGTCTCCTTTTGCCTATCACGCGCCGAAGTCCGTCAAAGAGGCGCTGACGCTCCTGAAACAGCCGAGCGCGCAGGCGCTCGCCGGCGGAACGATCCTGCTCAACGCGCTCAAGAAGACGAAGAAAGGGCCCGCGGCGGTCGTCTCCCTGCGTGCCATCAAGGCGTTGGCCCGTATCCAGGAGACCAAGACGAAACTTGTTCTGGGCGCCGCCGCGACGGTGGACGCGGTCGGCCGCCTGCCGGCCGTCGCCGACGGGTTCCCGTCCCTGGCCGCGGCCTGCCGTCAGCTGGCGACGACCCCGGTGCGCCACATGGCGACCGTGGGCGGCAATATCGCCTGCCGTTTTTTCTGGGCCGACCTGCCCGCCGTCCTGATGACGCTCGAAGCCCGGCTCATTCTCGAGACGCCCTCGGGCCGCAAGGAGATGTCGGTCGATACCTTCGTCACGCGTCCGCCGGCGCAGCCGTTCCTTCTTTCGGCCGTCGAACTTCCGAAGCGCTCGGGCCCGTCTTTTTACCTGCGCCACACGCGCACCATGCCGGTCGATGTCCCGCTTATGGCCCTGGCCCTCGCGGCCGAAGGCGGAGGGGAACGCCCGGCCTCGGTCCGCCTTGTCCTCAATAGCGGCGTGGCGCCGCCCCGGCGCCTCAAGAAAGCGGAGGCGCTCCTCGCGGCGCAGGAGACCGGCGCCCTGAAAACAAACGATCTGGCGGCCGCGTGCGCCGAAGACACCGCCGGCCTGCGGCTCGATGACCATAAACGGGCCTGTCTCGAAGCGGACGCCGCCGTGATCCTGGAGCGCCTGAGACGACCATGAAGACGGTCACCTTTATCCTCAACGGGACGAAAACGACGCTCGATGTGCCCGACCACGAGCTGCTCGTGGAGACCCTGCGGGAGCGGTTGAACCTCACGGGCACGAAGCCGAGCTGTATGGAAGGGGAGTGCGGGGCGTGCACGGTGCTCGTGGACGGCGCGAACATCCTGTCGTGCCTCAAGCTCACGGCCGACGTGGAGGGCGCGGCGGTCACGACCATCGAAGGCGTGGCGCGCGACGGCGTCCTTGACCCGGTCCAGCAGGCCTTCATCGACGCCGGGGCCGTCCAGTGCGGCTACTGCACGCCGGGCATGGTCCTGGCCACGAAGGCGCTCCTGGAGAAGAGCCCGCGGCCGTCGGACGGGGAGATCGCGCAGGGTCTGGACGGCAACCTGTGCCGCTGCACGGGGTATATCAAGATCATCGACGCGGTGCGTATCGCCGCCAAGCTGACAGCTGATAGACGATAGAGAAACAACCCCTACAGACAAAGTATCTAAAGGTCCGGGTCGTTAAAGGATTTATCAGAGGTTCTTGGTTTGGCTATCGACCCGCGTAACTTTTATTGATGAGTCATCGGTAATTTCCTAAAAGCAAGGTTGATCCGTGAATATGCCGCCTAAACAACGCACCATCAGTCCAGTAGGCAAATCCGTGCCGCGCATCGACGCGCGCGCGAAGGTGACCGGCGAGGCGGCCTATGTCTACGACATGAAGCTGCCGGGCATGCTCGCGGGCAAGATGCTGCGCAGCCCGCACGCGCACGCGAAGATCCTTAAGATCGATGCCTCCCGGGCACAGAGGCTGCCCGGCGTCAAGGCGGTCGTGACCGCGGCCGACACCCCGAAGATCAAGTTCGGCTCCAACGAGTACTTCTTTCCCTATACGGTCGACCAGTTGCCCCTGGAGGACGAGAAGGTCCGCTATATCGGCGATGAGATCGCCGCGGTGGCGGCGGTCGACGAGGCGACGGCCGAGAAGGCCTTGTCGCTTATCGAGGTGGAGTATGAGGTGCTGCCGGCCGTCTTCGATCCCGTCGCCGCCATGAAGCCGGGCGCCCCGGCCATCCACGATAAGATGAACAACATCGGCGTGATGCTGCCCGTCCAATACGGCGATGCGGACACCGCGCTCAGGGAATCCGACTACGTGCGCGAGGACGTCTTTATCCTGCCGAGCGCGGCGCACGCCGCCCTCGAACCCCATGTCTCTATAGGCCGGTACAGCGTCGCGGAAGGCCGCATCACCCTGTGGACCTCGACGCAGGCCCCTTTCAAGGTGCGCGAGGCGCTCGCCAAGACGCTGAAGATGGAGCAGGCGGATATCCGCGTCATCAAGCTCAACGTCGGCGGCGGCTTCGGCGGCAAGCTCGAGATGTTCCCCATGGACTTTGCGGCGTGCCTGTTGTCGAAGAAGGCCGGCGGCCCGCCCGTCAGGATGGCCTGCACCCGCGAGGAGGAATTCTCCTTCACGCGGCGCAAGCACCCGATGATCTACAAGCTCAAGTCCGGGGTCAAGAAGGACGGGACGCTCATGGCCATCACGGGCGAGGTGATCGCGGACGGCGGGGCCTACTGCAGCTACGGCCCGACGGTCATCGCCGCGGCCATCATGCGCATCTTCATGGTCTACAAGATCAGGCACTTCCGCGTCTTCGGCTTCCGGGTCTACACGAACAACCCCGTCTGCGGCGCCATACGCGGTTTCGGCGGCGTCCAGTCGGGTTTCGCGGTCGAGTCGCACATGGACATGCTCGCGCGCGGCATCGGCATGGACCCCGTCGCCTTCCGCCTCAAGAACGCGACCGATCCCGATAGCGAGACGGTCAATAAGCTCAAGCTTTCGACCAACGGCCTAAAGGAATGCATCCACAAGGCGGCCGAGGTCAGCGGCTGGGCGCAGAAGCACGGCCGGGGGGCCCCGGATACCGGGGACGTGGCGCGCGGCATCGGCATCGGCGTGGCCGCCGACGTGATGGGTTCCAAGATGTACAAGGCCCATGAGTCCGCCGGCACCATCGTCAAGGTGGAGGAGGACGGCTCGGTCTACGTCTTTACGGGCGCGGCCGATACCGGGCAGGGGTCGGACACGGCCCTGGCGCAGATAGCCGCCCAGGAGCTCGGGGTCGCGTATGAGCGCATACGGCTTAAGGCCGCGGACACGGAAATAACGCCTTTCGACACCGGCAGTTTCGCCAGCCGCGTCACATTCATCTCCGGCAACGCGACGAAGAACGCCGCCGCGGATGCCAAGGCCCAGATATTAAGGATCGTCGCCGGCCACCTCAGGCTGGAGAAGGACGACCTGGACATCCGGGAGGAGGCGGTCGTCCGGCGGGCGGACAACGGCGTCGTGATGAGCTTTGACAAGGCGGTGGAGCTTTGTTACTCCTTCGACTACGGGCACCTGTTGATCGGCCGGGGCAACTACAATCCCAGGACGACGCCCATCGACTTCCGTACGGGGGAGGGCAATATCTCGGGCAGCTACGGCTTTGAGGCGCAGATCGCCGAGGTCGAGGTGAATAAAAGGACCGGCCGGGTCAAGGTCCTGAAGGTGATCGATATCCACGATGTCGGTTATCCCATCAATCCGCAGAGCGTCCACGGCCAGATCGAGGGCTCGATCCTGATGGGGGTCGGCTACGTCTTTCATGAGAACCTGCGCTTTGCCGAAGGCAAGGTCCTTAACCCGAGGTTTTCGAAGTACCGCATCCCGCGCTCGAGCGACGCGGTGGATATCACGTCCTTGTTCATCGAGACGAACGATCCCCAGGGGCCTTTCGGCGCCAAGGGGATGGGGGAGGCGTCGCTGTTGCCGACAGCGGCCGCCATCGCCAACGCCATCCACGACGCCGTCGGCGTGCAGATGAAGGAGCTGCCGATAACGCCGGAGAAGCTTTTGGCGGCGCTGCGGGAGAAGACCCTCTGATCGTGCAGACGGCAACGTCCGAAGTTCGATGTTCGAAGTTGGAAGTTGGAAAAAACAAGAACGGGGAGCGGACCTTTGCCGCCGTGCGCCACGCATCTAATCTCGAACTTCCAACTTCGAGCTTCAGGCGGGATTTTGCGGAGTCTGTAGCAGGCGGGCGAGCTCCTGGGGCGTGCTGAACGTGCGGATGACGCCCGGGTCCTCGACGGGCAGGCGCAGGACGCGGTCTTTGAAGCGGTGCTGGACGTTCGAAAGAGGCTCGGTGTCCCCGAGCGCCTTAAAATCGTCCGTGAGCGGCGCCGAGAAGACGGGCGGGTGGCCCGGCCGGCCGTCGTAGGCCGGCACGAGGATGAGGGGCAGCTCTTTTTTGAACGTCCGCACGATGAGCTCCACGGTCGCCGGCCTGAGGAAGGGCATATCGACGGGCATGAGCAGGATGCCTTCGGCGTTGCTGGGCACAAGCTTGAGGCCCGCCTGGAACGAGGACGTCATGCCGCGGCGGTAGGCCCCGTTGACGACGCTTTTGACGCGTTCGTCGCGCGGCAGCGCGGGATGCACCGCCTCGGCCTCGTGGCCGAGGACGACGACGACCCTGTCCACGGCGGCGAGCAGGGTATCGCAGATGACCCGGACCGCGGGGGTGCCGTGTATGCTTGCCAGGGGTTTGGGGCTGCCGAACCGGGTGCTTTCTCCGGCGGCGAGGACGATAGCGCAGATCATAGAAAAAGTATATCGGCGATGGAAGGCATCTTCAAGGATATTTTAACGCAGCTGTCGCAGAGCCGGCCCGCCGTCCTGGTGACGGTCGTCGCCAGCCGGGGTTCGGTCCCGCGACGGACCGGCTCCAAGATGTGCGTCTTCGCGGACGGCCGTTTCACGGGGACGATAGGCGGCGGGGCGCTGGAGAAGCGGGCGCTGGAGGAGGCCGCCGTCGCCCTGAGGAAACGGACTTCTTTTTTGAAGACGTTCCCGCTGCACAAGGCCGCAGGGCTGCAGGTCTGCGGCGGCTCGGTCGACCTTTTTTTCGACGTGATCGCGCCGCGCGCGCGCCTGCTCATCTGCGGGGGCGGCCATATCGGCCTGGCCCTGTCCTATATAGGTAAGCTCCTGGACTTTCATGTCACGGTCCTCGACCACCGCCGCGCCTTCGCCGGCGTCCGGCGGTTCCCGCACGCCGACCGGGTCGTATGCCGGCCGTACCGAAAGGCGGTACGGCTCCTGGCGCGGGACAAGCAGACCTATGTCGTCATCGTGACCCACGGCCACGCCTTCGACACGATCTGCTGCGCCGAGGCGCTCAGAACGCCCGCCCGGTATATCGGCATGATCGGCAGCCGCAGGAAGATAGCGGAGGTCTTCGCGGAGCTGAAGAAGAGGGGATTTTCCGGCAAGGACCTGGGCCGCATCGCCGCGCCGGTCGGCCTCGATATCGGCGCCGAAACGCCGGCGGAAATAGCCGTGGCGATCGCGGCGCAGCTGATCGAGAAGGCATCAGACGCACGACCGAAAGGACGAAGGACGAGCGCTCGCTGCGCACGCTAGGACGAGGGACGAAAGTGCGAAAACAGAAGAAATTTCGTCCTAGTGAGCCGGCGAAGGAACTCAGGCGGGCGAACGGTCGTCCTTCGGAAAGCTGATTTTTCTGTTGTGGGAAGTCGGACCTCGGATTTCGAATAGAAACGGACACGTTTTTTAACGACACAATCGGAGGAGAAGTTATGTCTAAGGATATCGTCAGACAAATGGTTTTGGACGCGGGGATGGGGTATCTCGCGACGTGCGAGGGCGACCAGCCGCGGGTGCGGGCGATGATGCCCCTCCTGCGCGACGACGGGACGCTCCTGGCCGCGACCTTCCCGCACACGCACAAGATCGGCCAGATCAAAAAGAACCCGAAGTTCGAGCTTTGTTTCGTGGACAGGAAGC
>JBLMXZ010000107.1:0-11213 GCA_050258015.1 Deltaproteobacteria bacterium
CAACAAGGACACGCAAAAATTCATGGAAGAGACGGAGAAGAACCTCGCCGCCACCTATAAGAAAGCGCGGAGGACGACCGAAGGGGTCATCTTCAAGGCTCAGCGCGAGAAGCTTTATTACGACCTGGGCCGCGTCGTCTTCTCCGCCCTCAACGCCGAACAGCTGCAGAACAAACGGATCGCCCCGATCGCCGCGGAGATCCGGCGGCTCAATCGCAAGATCCACACCGGCAAATGAACCAGATCTGCGACCTCACGCGCCGTCAGACCGAGATCCTTCGGTTCATCCAGGGGCGCGTCACGGCGCAGGGACGCCCGCCGACCCTGCGCGAGATCGGCCGCCAGTTCGGCTTCCGTTCGACAGGCACGACACGCGGCCATCTCAAGGCCCTGGCCGCCAAAGGCCGGATCAGGCTCCACAGGAACATCTCCCGCTCCATAGAGCTGACGCATTCCGCCGTCTTCCGTATCCCGGTGCTCGGACGCATCATGGCCGGGATGCCGGAGCTCGCGTACGAGGAGACCGAGGACTTCCTCCAGCTCGATGAGCTGCTGCCCGGCTCCGACCGCGACGTATTCGCCCTCAGGATCGAAGGGGAGAGCATGACGGAAAAGGGGATCCACGCCGGGGATATCGCGATCATCCGGCGGCAACGCAGCGCCCAGCCGGGCGAGATCGTCGCGGCCCTCATCGAGAATGAAGCCACGATCAAGGTCCTGAAAAAAGACGGCGCCGGATTCTATCTCGGCGCCGCCCATCCGCGCTTCAAACCCATCCGCCGGCCTTTCACCATTCTCGGAAAGGTCACGGCCGTCCTGAAAAGGTTCTAATTGCGTCTTTCTCGCGCCCTCTGCTTCAAGACCAGGCCGCTGCGGTCCCGCAGCACATAAACGACCGCAAGCCCGGCCGGACCCAGCAGGCCCAATAGCCCCACCGCGGCGCGGTATCCCTTGCCGCGGCTGTACATATAGGTGCCGCATCCGGTCAAAACGTATCCTCCGGCATACAGCAACCGGCCGAAGAAAGCCCACCCCGCGTCTTCCAGGCCGCCCATGAAATATGCCAACCCCAGGAACACGATTCCGCCCCAGGCGCACAACCGCGTCTGCATTCTATATTCTCGCAACATGAGGTTCATTGTAGCACAGAGAGGAGACATGTCAAAGGCGAGGCAGGTCCCGTATCCTCTGCGCCCTGTATCCCAGGAACGCCACCCAAGTCTTTATGGCTTGTTCTTTCTTTGAGACTTTGTAACCCTGCGGCCTTGAGACAACGATTGCCAAGAGGCCGCGTTTTCTGTACAATCATGCCATGGAAATCCTGATGATCGTTGTCGCCGTTGCCTTCGCGGTCCTTCTGGTCGTTGGAGCCCTGCACTTCCTGCAGGACACACCGCCTGCCGCCGGCAAGAAGGCCGCCGGACGCGCCGCTTTGGCCGCGCCACCGGCCGGCGGCGTCCTTGCCGCCGCGTCCAAGCGCGACGGCAAGGCCGACTTCATCGCGCTGCTGCAGAAAAGGATCGCAGTGGAAGAGGAGAAGATCAAGAACCTCGAGGGCGAATTCCAGGCGCAGCGGCTCGAACTGGCGCGCGCCCGGGAACACATAAAGAAGCTGGAGGAAGAAAAGGCCTCGATGAGCCATGAGGCGCAGGTCTGCCAAAAGATACAGAAAGACTATGCGGTCCTCAAGGACGAGGCGTCGAAAAAAGACAAGATCCTGGAAGAAGAGATATCCCTGCGCCGCAAACAGACGACCCAGTTGACCAACGCCATGAACGACCTGGATGCCCAGAAAAAACAACTCTCCCAGGCGCAGGACGCCTTCCGCAAAACACAGGCCCTCTACGAACGCACGACGACGGAATTGCGCGAGACGCGGGCCGCGCTGGATAAACACGTAAAAACGGCGCAGGAACAGGCGGGACAAAAGACCCAGGGAGGGTGGGTCGCGCGCGAGGAATTCGAAAAGGTGGAGCGCGAACTGACGGAAAAAGAGGCCTTTATCAAGAAACTCCTCGCTCTCCAGCAACAGCCGCCCCCCGGCCCGGGAGCAACGCCGTGACGCCCCTTTCCCGCCGCAAGGCCTTCCTCCTTGCCTGCGCCGCGCTCCCGGGATGCTTCTGGGCAACCCCAGCGGCCCGGGGACAGGAAGAACAAAAGATAGAGTTCCCCGCCAAAACATGGCATGAGGGACAGACGTGGCACCGCGATCCGGCCTTCCGCGACGAAGAGATCTACCGGGAAGCGGACCTGGACGCCGATGGGGAAAAAGAGGTCGTCCTCGGCTATGTAGGCTCCTACAAACCGCCGTCGGAAGACGAAAAAGAAGAGGGACCGCGGATGTTCGAGCTGCCGAAACAGGCCCCGCCAACGGTCGTCGAGCACAGGGTCTTCTATAAGATATTCGACAGGGATGCCGGCGGCCACTGGGAGTGCGTCCGGACGCTGACGGGGCTCGAGCATCCCGGAGAGGTCCACGTCGTCACCCTCGCCCCCGGGGCGCCCGCGGGCCTTTTGATCGTTTCGGGGGGCGGTGCGGCGTATAAGGAGATCGACCTCTACCAGTGGCAGGAGGGGGGCTACCGGCTGAAAGACAGCCGGGGGACGCGGGAACCCGTCAGTGTCGAGACGTCCCCCGAACTGCGTCTGCGGCTGGGAGACCGCCTTCTCGCCTGGGACCCCCGGACGCAGGCCTGGATCGAGCGCTGAGACGCCCTCTCCCGCAAGGAAAATATTTTGTCATTGACTTGACTTTAGGGTATAATAGGTGAAAATTAAAAGGCCACCCGCATCCGCGAACGAGGTTCCACATGGATAGATCGTTGAATATCCTCCTGGTCGATAACGAGGCGGAATTTCTGGAAGCCATCACCTACTGGCTGGAGACCAAAGAACACCGCGTCCAGACGACCTACAGTGGCGAGGAGGCCATCGAACGCATCAAGAAAGAGCGTTTCGACATCGTCTTTCTGGATATCCACATGCCCGAGGGTCTTGACGGCATGGAAACATTGCGCCGCATCCGCGCTTTCAATACGGACATCCCCGTTATCATGGTCACGGGCTACCCGAAAGAGGAGAGGATGGAGGAGGCGATCTCGCTGGGCGTCTCCGGCTTCTTTCCTAAGACAGGCAGCTTCGAGGACCTCGGCCGCATCCTGAAGGCCGCGCTGCGCACGCACAAAGACCTTCATTAGTCGCCGACCAGCGACACCCCGACCTTTCGAAAGGAGCCTCTCATGAAGAACATCATGCTGTTCGCCGTCTGCGCCCTCGCCGTGCTGGTCGTCAGCGGTTGCGCCACCTATGATCCGGCGCGGCTCGACGACATGGAATACCGCCTGAGCCGCCTGGAGAAAAAGGTGCTGCCCACGCCGGAGGCAACGGGCGCCCCGGAAAAGACCGTCGTGAACGCCGCCCCCCAGCCCGTTGAAGAAGAGACGGCGGCCCCGGCGGTCGCCATCCCCGATTCCCCCACCAAGAAAGACATCCAGCAGGCGCTCAAGAACGCCGGCTATTATGACGGCGAGGTGGACGGGAAATTCGGCCCCAAGACCAAATCGGCCATCGAGGCCTTTCAGGACGCCAATAACCTGATCGCAGACGGCAAACCTGGCGTGAATACCTGGGAAAAGCTCAGGGCTTTCTATACACCGACTTCCGAAGAATAATAAACGTTCTCCTAACCGCCGGAGCCAAGAGCCATGAAGAAACGAACGGTCCTCAGGAACACAAGCGTTACCGTCCTGCTCGCCTTTCTTGTTCTCGCCTTCAGCGCGCCCGTCGTCATGGCCAAAGGGAACGACGCGCAGCGGCAACAACAGCTGGACGAGATGCAGAAAAAATTCGACTGGTGGCCCACCGACGCCAAACCGGCGCCCGTCAAAGACGAAGTGCGCGGCGGCTACTGGTGGTGGCCCGTCGAACCGGGCTCCACGGGCCCGCAGTCGCTGTGGGGCAACCGGGGGTACATCTACGTCTGGAAGGTCATCTATGACTATAAATCGGACGAGCTGGGACCGCCGAAGGCGGGAGAAGAGCGCGCCGCGCTGATCATCAAGAAGATCGTCAAGAACGTTAAGGTCTATTTTGACTTTAACGCGGCGGAGATCCGTCCGGACGCCGAAAAGCTCCTGCGTCAGGCGGTGGCGACCTTAAAGAGGAACCCCGAGACGAACATCCTCATCACGGGCAATTGCGATACCCGCGGCTCCGAGGCCTACAACGAAAAACTCGGCCGGCGCCGCGCCGAGTCGGTCCGTCAGTTCATGCTGGACAACGGCATCGACCCCGACCGCGTCAAGATCGTCAGCCGCGGCAAGCTGAACGCCGTCGCGCCGGTCACGGACCTCGTCGGGATGCAAAAGGACCGCAACGCCCAGTTCATGATCGCCGAGGTCGAAGAGGTCATGGTCCCCTATGCCGGCGAAGGCCAGGAGATGATCGAGCAGGCCGGCACCGACAAGACCCTGATCGTCAAAGAGGACGTGGCGAGCGAGATCCACGTCAACACAAAGGAATACGTCGTCCAGAAGAACGACACCCTCTGGAACATCGCCGCCAAGGAACTCGGCAGCGGTCACCGGTGGAAATATATCTACGAGCTCAACAAGGAACGGATCAAGAACCCCGACAAGCTGAGGGTCGGCACCCGGCTGGAGATCCCCGTCGAATAGGGTCGTTATGCCGCTCTTGCAACGCCTGTGGCGTTTCCATCGAGACGCTCTCCTGCGTGAAGCCAAAAAAAAGGGAGAGGACAAGGGACCCTATGTCGGCGAGACCTTCGTCTTCATCGCCACCTCGCGCTGCAACTTCTCCTGCAAGCACTGCCTGCGCAGCCTCGAGCAGCCGACGGACCTGCCGCTCGACGTCGCCCTAAGGACCCTGGAAGAAGGCCGGAAGTTCAATTTCCGCACGGTGGCCATAACGGGGGGAGAGCCGCTCCTTTATCCGCACCTGGAGGCCGTGACCGAGCGGGCGGCGGCCCTCGACTATAAGATCGGCCTCGTCACCAACGGATTCGACCTCCCCCGGCATACCGCCTACCTGCGCCGCTACAAGAAGTCCTTCGGCTACATCGCCTTCAGCCTCGAAAGCGCGGACCCCCGGAAACACGACGCCCTGCGCCGCTCCGGCTCCTTCGCCCGCCTGATGGACGATTTCGACCTTTGCCGGCGCGAGGAGATCCCCTTCCGCGCCCAGGCAACGATCGGTCGCCACAATATCGAAGAAGTGTTGGATATCGCCCTTCTCGCCAAGAAAAAGCGCATACCGCACCTGTCCTTCACCACGATACTGCCGTGCCCGCGGTCGCAGGACAACGACCTCGTCTTGAGCGCGCCGGAACGCCAGGAGCTCTTCTGGGATCTCCTGGCCCTGCAGCGGACGCTGCACTTGAGCGTGAGGGTGGCCGCCGATATCCGGGCCTATGCCAACACCCGGCTCTGCCATCCGATGAACTTACGGGAGGTGGCCATCGACGCCGCGGGACACGTCGTCCAATGCTGCGAGGTGGCGGATTTCGATCACCCCGTCATACGCAACTTTACCCGGATCGCGGACCTCAAAACGGAAAGCCTGCCTGAGGCCCTCAAGAAACTCTCGGCGTACTTCCACCGCTTCACCTGCGCCCGCATCGACGACATGGCGCGAACTCCGGCGCAGGACGCGGACGCCGACTTCAACAGCTGCTTCTACTGCCTGCGCAAGATCCCCGCGCTTTCCGGCGCGCCCGCCGATACGCCATGAGGGTCTCGCCGCCCCTCGCCGCGCTTTTCCTTCTTTGCGTTGCCGCCGCACCCCGCACCGCCCAGCCCCAGGAAACGGATGCATGGACCCAGGAAAAAGGGGAGCACTTTATCGTCCAGACCCGGCAACCCTGCGATCTCGCGCGCACCGTCATGCGCGAGGCGGAAAAATACTACACGGGTATCGCCGAACGGCTCAACTTCCCGCGGCGCTCCGACTTCTGGCTGTGGAACGATCGCGTCACGATCCGCCTCTACGACGACAAAGACGGTTATCTCGCCGCGACCGGGGAGCCGGAATGGTCGCCGGGCATGGCCGATTACGCGCAGCGTTCGATCATCAGCTATCTCGACAGCCCGCGCTTCCTCAACTCGGTCCTGCCGCATGAAATAGCGCACCTCATCTTCCGTGATTTCTACCAGACGGAGGACAAGACGGCCGAACCGCCCGCCTGGGTCGATGAGGGCGTGGCCCAGTGGGCCGAAGACAAAGAGACGCGCGATGAGCTCAAGACGCTTGCCGCCGACATCTTCAGGGGGAACGGCCTGCTGACGGTCTCCGACATCCTGCTGCTCAACCTCGAGTACGTCAAGACGGCCAACGACCGCCTCTTTTTCCGCATGGCGCGCAACATGAAGGACCGGTACAACGTCGTCATCCTGAGCTCCGACGTGCTCCTCAACAATTTTTATGTCGAATCGGGATCGCTCATCGGATACCTGATCGAGACCTTCGGCGTCAACCGCTTCGCGGACTTTTGCCGGCAGTTGAGCCGCGGAAAGGCCGTCAGCGAAGCCATGCACACGGCCTACCCCAAGCAATTCCGCTCCTTCGAGGACCTTGAAAACGGATGGCGCGCCTATCTTCTGAAAAATTGACCGGACGCGGCACCTGCCCCTACCTGGGCCGCGCCTATCCGCTGCGCGTCGATCCTTCCCGCCGTTTTCCGCTGACGTGGTCCCCCGAAGAAGGGTTCATCATCTCCGTCGGGCGGCCGCGCGAAGTCCGTCTCCTCATGAAACAATGGTATACCCACCGCGCGCACGAGACCCTCGGCGGGCGCGTCGCTCATTTCGCCCCGACGATGAACCTCTTCCCGAAAAAGGTGCGTATCCGCGACACCCGCAGCCGTTGGGGCTCCTGCAGCCATCGGGACGTCATCAACTTCTCCTGGAGGATGATGGCCCTGCCGTCCGGCGTCATCGACTACATCGTCGTGCACGAGCTGGCGCACATCAGAGAAAAGAACCACGGCCCCGCCTTCTGGCGCCTCGTCGCCAGCTTCGTGCCCGACCACAAAACCCATCGCGCCTGGCTGCGGCTCCACACCCGCTCTTTCCTCCTCTAGGGGGGGTTCGGCTGTCTCCCGTCAAACGAAGTTTTTCGCCGTCCGTTCCGGTTTGCCGTTTCGACAGGACGCTCCATGGGCCCGTGTCGCTATCTCGAAACCGCAATTCTTCCCGGACTTTTGCCGAAAAACTCCTTATTGTTCGACGGGAGACGCCCGGACCTCCTTGTCATCCACACAAATGTGTGGTATTCTGACGCCATGTTCAGCCATCAGGCCCGCTGGGACCGGCAGCTGCCGCAGGATGCCGCCGGCCCGGGAACGGTCATCTCCGCCACCTGCCGGATAGAGGCCGGGGCGGTCCATCCGCTCTCCTTTGTCTGGCGCCAACGCTCCTTTGACGTCCAACGCGTCAACTTCCGCTGGAAAGACAAGCGGGGCAGGGAGGAGCTGTGGTATTTCAGCGTCGCCACGCCGCACGGCATCTACGAGATCGCCTACTCCTCCCGGTGTCTGTGCTGGTATCTCATCCGTCTCATCGGCCCCTGAAACAATTCCGCGTCCACCGGTTGACGCCGCGGCCGTTGCGCATTATACTGGACATGGCCGGGAGAAAGACGCATCCCAACAGACAGGAGCCTCCATGAAGAAAACACTGGTCGTCATCGGCATCGTTATCTTCGGCATCATCAGCCTTGCCCTGGTCAAAGACCAATTCCTGCGTTTCGCGGTGTCCCGCGCCACGACCGCCGTCACAGGCGCCCCCACGAAGATACGGGTCTTCTCTCTGTCCCTTATCAAACAATCCCTCCATATCAAAGACTTTAAGATGTACAACCCCAAGGGGTTCCCCAAGACGGTCTTCGTCGACATCCCCGAGGTGGAGGTGGACCTCGACGTCGGCGCCCTCCTGAAAGGAAAACTGCATCTGGAAAAGATCACGCTCGATCTCAATGAGATGGTGATCGTCAAGAATAAGGAGGGGCAGCTCAACGTCGACGCGCTGAAAGTATCCCAGGCCGGGCAGGCCGAAGAAAAACCGAAGCCCGGGGAGAAGAAGCCCGCTGCCGCCCAAAAAACAAAGCCCCTGCCGATGCAGATCGACGAGGTGAACCTGAACCTCGGCCGCGTCATCTTCAAGGACTACACCAAAGGGGAGCCGCCGAAGGTCGATGTCTATGAGCTGGGGATCAAAAACCAGCAGTACAAGAACATCACGAGCGCCCAACAGCTGGCCTTCCTCATCATGAGCGAGCCCTTGAAACACACCGCCATCGAGGGCGCCAAGATCTTCGCGGCCCAGGCGGTCCTGGGCGTCGGTTTCCTGCCCGCGGGCGTGGCCATCACGCTGGCCGGCAAGGACAGCACCCAGGAGAACTACGACGTTCCTTACGACAAGGTCTACGACACCGTCCTGGCGACCTTGAAGGGCATGACCGACCGCGCCGCGATCAAGAAAGAGAACAAAGAGACCGGCGTTATCACGGCTCTTGTCGATAAGAACGACGTCGCCTTCAAATTCGAAAAGGTCGCGGCCGGAAAAACGCAGATGACGGTCTCCGCGCGCCGGCTGCTCCTGCCGAAACCGGAGGTCGCCCAGGGGCTGGCGTACCAGATCTCCCAGAAATTGAAGTAGCGCGGGGTCTCCCTATGCCGTCCGTCAACTTCGAAAGCCTGCTGCAGAAAAGCTTCCGACGCACCGTCCTGATCCTCTTCAAGCCCTTCTCGCTCAAAAAATGGCTCTTCCTGCTCTTCATCGCCTATCTGGCCGGGGCCGTCCATACGGGAAGTAACGGCGGGGGAGGAGGCGGCAGCTCGCATAACGACCGCTCACGGACAAGCCGTTCCGGCATCCTGACCCCTGCGGCTTACGCCCAGCCGGCGCAACAGAAACCCGCCGGCAACTTCAGCGTTGCGGACTTCGCGACCGGCCGCGTCGGGGAGGACCGGGAAACGCGCCCCGATCCGGCGGCGGAGGAACCCGACCCCGACAAGATGTGGGCATCCTTCAGGCAGTTCCTCGCCACGCCGGCCGGCGTCATCGCGGTCTCGGCCGGCGCTTTCGTGTTCATCGTCCTCACCCTGGTCCTCATGTGGCTCGGCGCGCGCTTCCGGTTCGTCTGGTACGACGCCGTCGTCAACAACGACGCCTCCGTCAAGGCGCCGTTCTTGAAATATGCCGCGCAGGGGGACTCCCTCTTCGGATTCTTCCTGGCGCTGGGTTCTGCAAGTCTCGCATGCATCGGCCTGCTCGCCTGGTGGGGCTATCGCGGCGTCGAGGCCAGCGGCGTTCTCAAACAGGGCGGCTCGCCCCACTGGGGAACATTGATCGGCGCGCTCCTGCCGGTCATTCTGCTGTTCATCCTCCTTCTCGCGGTCCTCGCCGTCCTGGCCCTGTTCGTCGACCACTTCGTCGTCACCATCATGGCCCTTGAGGGCGTCGGTTTCAGGACCGGCTGGCGCAAATTCACGGCGCTGCTCAGGCAAAACGTCAAGAACGTCGTCCTCTTCACCCTGCTCGTCTTCGGACTGTCGATAGCCGGGGCTATCGCCCTCGCGATCGCGACGTGGATCCTGATCATCGTGCTCCTTCTGGCCGGCGGCCTGTTCTTCGGCCTCATGTATCTGCTCGCCGTGGCGCTCCTGAAGCTCAAGATCGTCTTCGTGGCCCTGGCGGTGCTCATCGGCCTCCCGCTGCTGCTGGCCGCGATCCTTCTGCTTATGTCGCTTTCCCTGCCGCTGGCCGTGTTCTTCAGGTGTTTTTCGCTGTATTTCATAGGCAGCCTCGAGGGCGGCTACGCGCCGCTGCCCCCGGAAGAGGCGGCCCCGGCGCAACCGCAGCCGCCGCCTGCCCCGGCTTGACGGCGCCATGCAGCATGACCGCTAAAACAAAAATAATCTGCACCCTGGGACCCGCCAGCGATTCCGTGACCGTGCTGCGCAAGATGATGCAGGCGGGCATGGATGTCGCGCGCCTCAACCTCTCGCATGGCACGCACCGGGAACACGCCGAACGCATCGCGTCGGTGCGGCGCCTGAACAAGACGTACCGGCGCCGCCTGCGCATCCTCCTGGACCTCGAGGGACCGCGTGTCCGCGTCGGGGCCCTCCGGCAGCCGGTCCCGCTCCAGAAAGGCCAAAGCGTCCTGTTGTCCAATCAGCCGCGCAAAAGGGGAGAGGCTGCCATCCCCTTCGATTACGAAGGGTCGCTTGCCGACATCGAAAAAAACACCGAGGTCTTTATCGACGACGGGCAGATCGCCCTGCGGGTCGAGAGGGCCCGCCGCCACGCCTTAACCGCCCGCGTGGTAACCCCGGGCACCATCCGGTCGCACAAGGGCGTCAACATCCCCGGCGTCCGGCTCGCGTTCCGGGGGCTTTCGGACAAGGACCGGCTGGACATCGCTTTCGGCGTCCGGCACGGCGTCGACTTCGTGGCGCAATCCTTCGTGCGGGATGCGCGGGATATGCTTCACGTCGGCGACGCCCTGGGCGCGTTCCGCAAAAAATGCCGCCTCATCGCCAAGATAGAGAACGAAGAAGGGATCCGCAATATCGACGCCATCCTGGATGTGTCGGACGGGGTGATGATAGCGCGCGGGGACCTCGGCGTCTCCCTGCCCATCTACGAGGTCCCCGTCTGGCAAAAACTCCTGCTCAAGGAATGCAGGAAACGCCGCAAGTTCTCCATCACCGCCACGCAGATGCTCGAGAGCATGACCGAACACCTGCGCCCCACGCGCGCCGAAGTGAGCGACGTCGCCAACGCCATTCTGGACGGCTCAGACTACGTCATGCTGTCCGGCGAGACGGCGATGGGCCGCTATCCGGCGCAGACCGTCCAGATGATGGACAAGATCATCAAATTCACGGAGGGGGCTTTTTCGATCCGATAGGCGCAAGGAAAAACATCTTATAGGCAAAATCAAGGAGGTGCCCATGCTCCCCGGCATCGTTTTTATCCTCGCCGGCATCCTGATCGCCGTCTACCCGCCGTTCCTGGCCCTTATCGTCGCTTCCGTCCTGATCCTGACGGGCGTCGGCCTGCTGGCAGCGGGCTACAACTACCGCAGGATGTCGCGGGATACACAAGACCCCTTTATCCATACCTTCTTTCGGATATAGCCGATGAGCCCCGGATTCTCGCCGCGCCCGGTCTCCACGCCGCTTTTCCTCG
>JBLMXZ010000108.1:0-10574 GCA_050258015.1 Deltaproteobacteria bacterium
CAACGGTTTTCGAGACCGCCCCATTCAACCGCTCTGGCACCTCTCCTTAATCTTGCCTATAAAAGGTTTCTTTTCCTTGCAAGATTAACTCCCGAAGTCAGCGAAGTAAATTTCTGAGAAATTTACAAGCGCATTAACGAGGGAGCAACAACCCGATATTGCCAAAACTTCACAAGATCAACCCCGAAGTCTGCCGTTCTCCATGGCGCCTCCGGCGACAGGCGAACGGCGGACTCTCCTCGATTTTGTTCCGATCTGCCCGACAGATCGTTGCCGCCTACTTCGGATTAAAAAACTCCCCGATCTCCTTCTGCGAGTAACAGATGAGGTCGTCCCCGGCCCGGATAACGGTGTCGCCGTGCGGGGCGCCGATGTGCGTCTCGCGCCCGTGCTCCCGACGATAGATCGCGAGGACAAGGATCCCTTCTTCCGGTTTGACCTGGCTCAACTGCTTATTGCAAAAAGGGCTGTGCATATGGATCCGGATGCGGGAGATCGCGTAACCGTGCCCCAATCCCAAAAGCTGTTCATAATCATAGATGTGCAGTTTCGTCCACCGCCGCAGGGCCCTGAGGATAACCCTCTTCATGAGCACATTGATGATGCGCAGGCGCGACAGAAGAAGGATCGCCAGGACGCCGATAGCCAGCCAGGCGACCCGCATGGCGATATCCTTGCCGCTCTCCCCCACGAACGTCAGAACGAGCGCGGCCATCGAGGAAGTGATCCCCGCGCTGCCCAGGAGGATCAGGATCCGCACGATGCGCCGCCGCACCGGGTGGGTCACGATCATCTCGGATTCGGATGTGGTGAATCCCACCCCGGAAAAAGCCGACTGCGCCTGGAAGGTCGCGATCTCCGCGGAGAGCCCCGTCATCTCGAGCGCGGTGGCGCCGATGCGCACGACAAGTATGGACAACAGGATGATGGTGAACAGACCGAACAGAGCGATCATCTCCGGGACCTCCCTTCCACCTCAAAGAGCTGACGCCAGGACGCCGAATAGATGGCGCCCGCCACGTGGCCGCACCGCCCGAAAAAGTCCGCCAGCTCGAAGTTCGGCGCCAGCAGGGAAAACGCCAGCGCTATCAGGATCATGTTGACGATGTAGATGGTGCAGATCGCCAAAAGGTAATTCTCCTTGAGCCAGCCGGGCTTCTTGTTCCGCAGCGCGTTCGCCGAAAAGACCATGTGCATCGTGAAGGTGAACGACGCCAAAAAGACGAACAAAGGCAGCGTGTCCGCCTTCTTCCAGGCGGCCGCCACGAGCGCGTAGAGACCGAAGGCGATCAAGGTGAAGATCGGGATGCAGAAACCCGCCACCTTGACGAGGGGAAAGACGAACCCCACCGCCTCCTCCGACATCTTCTTGCCGGCGTCAAAGACCTGCGCGGGCGGCACGAAAAAGATGTGCAGGATGAGATACGCGATCGCGCCCCAGCCGAAGGCCGCGGCGACGCGCGCGTCGGTCGCGCGCAGACCGTCCAGGAAGGCGGCGGTCACCCCGACGACAATGGGCAAGAGCAAAATAGCCAGGGTCAGCTTCAGAACGCTAAAGAGCCGGTCTCTCAATTTTTTCCAAGCCTCCCATGTAAGGCCGCAGCGGTTCCGGCACGACGACGCTGCCGTCCGCCTGTTGGAAGTTCTCGAGGATCGCCACGACCACGCGCGGCAGGGCGACCCCCGAACCGTTGAGCGTGTGCACGAAGTCGACCTTCTTCGTCGCCTTGTCCTTGAAGCGGATGCCGGCCCGCCGCGCCTGGAAGTCCGTAAAGTTGGAGCAGCTGGAAACCTCAAGCCACTTGTCCATGCCCGGGGCGTAGGCCTCCAGGTCATAACATTTGGCGGCCGCAAAGCTGATGTCGCCGGCGGCGAGCATCACGACGCGATACGGCAGACCCAGCGCCTGCAGGACCGCCTCGGCGTTGCCGACGAGCTTTTCGAGCTCGTCGAACGAGGTCTCGGGCTTGACGAACTTGACGAGCTCGACCTTGTCGAACTGATGGACCCGCACGAGGCCCTTGGTGTCCTTGCCGTAGGAACCCGCCTCCCGCCGGAAACACGGCGTGTAGGCCGTGTAATACAAAGGCAGGTCCTCTTCTCCCAGGATCTCCTCGCGATGGATATTCGTCACCGGCACCTCGGCTGTCGGGATCAGGAAAAGGTCCTCGTCCCGCAGGCGGTACATGTCCTCTTCGAGTTTGGGCAGCTGGCCCGTCCCGGTCATGCTGGCGCGATTGACCAGCACCGGCGGCCACATCTCGCGGTAGCCGTGACGCGTCGTGTGCAGGTCCAGCATGAAATTGACGAGGGCCCTCTGCAGGCGCGCCCCCGCGTCCTTATACAGGATAAAGTTGGAGCCGGCGATCTTGGCGCCGCGGGAAAAATCGATCGTCCCGTGCGTCTCGGCGAGCTCCACGTGCGTCAACGGCTTAAAATCAAAACGGGGCGGCGTGCCCCAGGTGCGCACGACCCTATTGTGCGTCGGGTCGCCGGCGGGAACGGAATCGTGGACGATGTTGGGAATGATCAAAAGCTCCTTCTCGAGCACCCCCTCTTTCTCGCGCCATGCCGCCTCTTTCGCGTCGATGGCGGCGGCGACGTCCTTCATGGCCGCGATCTTGTCCCGCGGGTCCTTTTTCTCCTTAAGCAGACGGCCGATATCGTCGTTCGCCTCGTTCTTCCGGCGGCGCAGGTCGTCGAGCGCGGTCAGCAGCGCGCGCCGCTCGGCGTCCAGGGCCCGGACCTTCTCGATATCCAGCGTCATGCCGCGCTTTTGAAGGGAAGCGCGCACGGCGTCGGGGTTCTCTCGTATCAGTCTTGGATCAAGCATGATGTCCTCTTTTCAGGGTACGCAGGTCAGGGTCCAGGGCACGGGAAGACCTTCCATCCGACCATCGAGTTTCAGTGCCCTGCACTCTGCTGCCTGAAGATCGGGAACTCGGTTTTTATCCCGTGATGGCCCCTAAAGGCCTGCCTTCGACGGCGCCCAGGACTCCCCCTAACCCTTGACGACGCCGAGGGGTCGCATCCGGCAGACGCGGCGGGCCAATCCCGCTTCGTGGACGACGCGCACCACGTCGTTGACGTCTTTATAGGCCTGCGGGGCCTCTTCCACCAAGGTGCCGTGGCCCGAGGCCATGACGACGATGCCCCTGGCCTTAAGGTCCTTCATCAGTTCGTCGAAACGGACGCTGCGCTTGGCGTCGTGACGCGACTTAAGCCGCCCCGCGCCGTGGCACGTCGTGCCGAAAGATTCCTCCATCGCCTTCTGGGTGCCCGCCAAAAGGTAGGAATTGCGGCCCATGTCGCCGGGAATGATGACCGGCTGGCCGGTCTTGCGGTAACGCTCCGGCAGGTCCGGATGGCCGGGACCGAAAGCCCGCGTCGCGCCCTTGCGGTGCACGCACAGCGTCCGCTCGCGTCCGTCCACAGCGTGCTTCTCGATCTTGGCGATGTTGTGGGCCACGTCGTAGATCAGGCGCATCCCGAGCTTCTGCCAGGAGGAACCGAAGACCCTCTCAAAGACCTCCCGCGTCAGGTGCATCAGGCACTGGCGGTTGTTCCAGGCGTAGTTGGCCGCCGCGCGCATGGCGCCGAGATACCTCTTGCCCTCGGGCGACTCGACGGGCGCGCATGCCAGTTGCCGGTCAGGCACGCTTATCCGGTACTTCTCGAGACACCCCTGCATGACCTTGAGCGCGTCGTCGCAGACCTGATAGCCGAACCCGCGCGAACCGCTGTGGATCATGACCACGACCTGGCCGAGACGCAGGTCAAAGGCGTCCACGATCTCCTGATCAAAGAGCTGATCGATGACCTGGACCTCGAGGAAGTGGTTCCCGGAGCCCAGCGTCCCGGACTGAGACCTGCCGCGCCTGAGGGCGCGATCGGAGACGACCTCGGGGTCGGCGCCCGCGATGGCGCCGCGCTCCTCCGTCGCCTCAAGGTCCGCGTCGGTGCCGTAGCCCTGGTGGACCGCCCAGCCGGCCCCGCGCACCATGATCTCTTTTTCGTCCTTATCGCCGGCCCGGATCGCGCCTTCGGAGCCGACGCCCGACGGCACGGCCTGATAAAGCGCCGTGACCAGATCTTTAAGTCGGGGCGTGACGTCGCCGAGCTCAAGCTCGGTGCGCAGAAGACGCACCCCGCAGTTTATGTCAAAACCGACGCCGCCGGGCGAGACGACGCCGTTTTTTTCGATGTCGGTCGCCGCCACCCCGCCGATCGGAAAGCCGTAGCCCCAGTGGATATCGGGCATGGCGAGCGACGCCCCGACGATGCCCGGCAAAAAGGCGACGTTCGCGACCTGCTCGCACGCCTTGTCGTGGCGGATATCCTTTAGAAGCTTTTCATCCGCGTAGACGATGCCGTCGACGCGCATCCCCCGCCGGTATGTCCTGGGGATGCGCCAGCGCAGGCCATCGATCTTCTCAAGAGGGCCGTCCCACATACGAAGTCGTCAGACGTCAGTCACCAGTCATCAGACAGCCAGAAAATCAAGACCAAACCACCAAGATCAAAACCTCAAGAAAAACAGGACCTTCGGCACTCACACGTCGAAGACGACGAAGGCCTCCCACCCCCGCCGGGCTTTCACGACCTTAAGTTCGTGATAGGTGACGGCCTTGATCTCGTCCTTGACGTCATAGAGATCCCTGTTCAGGGCGCACGAAAGAACGCGGGCGCTCAAGGCGTCCTCGCCCACGGAAAGCGCCTTGATCCGGTGCAGGATCCGGCCGTTGGCCTGAAACTCGAACAGGAGTTCGTCGAGCCAGGCCTTAAGCAGGTCCTCGAGGGAACCCTCCTTCTTCTCGATCGCCAACTCCGTGAGATCGCCGGCCGGACCATTGGCCTTTTTGACGACAAGGACCGCGAACATGGCCTTGGCAGCCGCCCCAAAGAGCTCTTTGAGCGATCCCCCCTCTATCTTGACCGCCACGTCGGCCGTATGCGGCACAAAGGTAAATTTTCCCATGGAGCTCCACAAACGGCACCATTCCAGCGACATCTCGCCGGAGCAGGCCCCTGGTCTTCTGCGAAGGCGAGCAAAATGATGGCGGATTTCATCTTATCAACAAAAAGGAAGGGCGTCAACGAAATGTCGGCCCTTCAAGGAGATAGCGAAAAAAGCGCCTTGCGCTCAAGCTGCCGGTAGGTAGAAAGGACCAGATCCGCGTCCTTAAGGTAGGCCTTCGGCAAAGACGTCTGAAGGGCGATGCACATAAGGCCCGCTTTCTTCGCGGAGTGGATGCCAAAGGGCGCGTTCTCCAGGACCACGGCCTGACGGGGCCGAAGGCCGAGCTTCTTTAAGGCCAGCAGGTACGGCTCGGGGTGGGGCTTGCCGTGCCGGACGTCATCGCCGGTCACGCGCACCGAGAAACGGCGGCGCAGGGCTGCGGGCAGGATCTGGGCCACTTCGTGGGCGGCCGTTCCCGTCACCAGGCCCATGCGTATGCCCTTTCCTGCCAGGCGGGCGATGAAACGCCGCGCCCCCGGCACGAACCGCGGGCGAACGATCCTTTTGAACAAACTCTCTTTTTCCCGGATGATCTTGGCGGCAAGGCGGGCATCGAAAGCGCGGCCTCTTTCGGCAAAGATCTCCTTGATGGTCAGGCGCCCCGGCTGGCCTTCGCGCAAAAAGACCTCGCACCGGGAAACCGCGATACCGTTGTCCTTCATGACCTTCTTCCAGGCCCGAAAGTGATACGGCATCGTGTCCGTGATCACGCCGTCCATGTCGAAGAGGACGGCTTTTATGCTGAGGTTACGCATGCTGCTCCTGCAAACGATAACGTCCGGGAACCGAAGGCAAGGGCTCGCAAAGCACCCCCCTCTGCCGATCCCCTCTCTTTTATTTTCTCTTTTTACACACCGCCAGCAGGAACAGCAGGTCCGAAAGACGGTTCATGTAGCGTATCAGGGCGTCGTTCTTGAGCTGGTTCTTCCTTCTTAAGGTGACCATGCGGCGCTCCGCCCGGCGGCACAGCGCGCGGCAGACATGCAGCAGGGCCGGGACCGCCTGGCCTCCGGGGACCACAAAACGGCGCGGCACGCCGCCGGCGCGCCTCTCCCGGATCGCGGCCGCCTTCTCCAGACGCCGTACCGCGGAATCCCCGATGCGGTGTTTGAGTTTCCCGAGCTGCGAAGGGACGGTCACGGCCTCGGCGCTGACCCAGAAGAGCTCTTTTTGGATGGCGGCCGCCTCCTTCAGGATCCGGCGGTCACGCGCCACCCCGCGGACGACCCCCAAAAAAGAGGCTAATTCGTCAAGCGTCCCGACCAATTCTATGCGCGTATCATCTTTAGATACAATACCTTGCGGAAAAAGCGAAGTCTTTCCTTTGTCCCCGCGACGCGTCACGACAGACATATCGGCCTCTCTGCTGCCCCCTCCGGGATGGGGATCGAAAAATCCTCAGAACTTTCTTCCGGGGGGATTGAAAACCACTCGGTCGTATGTTACATTTGAAATAGCCACGGATCCCCTGCAACCCGGGAGGATAGCGTGGCCTTTTCTTTTGATGCACGATCTCCGGAAGACCGCCGCCGCTGGCCCAGGCTGCGCACCTACGCCCCGGTCAAATACCGTTTTCTTAAAGAAGACAGATTCCTCTGCTGCATCACCAGCGACATCAGCGAAGGCGGTGTAGGCCTTCTGGTCGACGACCCCCTGCCCTGCGGTGCCTGCCTTTATTTCCAGCTCAAGCTTCGCAATGCCCCTCAACCCGCCTACGGTATCGCCCGCGTCGCCTGGACCTCCAAGGATCCGTTCTCGAAAAAGTACCGGGCGGGCCTCGAGTTCATCGAGATCAACAGCGGCTCCCGCACGGAGATAGCTTCCTTCGTCCACGACAATAGCCCCCACCCGAGAGCCAACTGACCGACCTCAAGCTCACAGGACCTCGATCTGTCCCGGGTGCGAAACGATCATCTCGGGGTGGCCGCGATATGTCTTGATGAGGCCGTAGGCGCGGATCTCCCTGCCGGTATAATCTTTCTCCGGGCGGACGCCCTCCCCTAAGAACAGGCCGATATCCCGGCTAAAGATGACCACGCGAAAACCCTCCAAAAGGAGTACGGTGGTATTGGGCGCGGCAAGGACATCTTCGACCGTGCCCCGGACCAGCCGGCGCTCCCCCACGTGCTCCCCCGCCTCCCGGGACGAGATGGACAGGTCCCGCGACCACAGGCCCCTGCCGGCACGGCGCGCCTCATCCTGCGCGGCCTTAAGCCGATCCGCGTACTTGACGTTCGGAGGCAGCGTGTAAAGAAAAGCCAGGCCGCGCCGCAGGAGCTCCTCCTGGGCCATGATCCGACTCTGCCCCTGCCCGACCCAGACATATCCCAACAGGCGGCCGTAGGTGTCGCGCTGCTCCTCGTCGAATTCCAGCCGGACGGACTTATCGAGGACGAGCTGCGCATTCACCCGCCCGGCCTCGGCGCCGAACGGCTCATCGACGTCGATCCATGCGCCCGCCTTGCGGCGGTGCGTCTCGGGGGCGTCGATACCGATATAACGCACCTCGGCGCCGGTCGACAACACGACGGTGTCGCCGTCGACGACCTGCGTGACGCGCACGGGGCCCGCCGCCGGGGCGTAACACGAAGCCGGCCCCAACGCGAGGAAGAGGACCGCCAGCGCCCGGACACAACGTCCGCGCAAAACTCTGACGATGTTCATGGAATGACCCGCACAGACAGGACTGCCCCGCACCGTCCGCCTCCGGCGGTCTGGTGCGGGGTTCCGCAATACAACGATGCCGGCTTCACATCAATTGATTGACGATCTTGACGAAAACCCGCTCCGCGTTCGAGAGGCTCGGGAAGATGCCGCGGCGGGCCTTGACCTTGACGCGTATCGCTTCTTTCGTCAATTGGGTGATCGAAACCGTGACGCTGGCGTTATTGACGGTCGCCTCGACCGACCCCAGAGAGGGGCTCTTGGCGAGGACCGTGCCCATCATCCCGCACACCTCGACGGCCGCGCGATAGGCATCGCGCTGGTCCGCGTCATAATCACCCTGGATCGTGTCGCGGGTTATGGCATAGCCGCCGACGGCGCCCGCGCCGGCGGCGATCAGAAAGATGCAACCGGAGAGCTGGGCAAGCGCCAGGACGCCCATCAACGCTAAAGTCGTTTTCCGCATCATAACCTCACCGCATTACTTTCTTGGAGAATATCTTGGTGAAACAAAAGACGCCCAACCCCAGGATGGCCGCCCATGAAAGACCGAAAAAGACCCAGCCCGCGAAAGTCATACCAGCTCGCTTTCCCACGTTTGCGTCCGCTTTCTCCAGGCGATCCGCACCAGGAACGCGAGGGTCGCGAACAGAAGCACGAGGCCGATGCGCGTGCCCAGGACGAACGCCCTGTCGGCCGCCGCGACCCCCTCCATCCGGATCGTCGGCAGGCCCTGCTGAATGAACCAGGCCCCCAGCACGATCAACAGGAACAGCGGGGTCACGAACTTGATGATGAACTTATAGACGGCCGGCACGCGCAGGTCCGCGCCGTGATGGATCTCTTCCCATGCCTTGTCGATGCCGAAGATCCAGGCGAAGAGGATGGTCTCGACGGTCCCGAAAAGGACGAGGCAGAAGGTCCCACCCCAGAAGTCCAGTTCGTTGACGACCCCGCGGCCCAGCCAGAAGATGGCCGGCTGGCACAGGATGAAGGCGGCCGCCGCGAAGATGCCGACCGCCTTCTTACGGTCGATGTCGAACTCGTCCTCCAGGAAAGCGACGGCCGGCTGGGCCAGAGAGACGCTCGAGGTGACGCCCGCAAGGAAAAGAAGCGCGAACCAGAGGAAACTGAACAGGGAAGACAACGGTATCTTTCCCAGGACGAGCGGCATGGTCACGAACCCCAGATCAAAGGCGCCCTGCTGGGCAACGGCCTGGATCTGGGCGGGACCGAAAAAGACATAGGCCGCCGGGATGATTATGCATCCCCCGAGAATGACCTCGGCGAACTCGTTCATGCTGACGGCTGTCAGCCCCGAGAGAACGACGTCGTCGCCCTTGGAGAGATAGCTCGCATAGGTGAGGATGACCCCGATGCCCACGCTGAGGGTGAAAAAGACCTGGCCGGCCGCGGCCAGCCACACTTTGGCGGACTTAAGCGCCGAAAAATCGGGGTTCCACAGGAACCCCAGGCCGTTGGAGAGGTTCCACGCCGGCCGCGCCGGGTCGGGCATACCCAGCGTCAGAACGCGGATGACGAGGACGACGCCCAAAACAAGCAGGATCGGCATGGCGACCTTGCACAGCGTTTCGATACCGCCGCGGATCCCGTACCAGATGACCGCCATGTTGATCAAGAACGTGATGGAGAAGAACAGGTAGGCCGGTCTCAGACCGTTGAAAAAAGCGTTCTTTTCCAGGCCCTGGAACCCTTTGAGAAAAGACTGCAGCGCGGCCTGATCGGGCAGATGGGTCAGGACTCCCTTCAGGCTATAAAAGCTGTACGCGAGGGTCCAGGATTCGATAAAGGTGTAATAGATGAAGATGACGAAGGGGCCGAAGATGCCGATGACCCCGAAATACTTGATGAAGCGGTTCTTCTTCCAGACGCTGTGAAAGATGCCGGGCGCGGTGCCGTGTTCGAAGCCGCCGCCGAAACGGCCCAGGGTCCACTCGATCCACATGAGGGGGATCCCCAGCAGGAACAGCGACACGAAATAGGGGATCATGAAGGCGCCGCCGCCGTTGCCGGCGGCCTGGACCGGGAACCTCAGGAAGTTGCCCAGCCCCAGCGCCGAGCCCGCCACCGCCATGATAATGCCCAGGCGCGAACCCCAGGTGTCCCGTTTGGACTTCAACCGTCTCATAAAAAAGTATTATAGTCGGCCCTTTGCGCCTTTTCAACCCTTTCGTCCCGGCCGGAAAAGACGCCGCGCGGCTTCAACGCCCCTTGATCTCCTGAAGAACCTGGTCGAGCTTTTGCTCGATGCGCTGGAGGATCTGGATCTTCCTCTCTTCTATCTTGTTGCGGGCGGCCTCGGCCTCTTTGGCGGTCTGGGCCAACTTGGACATGTCGGGCAGATTGAACATGATGCCTCCTAAAAGAAAGACGCGGTTTCAGGGGACAGGGTTCAGGCATCGAAATAACAGTACCCTGTTGCCTGTTCCTGAGCCTAGAATTTTTTCCCGTGCCTGTACGGGCGGGATTTGTTCTTCTCGGCCTTCTTGTGGAGGGCGGCCTCCAGGTCCAGGCCGCGGGCGCCGCAGTAATCGAAGATGCGGATGCAGCAGTCGGCCATCTCCTCGGCCACGGCCTCCGGACCGCAATCGTTGCGCAGGGCCTCCAGCGCCTCGGAAAGCTCGGAGTGCATGAGGGCGATGAGCTCGCCGTCCGAGCGCTCGAAATCCCACCAGCCCTTCTCCTTGGCCGTGTTATGGCACAGCTCGATCCATTGTTTGATGGTCATCTGGGTTCCTTTCCGTCAAATCAACTCGATGGACATTTTCAACACACGCAACGGTCGAGAATAGAGAATCGAGAATAGAGAATAGTCGCGGCACAACCGGCGAAAGATCGCGGCTTTTGGACCGGACCATCCTCTATTCTC
>JBLMXZ010000109.1:0-7637 GCA_050258015.1 Deltaproteobacteria bacterium
CTCGAAGCGGTGGGGTTGGCCGAGCGGGGACACCATCGGCCCGGACAGTTATCGGGCGGCGAGCAGCAGCGTGTGGCTATCGCCAGGGCCCTCATGAACGACCCGGAGGTGCTCTTTTGCGATGAGCCGACCGGCAACCTTGATCATGAGTCGGGCCGCCAGATCCGCGACATCCTGTTTTCTTTCAACAGGGAAAAGAACGCGGCGCTCGTGATAGTGACGCACAGCCCCGCCCTGGCCGAAGGGGCGCAGCGGGTCCTGCATATTTTTGACGGGGCGCTGGCTTCTTCGGCGCAGAGAAAAGAATAAATAACCGCTATAGGCAAGAGTCGCCCCTTGCCCAAGCGCCCGTCCGCCGACGAACCTTGGCGGATCAGGGCGGGCTTCGGGGTTGATTTCGCAAGATAGAGAAACCCGTTACAGGCAAAATCAAGGAGTCATTTTATGTTGATCTATCTGGACGGAAAACTGGTCAAGAAGGAGGAGGCGCGCGTTTCGGTCTTCGACCACGGCCTGTTGTACGGCGACGGGGTCTTCGAGGGCATCCGCGCCTACGGCTGCCTTATCTTCAAGTGCCGCGAGCACGTGGAGCGGCTCTTCAAGTCGGCCCATGTCATCGCCCTGAAGGTGCCCCTTTCCAGGGAAGCCATGACGCAGGCGATCGTCAAGACCCTCAAGGCGAACAAGATCACCGACGGTTATATCCGGGTCGTGGTGACGCGCGGCCCCGGCGACCTCGGGCTCGATCCGCGCAACTGCGCCAAGCCCACGGTCTTCATCATCGCGGACAAGATCCGTCTCTACCCTAAGGAGATGTACGAGAAGGGCCTCAAGATCGTGACCGTGCCGACGCGGCGCAATGTCCCGGAGGCCATCAATCCCAGGATCAAGTCGCTCAATTACCTCAACAACGTCCTGGGCAAGATCGAGGCGATCAATGCCGGCGTGCCCGAGGCGGTGATGCTCGACCAGAGCGGTTTCGTGAGCGAGTGCACGGGCGACAATATCCTTATCGTGAAGGACGGGTGCCTCAAGACCCCGCCCATCTCGGTCGGCATCCTGAACGGCATCACGCGCGCCGCGGTCCTGGACCTCGCCGCGAAGGCCGGGCTGCGGCCCGTGGAGGAGCAGCTCACGCGTTTCGATCTTTTTACGGCGGACGAGATGTTCCTGACCGGCACGGCGGCCGAGATCGTGCCCGTCGTCATGATGGACGGCCGCGTCATCGGAACGGGGGCCGTGGGTCCCAAGACCCTTAAGCTCACGCAGGAGTTCCGCAAGTTGACGAAGAAGGACGGTGTGCGTTATGTTGTGTAATCTATGCCAGAAGAATCCCGCGACGGTGCACCTGACGGAGATCGTCGACGACCAGATGAGCGAGCTGCATCTGTGCGACGACTGCGCGCGCAAGAAGAGCATCCAGATGGAGCAGCAGTTCGGCCTCTCGGACCTGCTGGGCGGGCTCGTCGAGTATGGCAAGCAGCTGGGCGGCGGCGCGGAGAAGCAGCCGGCGGCTCTGCAGTGCGGCGCCTGCGGCCTGACCTACGAGGATTTCCGCAAGATAGGGCGCCTGGGCTGCGGGGAATGCTATAAGGCCTTTTCCAAGCAGCTGGGGGCGTTGTTGAAGCGCATCCACGGCGCCAGCCGCCATGTCGGCAAGGTCCCGGCCGGCGTGGCCGCCGCCGCCCCGGCCGGAACGGATGCGGAGAGCGGGAAGCAGCGCTCCCGCGGCAAGACCGTCGATATCGATGAGCTCAAGGTCCGCCTGCAGGAGGCGATCAAGAACGAGGCCTTTGAGGACGCGGCCCACCTGCGCGACATGATCAAGGAGATCGAGAGGCGCAAGAAAGGCGGTTCGGAAAGCACATGAGCATCCATGACCTGATCAACCATACGGGGGGGTGGCTGCGGGGAGAGGGGCCCAACGCCGATATCGTCATCTCCTCGCGCATCCGGCTCGCGCGCAACGTCGCCGGCGTGCCTTTCCCGCATTGGGCGAAGAAGCCCGATGCGGAGCGGATCCTCGCCATAACCCGGGATGTCTTTGACCGCGGACCGATCTTCAAGGACAGCCTCTACGTCCGCCTGGACGACATGGACGCCATCGACAAGCAGTTCCTTGTCGAGCGGCATCTGATGTCCAACGAGCACGCCGTGCGCTCTTCACAGAAGGCGCTCATGATCAACGCCGATGAGACGATCGCCGTCATGGTCAACGAGGAGGATCACCTGCGCATACAGGCCATGACGTCCGGCTTCGACCTCGAGAAGACGTGGCGGACGATCAACGCCGTGGACGACGCTTTCGCCGGCCATCTGACGTACGCCTTCAGCGACGAATGGGGGTTCCTCACGGCCTGCCCCACCAATACCGGTACGGGCATGCGCGGGTCGGTGATGCTCCATCTGCCGGCGCTCGTGATGACCCGGCAGATCAACCGGGTGCTCGAGGCCATCGCGAAGCTGAGCTTCACGACGCGCGGCCTCTACGGCGAAGGGACGCAGGCGTCCGGCAATTTTTTCCAGATATCGAACCAGGTCTCGCTCGGCCAGCGCGAGGAGGAGATCCTCGACAACATCAAGGGCGTCATTGCCCAGATCATCGAGCACGAGGAGAAGGCGCGCCAGGCGCTCCTGCAGGAACACCGGGAGATGCTGGAGGACCGCGTCTGGCGCTCCTACGGGACGCTCAAGAACGCCCATATCATCTCGAGCAACGAGACGGTCGAGCTTTTGTCGATGTTGCGTCTCGGCCACGATCTCGGGATCGTCAAGGGATTGACGCCGGCCCTCGTCAACGAGCTCTTCATCCTGACGCAGCCGGCGCACCTGCAGAAGATCGAGAAGAAGAAGCTCACCGCCAACGAGCGCGACGTCAAGCGCGCCGAGATCGTCCGGAATAAACTAGAGGCACTCTCTTAGCCACACGGAGGCAGGACAATGTTCAATCGTTTCACCGAAAGGGCGCGCAAGGTCATCGTCCTGGCCAAGGAAGAGGCCCGGCGCTTCAATCACGACTATATCGGTACCGAGCATATCCTGCTGGGTCTGATCCGCGAGGGGGAGGGGGTGGCCGCGGCGGTGCTTCAAAAGATGGGCCTGGGACTTGAGGCGATACGCCTGGAGGTCGAAAAACTCGTCCAGCCCGGTCCGGCGACGCAGATACAGGGCGACGTTCCCTTCACCCCGCGCTCCAAAAAAGCGCTGGAACTCTCGGCGGAGGAGGCGCGCGCGCTCGGGCACAATTATATCGGCACCGAGCATCTCCTGCTGGGCCTGATCCGCGAGGGGGAAGGCATCGCCTCGCAGGTCCTTATCAATCTGGGGCTTGATCTTAACCGCGTCCGGTCGGAGATCATGGAGCTTTTGGGTTCGGCGACGCCCGGCTTCGGCAACCAGCAGCAGGCGGGCGCCAAGTCCAAGACGCCGGCGCTCGACGCCTTCGGCCGGGACCTGACGGCGCTGGCCCGCGAGGGCAAGCTGGACCCGGTCATCGACCGCAAGAACGAGATCGAGCGCGTCATCCAGATCCTGGCGCGCCGCACGAAGAACAACCCCGTTCTCCTGGGGGAGGCGGGCGTGGGCAAGACCGCCATCGTCGAAGGGCTCGCCCAGCAGATCATCCTGAGCAACGTCCCGGAGGTGCTCCTGAACAAGAGGATCATCGTGTTGGACCTGGCGCTCATGATCGCCGGCACCAAGTACCGCGGCCAGTTCGAGGAGCGCATCAAGGCGGTGATGGACGAGATCAAACGCTCCCGGGATGTCATGATCTTCATCGATGAGCTGCATATGCTCGTCGGCGCGGGCGCGGCGGAGGGGGCCATCGACGCCTCCAATATATTGAAGCCCGCCCTTTCGCGCGGCGAGATCCAGTGCATCGGCGCCACGACGCCCGACGAATACCGCAAACACATCGAGAAGGACGCGGCCCTCGAGCGGCGTTTTCAGACGATCATGGTCGATCCGCCGTCGGTGGACGAGACCATCGAGATCTTAAAGGGGCTGCGCGACCGTTACGAGCAGCACCACAGCGTCAAATATCTGGACGAGGCGCTCGTTGCCGCCGCCAAGCTCTCGGACCGCTATATGACCGGCCGTTTCCTGCCGGACAATGCCATAGACCTGCTGGACGAGGCCGGCTCGCGGGCGCGCCTCGACACCCTCGTTGTGCCCGATTCGATCAAGCAGATGGAGATCGACGTCGAGGAGCTGCGCAAGGAGAAAGAGGCTTTTATCAAGAACCAGGATTTCGAGAAGGCCGCGACCCTGCGCGACGAGGAGCGTCAGATGCGTCAGAAGCTCGAAAGCGCGCGCAAGAAGTGGCAGGAGGAGCGCGCCCAGTCCCGTCCGCAGATCGACGAAGAGGCCATCGCGAAGATCGTCTCCAAGATCACCGGCATCCCGATCATCAAGCTCGAGCAGAAGGAAGGCGAGAAG
The DNA here is from genome assembly GCA_050258015.1 of Deltaproteobacteria bacterium. GTDB lineage: Bacteria > Omnitrophota > Gorgyraeia > Velamenicoccales > Velamenicoccaceae > JBLMXZ01. The sequence goes on from JBLMXZ010000109.1 coordinate 4,441, forward strand.
CTCCTTAAGATCGAGGAGGAGCTTCGCAAGCGGGTGATCGGCCAGGGCGAAGCGCTCAAGGCGATCGCCCATTCGGTGCGGCGTTCGCGCGCCGGCATCAAGGACCCGCGCCGTCCCATAGGGTCGTTCATCTTTCTCGGGCCGACCGGCGTGGGGAAGACCCTGCTGGGCCGCGTGCTCGCGGAGTTCATGTTCGGCGACGAGAACGCCCTCGTCCAGCTCGACATGTCGGAATACATGGAGAAGTTCAACGTCTCGCGCCTTGTGGGAGCGCCTCCCGGCTATGTCGGCTACGAGGAGGGCGGTCAGTTGACGGAGAAGATCCGGCGCCGGCCGTACGCGGTCATCCTCCTCGACGAGATCGAGAAGGCCCATCCGGACGTCTTCAACATCCTCCTGCAGGTGCTCGAGGACGGCCGCCTGACCGACAGCTTCGGCCGCAAGGTCGATTTCCGCAACTGCATCATCATCATGACGTCGAACGTGGGGGCGGAGCTCCTGCGTTCTCAGGGGTCCCTGGGTTTCCGGGCGCAGTCCTCGGAAATGTCGTATCAGCAGATGAAGGAGCGCCTGCTGGAGGAGGTCAAGAGGACCTTCAAGCCCGAGTTCCTGAACCGCATCGACGACGTCATCGTCTTCCGGCCCCTGGAGCGCCAGGACCTCTATCACATCGTCGAGATCGAGGTGGGCGAGGTCCAGGAGCGCCTGGCCGAACAGCAGGTGACGCTGGAGCTGGAGCAGTCCGCGAAGGACTTCCTGATAGAGAAGGGTTTTGACCCCGTCTTCGGGGCGCGTCCCTTAAAGCGCACCATCCAGCGTTACGTCGAGGACCCGCTCGCCGAGGAGCTGCTCGCGGGCCGCGCCCGGGAGAAGGTGAAGATACGGGTGGCCCGGCGCCCGGAACGCGATGAACTGGAGTTCCATTTCACATGATCCATAAAGAGTTCTACGCCCGCATCGGCCGCAGGATCCTGAACTTTTTCAGCTTTTTCGCTGGATTGGCGCGCCTGACCCTGCAGACCGTCCTGCTCATTCCCGCGCGCCCCTACGGCGCGCGCCGGGTCTTCGAGCAGGCGAACAAGGTCGGGATCAACAGTTTCCCGATCGTCTCGCTCGTGTCTTTCTTCATCGGCGTGATCCTGGCCCTGCAGACCGCCTACATCATGCAGAAGATGTCGAGCGAGATCTACATCGCCAGCATCGTGGCGGTGTCGCTTACCCGCGAGCTGGGGCCGGTCATCACGGCCCTGATCGTCGCGGGCCGCAGCGGCGCGGGCATCACGGCGGAGCTGGGGACGATGTCGGTCACGGAGCAGGTGGACGCGCTCGAGACCCTGGGCTCCAACCCCATCAAGTACCTCGTGGTGCCCCGTTTCCTGAGCCTGACGGTGATGCTGCCGGTCTTGACCATCTTCGCCAATGCCATCGGCATTTTCGGCGGCTACCTCATCGCCGTCTATCGTCTGAGCATCCGGTCGAGCCTTTATATGAACATGACCTTCCAGACCCTCATCTATAAGGACCTCTATACCGGCCTCATCAAGACGGTCTTTTTCGGAATGATCATCGCGATCGTGGCCTGTTTCGAGGGACTGAACGTCAAGGGCGGGGCCGAGGGGGTCGGCAAGGCCACGACCCGCTCGGTCGTCAACACCTTCATCCTCATCATCGCCGCGGACTGTTTCTTTACGGCGCTGTTCTATTTCTTCTGGGAGTGATCGTCATGCCGATGATCGAATTGATCGATGTCTCCAAGAACCTGGCCGGAAAGCAGGTCCTGGACCATATGTCGTTGACGGTCGAGGAGGGGGAGACCAAGGTGATCATCGGCCGGTCGGGGGTGGGCAAGAGCGTCACCCTGAAACATATCGTCCGCCTGCTGGAACCGGACAGCGGCGAGGTGCGCGTGCAGGGGCGCGACGTCCTTTCCCTCGCGGGCAAGGACTTGAGCGAGTTGCACATGCAGATAGGCCTCGTCTTCCAGGGCGGGGCGCTCTTCGATTCCCTGACGGTCGGGGAGAACGTCGGGTTCATCCTGCGCGAGCACATGACCATGAAGGCCTCCGAGATCGAGGAACGCGTCCGGGAGTCCCTGGCCCTCGTCGGCCTCTACAACATCGAGAGTTACATGCCGGCGGACTTGAGCGGCGGCATGCGTAAACGCGTGGCGCTCGCGCGCGCCATCTGCACACGCCCCAAGATCATCCTGTACGACGAGCCGACGACGGGCGTGGACCCGATCACGGCGGACGCCATCAATCTTCTGATCGACGAGCTGCACGACAAGCTGAAGGTGACCTCCATCGTCGTCACCCACGACATGCGCAGCGCCTATAAAGTGGCGGACCGCATCGCGATGCTCTATCAGGGCAAGATCATCGCCGAGGGGACGCCCGACGAGATGCGCTATTCGCACAATCCGTATGTCCATCAGTTCATCACCGGGGCCGCGCACGGCCCGATCACGGAAGGGCAAAGCTCGATCGTCAAGAGCAGCATAGATTGAGGGTGACCGACCCGGCTGTCTTTGATGCCGTTTTATCCGGATTTTGTTTTCGTCTTTGAATTTTTCGGTTTTGCGGGATCCCGGTTTTAGTTCCTATTGTTCATCGTTCATTCTTCATTACATTAATCTTTTCAACCAAGGGGACCTCTCATGGCAGACAGAGCGCGGAGCGTCGAGTTCAAGGTGGGATTATTCGTTTTTCTCGGCTTGGTCGTCCTGGTATGGTTCGTTCTGCTGATCGGCGACTTCAAGCTGATGCGGCAGGGGTATCGTTTTAACGTCGATTTCGGCTTCGCCAACGGCATCAAGGTGGGGGCGCCCGTGCGTGTCGCGGGCGTGGACAAGGGCGAGGTCAAGGAGATCGTCCTCTCCCACGACAGCGACAACAAGCCCCTGATCACGATCTCGGCGTGGGTCGACGCCGACACGAAGATCCCCGGGGATTCGCGCGCCTGGGTCAACACGCTGGGACTCCTGGGCGAGAAGTATCTCGAGATCATTCCCGGGGAGGCGTACGACCGGCCGGTGCCGCCCGAGGGGACGCTGCGCGGCGAAGACCCCACCTCGGTCCAGGAGGTCACGGACCTGACGAAGGAAATAGCCCTTCAGGCCAAAGACACCTTGCGCAGCGCCCAGAAGGTCCTGGGCACGCTCGACGGTGTCTTGACCGACATGCATGAAGGGCGCGGCA
>JBLMXZ010000110.1:0-5759 GCA_050258015.1 Deltaproteobacteria bacterium
CCCAGGCCGGCGGCGATCTTCGAGGCTGCCTCGTCGGCGTTGATGTTATAAACGACCCCTTTGTCGTCGACGCCCATGGGCGCGATCACGACCAGGGCATGGTCCTTGAGCTCTTTTTCCACCTCCCCGCCCGTGATGCCCGCCACCACCCCCACGAATCCCATATCCACCTCGGAGGGCATCTTCTTGGCGCGGATGATCCCGTGGTCCTTGCCGCTCAGGCCCACGACGGAGCCGCCTATCTCCGCCACCTCCTTGACCACCATGCGGTTAAGTTCGTTCAACTCCTCCTCGACGACCCGGAGCGTCTCGGCGTCCGTCACGCGCATGCCGTCGACAAACTGCGTCTTCTTTCCGAGCTTGCGCATCTTCTCCGAGATGTTCGGCCCGCCGCCGTGGACGAGGACCGTCTTGATCCCCATGAACGTCAGAAAGACCAGGTCCTCGAGGACGCTCCTGCGGATCGTCTCCTCCCCCAGGATGCTGCCGCCGTATTTGAAAACGAACGTCTTCTTGCGGAAGTTCTTGATATAGGGCAGCGCCTCGATCAGAACATCCGCTTTTTTGATCGCTTCCTCCATCTCTCGCCTCGTTTCTCCCCGTTGTAACCTGTCCGGCGCCCGATTTCCGAAGTCCGGCGTCCGGGCTCCGAAACACCGATGGATCCGGGTTCCCTTCTATCGGACTTCGGAACCCGGACCTCGCCGCTTACGCCTCAATTATACGCCGCGTTAATACGCACATATCCGTACGACAGATCCGATGTCCAGACGCGTTTGGCGGCTTTGCCCTGCCCCAGGCGGATGACGACATGGACCTCGCGACCCCGCAGGAGGTCCTTCTTCTCGAAAGGCACAGGGCGTCCCGCGCGCAGGACGATGCGGCCGTTGAGCGCGATCGTCATCTTCCGGGCGTCCACTCGGGCCGGAATGCTGCCCAGCGCCGCCGCGATACGGCCCCAGTTGGGGTTGGAGCCCGCCATGGCGGTCTTAAAAAGAACGGAGTTGGCCACGGCGAACGCCAGCGCCTCGGCCTGTCTGCCGTCCGACGCGCCCGTCACGTCGATAGTGATGAACTTCGTCGCTCCCTCGGCGTCCTGGACGATCATCTTGGCAAGCGCCGTGCATACGGCGCGCATGGCCCCGGCGAGGACGCCGTGATCCCGGGAACCGGCGCGAACGGGCCTGTTGCCCGCCGCGCCGTTCGCGAGCGCCACGACCATGTCGTTCGTGCTCATGCAGCCGTCCACCGTGATGGCGTTGAAGGAACCCTCCACCGCCTCACGCAGGACCGTCCTCAGGAGCGCCGGCGCCACAGCCGCGTCGGTCGCCAGAAAAGAAAGCATCGTCGCAAGCCGCATGCGCGGCGCGATCATGCCCGCGCCCTTGGCCACGCCGCACAGCGTGGCGCGTACGCCCCCCAGCGAAAAGCTGACCGCCGCTTCTTTGCGGAACGTATCCGTCGTGCCGATAGCATCGGCAAGGCGCGAGAACCCCCGGGGATGCAGGTCTTCGACCAGCCGGGGCACGGCCTGAAGGACCTTGTCGACCGGGAGCTGCCGGCCGATGATCCCGGTGGAAGCAACAAGGACCTGCGCCGGCTTCAGGCGCAGAACGGATGCCGCCGCCGCGGCCATTGTCTCGGCCGCCCGCATCCCCTGAGCGCCGGTCATGCAGTTCGCGTTGCCGCTGTTGACGATCACGGCCTGGACCGTGCCCGAACGGGCGTGCCGGCGGCTCAACGTCACCGGAGCGGCCTCGACCTTATTGGCGGTGAACATCGCGGCCGCCGAACAGGGCGCCCCGGAATAGAGCAGTCCGAGATCCCGCCTGGCGCGCCGCTTAAGCCCCGCCTGGATGCCGGCCGCCAGAAATCCCTTCGGAAGATACCCCGCGTTCAAGACAAGTTTCATAGCAGAGCGGTCGTCTCCGGCAGGCCGAACATCAGGTTCATGTTCTGAACGGCCTGTCCCGAAGCGCCTTTGAGAAGATTGTCGATGGCAGAGACTATGACCAGCCGTCTGCGATCCGGCCCCACGACGCAGCCGATGTCGCAAAAGTTCGTATCGACGACGTGCTTGAGCTGCGGCAGCGTGCCGGCGGACCGGACGCGGACGAAAGGCTCCGTCTTATAAAATGCGGCGTAGACACGGTGGACCTTTTCCAGCGTGACCGCCTTTTTCGCCTTCAGGTAGATCGTCTCATAGATCCCCCGCCGGACGGGCAGCAGGTGCGGACAGAAAGCGACGCGTACCTGACGGTCGGCGAGCCTCGAAAGCTGCTGATCGATCTCCGGCGCATGCTGATGCTCAAGAAAACGATACCCCTTGAAATCCCCATAAAGCTCCGTGAAGGAAAAAGCCACGTCCGCCTTCTTCCCCGCTCCGGTCGCGCCCGACTTGGCGTCGATGACGATGTCGTCCGCATCGACGAGCCCGGCGGAGAGCGCCGGAGCGATCCCCAACACCGCCGCGGTCGGATAGCACCCCGGATTGGCTATAAAGGAGGCCTTCTTTATCTTCTGCCGGTACAGCTCCGGAAGGCCGTACACGGCCTTTTTGAGGTTCGCCGGATCGCTCTGCGGCGTCTTGTAATGCGCCGCATACACATCGGCCCGCAGCCGGTAGTCGGCGCTCAGATCGATGACCTTAACGCCCAGGGCCGCGAGGCCGGGCGCCACGGTCATGGAGACCTTATGCGGCAACGCGAGAAAGACGAGGTCGCAGCGGCCGGCAGCCGTCTTCGCATCGTAGTTCTCGCAAAGCAGGTCCACGCGGCCGGCGAACTGCGGCAGGCTCTGCGTGATCGGTTCCGGTTTCTCCAGACGGTCCGCCAAATACGTCAGGCGCACGCCCGGGTGGCCCAGCAGGAGCCGGATCAGCTCCTCGCCGCCATATCCCTTGGCCCCGACGATGCCCACACGTTTCATGGTGCGTTCCTTTCTCTTTTCTCGGCGAGGAAATGGTATTTGCTTCTTTTAATGGTAAGCGAAAAACAAGATAACGTCAAGGTTTTTTCGTCGAGAAACCCCGATCAGCCCGTCGATAACCCGGCCGTCTTCGGTGTTCGATGACCGAAGTTCGACGGCCGGCGCCCGCGGTCGAACTTCGGCCCTTTGTCTTGCCTTTTTGATCTTCGATCTTCCGGCCTCGAACCTCGGCCTTCGGCCCTCCCCGCGATAAAAAAGCCGCCGGGGAAGCCGGCGGCTGGGAAAGCTCGTATGTCGAACGAAGGTCAGCGCTTCGTCCACTGGAAGCGCTTACGCGCCCCCTTCTGGCCGTACTTCTTCCTCTCCTTCATGCGCGGGTCGCGTGTGAGGTACCCCCCCTTGCGCAGGACCGAACGCAGCTCGCTATCGGCCAGGACCAGCGCGCGCGAGATGCCGTGACGCAGGGCGCCCGCCTGCCCGCTCAGGCCGCCGCCGTCCACGAGAGCCTGCACGTCGAACTTATTGACGGTATTGGTGGCGACGAACGGCTGATTGATGACCAGCCGGTCCGTTTCGCGCAGAAAATAAGCCTCATAAGGCCGCTTGTTGATCACGATGCGGCCCTGTCCCGGCGCGACCAGGCGCACGCGCGCCGTGGCCTCTTTGCGGCGCCCCGTTGCTTTAAAAATAGTCCCTTGTTCCATCTCTAGTTGATCTCCAGGTTCACGAAATCGGTCTTCTTGAAAGGATGTTCGGCGTCTTTGTACACCTTGAGCTTCTTGATCATATCCCGGTAGAGGGGGCCCGCCGGCAGCATACGCCGCACGGCCCGCTTGACGACCTCGGTCGGCTTCGTCTTGAGCATGACCTCCAGGGACGCGCTCTTCTGCCCGCCCGGATAACCCGAGAAGCGCAAATACTTCTTTTCTTTGAGCTTGCGCCCCGTCACGCGCACCTTTTCGGCATTGACGACGACCACGTAATCGCCGGTATCCACATGGGGCGTGTATATCGGCTTGTGCTTGCCCTTGATGATGGATGCCACGCGCGCCGCCATGCGGCCCAGAACGACGCCGTTCGCGTCGACCAGATACCAGCGTCTGGCGGCGGAGGTCATATTCTTCTTGTTGGCGATGAAGGTCTTCATGGAGCCCCTTGGGCACGTCCGAAATATTCGTATTGTCTACGCATTACGAAGGACCTGCCCTCTAGCGACATCCCGCCGGAGCAACGTGCTTGCGGAGGCGGGAGGAGCTGAAATTATAACATATGCCGGCATTATGTCAACCCCTATTTTTCTCTTTGCGGCGGCTCGCCTTTTCGTCCAGCAGGATAACACACAAGAGCAAAAACACGAAGAAAAGGATCGGTCTCCACCCCCAGCGTGCCGGCGCCGCTTCGGCATACACCCCGTCAAAAGAACGGTTCCTGAAAAGCCACGCGAGATCCGTCTCGCCCGCCAGAGAAAAACGGTATCCGTTCGCAAGCCGTGCCCATGTTGCGGCGTTCCGGGCTCCCTCCGGATCCTTGAACCAAAGGACCCATCCTGCCGCCCGCACGGGATCAAAGGGCTCCCAGGAACGCACCTCCTCCAGCATCGCGGTGGACGTCGCCCGGTGCGCCAGGACGGCCACCATCCCCCCCGCGTAGGGATAATTCGAGAACAGGATGTCATCGGGCCGCGTCAACGCCTGGACCCTGCGCACCAGCTGCGCGACGAAACGGGGATGATACAACGACCGCCCCTTGATGTCCCGCACGCCCTCTGTGCCCCCCAGGTCGCGCAACGCGCTGCTTATCTCGAATTTCGGTGCGGCGCCGGCCGAAGAAAAAACGAGCATCGGCGTCGCCCCCAAAAAGAGGCCTGCGGCAAACACCCCCAGAACGAATCGCCCCCGGCGCGCCCGCTCCCCCAGCCGCTGCCAGAGACCGTCCAGGACCAGGGCCCCGAAAAAACACAGCGGCACCAGGCCCTGGCCCGACAAAAAACGGTTCCTGTTCGTTGCCGCGATAACGACAAGGGCCGCATAGAGGGCAAAGAAGTAGCGCGCGTCCCGGCGGCGGCGCCAAAGAAGGAATCCTCCCGAACAAACAAGGAGATACAGGGCGAGGCTCAGCTGGGCCGAGTAAAACTCGTGAGCGCGGCGGAAAACGAAGTAGGACGCATGGACCGCCTGATGAAGAAGCAGCGGAGACGCCAGAACGAGCCCGAAGCCCGCGGCGGCTGCGGCCCGCCCCGCCGCCCGCCTGCCCTCCGGCAGCAGGGAAAGAAAAAGCGCGCCCGTCATAAGGGCGGCCATCAGGGTATGCGTATAAAAAGCCGCGGCGATAAGAATACCGCCCGTCCTCCACCGGCCCGACCGGCAATAGAGGTACGCCCCGAAGCCGAAAAGCATGGCGAGACTGAACGGCGCATTATCAATGATATACGTATAAAGCGGGACGCTGCCGGACATAAGCAGCAGGAAGAAAAATGCCGTGCGGTCCGAGGCGAGGCGCCGGCTCCCCCTCCAGAAGGCCAGCAAGAACAAGGGGTAGATACCGAACTCGAGAAGACGGGCGACGTTGAGCGGCGCAACGCCGCCGCCCAGGAAGACGCAGCCGATAAAATGGAACAGCGGCGGGTACAGGTGCGGACGGCCTACCGGCGCCGCCTCCCAGAAGGAGGAACCGACCCAGCCGCCCGCATCGAGAAATCCGCGCATCACGGAGAGATGGTAATACGCGTCCATGAAATACGGCAGCCGCGGCCAGGAGGGGATGAGCAGGAGCGTCCACGCGCACAGAAAGACCGCGGCGTAAAAGTCCCAACGGGAGGAAAAACGGCGACG
>JBLMXZ010000111.1:0-3983 GCA_050258015.1 Deltaproteobacteria bacterium
TTTTGGAGCTGCGGCTCCCCGGCGCCGGACCCTGCGGCGGCCTGCTCCTCCAAAGCCCGCTGCAGGTCGGCGGCCCGCGTTTCGGCTTGCTTCAGCTCCTCGCCGCGGCGCGCCGCCTCGGCTTCCAGCTGCGCGACCCGCGCCTTGAGCGCCCCGTCGGCGCCGGCCCCCTTCTTCGCATCCTCGAGATCGGCTTCGGACCTCTTTTTTTGCGCTTCAAGTTCCTCGTAGGCCTTCCTCTTCGCGTCCGCAAGTCCCGTTTCCAGCTCGGCGATCCTTTTCGTCCGCTCATCAAGGAGCGCCTGTCCACCGTCGAAGTCGCGCTGGAGCCTCTGGCGGGCCTCCGTCTCCACAGCCAGGTCCTCTTCCGTCTTTTTGAGTTCCTGCCTGACCTTGGCCAGCTCTTCCTGCTCTTTTTGCGCCTGGCCGACGTACGCCGTCAGGCCGGCAAGCTCCTTGCGGACCGCGTCGGCGTCGCCCTTCGCCTGGGCAAACTCCTCTTCCAGGCACCGCGACGCCGTCAACGCCTTCTGGAGCTCCTCCTCCTTCCTGGCCAGCTGTTCTCCCAGCTCGGCCACGGGATCTCTCTTGGGCACGGCGGCCTTCGGCTTTTTCGCCTCGCCGCCTCCCCAGGCCAGTGTGAGCACCACGACCACCACGAGCCCAAACCCCAGCACCCCGATCAGGATTTCCATATACGATCGTCGTTGGATGTACGGGTCAACCGCGGACCCCAAAAACCGCTTCGTCTATCCCGGCAGGTTCAAAAACGCGTCCCATGCCCGGTAAAGTTCCAGCGTGGCGCGGACGTCGCGCAGGCAATAACGCGCGATGTCCATGTATCTGCCCTGAGCAAAGAGGCCGCCGACATCCCCTCCCGTCACGCCGCCCTCTTTCGAACTTGCGATGCCGAACGCCCGACACCATGTGTGCAGACTGTAGCGCCGGCGCGCCGCGCCCAGATACGTCAGCTTTTCCATAAGATCGATGTGGGCCTGCGAACGGTAACGGTCGGGCATCAGGTTCTTCGAAGGGCGCACGCCGTTGACCGCCGAACGGATAAGAAGGAACGGACAGTCGAAGCCGCGGCCGTTGAAGGTCACGAACCGCTCCACCTTGGCGATCCGCGCCCAAAAGATCTCCAGGAGCTGCTTCTCGGTCCCGGCGGACACGAATTCCGTCGCGGCCTCCACGCTCTTGGCCGGCGCCGCCCCGGGCGTGAGATAATACACGGCCGCCCGCTCGTTCTCCGCCTCGATCGTCGCCACCGTCACGACCCGCGCCGTCACCGGGTGAAACCCCAGCGAGGCGCGCTCCTTGTCGCGCTCCTCCTCGGTCCTGGTCCCCCTGAGAAGATGCTCCTGGGTCGTGGGATCGAGCGCCTCGAAATCCTCGCCCACCGTCTCTATGTCAAATATCAGGGTCGTCATTGTCCGTGTCGAAGTAATCCATCAGGCGGCGGTAAAGGTCCTCGCGTCCGGCGCGGACCGTCGCGTAGGCATCGGTCTCCGGGGCCTCGTCGAACCAGGCGGCCTGCGCCTCGAGCTTCTCCATCACGCGCGCCTCGCTCAAGAAACGCGACAGCCGGTTAAAGGTCGACAAGCCGCCGTTGCGGCCCTCGTTGTGCATGGAAATATGCAGGTGGCGCTTGGCGCGGGTCACCGCGACATAGAGCAGGCGGCGCTCCTCTTCCAGGGCCTCCTCGTTGTCGAGCGCGTAGGAGACCGGGATCGAGCCGTCCACGGCGCCGATGATGAAGACCGCTTCCCATTCCAGCCCTTTGGCCGAATGCACGGTCGACAGGGTGAGCGGCCTCTCGTCGTCCTTGCGGCGGCGCGCCTCGATCGTGCTCTTTTCCGGCGGCTCTATCGTGACGAAATCGACGAGAAAAGCGTCCAGCGTCGCGTAACCGGCCGCGATCTCGGCGAACGCCTTCAGATCCTCTTCGCGCTGGGGGTAATCGTCGAACTTCTCTTTCATCACGGGCTTATAGAAGTGCAGGACCTTGCGCACCTTCTCCTCCACGCGCTCGGACCGCTCGAGCGAATGCATCAGCTCGATGACGCGCTTGACCGACCGGCGCAGGGAAACGCTGCGCACCGCCTCATGCAGGGCCGGCTCGGCCGCCGCGGCGCCCTCGGCCGCCCCCGTGACCAGGATATCGCGCAGCTTTTCGGCGGTCTTGGGACCCACGCCCTCCAGGAGCATGAGGACCCGCGCGAGGGACAGTTCGTCGCGTTTGTTGAGGTGGAATTTGAGAAAGGCGAGGACGTCCTTGACGTGGGCGGTCTCGATGAACTTCATCCCGCCGAAGACGGCGAACGGCAGATTGCGCTTGGCGAGCGCCAGCTGCAGTGGCAAAGAAAGAAAATTCGACCGGTAGAGGACGCCGATACCCGACAAAGGAATCCCCCCGTCCCGGTAATCCTTTATCTTCTCGGCGGCCGCCTCCGCCTCGTCGTAGGCGTCCTTGAAAAAGGCGAGCGTCGGCTTCTCCCCATCGGCCGACATCGTGTACAGGGCCTTTTCGTACTTTCGCTTCTCGCCCTCGATCACGGCGTTGGCGAGGTCCAGGATCGGCTGCGTGCTGCGGTAATTGTATTCCAGCTTGACGATGCGGGTATCCTGGAAACGCTGGGGAAAAGTGAACATGTTCTTGTAGTAGGCGCCCCGGAAGCTGTAAATGCTCTGGGTGTCGTCGCCGACGGCCATGCAGTTGTTGTGACGGCGGGCCAGAAGCCAGACGATATCCGCCTGCAGGCGGTTGGTGTCCTGGAATTCGTCGACCATCACATAACGCAGCCTGGCGGCGATCCGCGCATTGATCTCTTCCTTCTCGAGCAGGAATTTAAGATAAATGAGCATGTCGTCGTAGTCGATGAGGTTGCGGGCGATCTTGTATTCGGCGTATTGCCGCCGCAGGTCGTCGAGCCGCCCGGTCAAAGGAAGGAAATGCGGGTAATCCTTGGCCAGGACCTCGCGGACAGGCTCGTGCCGGTTCACGCTCATGCTCAGGATGGAGCGCAGGGTGTCCTTGCGGGGAAAACGCTGCTTGTCCTCAAGATATCCCGCGCGCGCGGCCAGCAGGTGCAGGGCATCCCCCGCATCCGACTCATCGATGAAAGAGACCGAGTCCGCCAGGCCCAGGGCCTTTTTGTAGGTGCGGATCATCTTGTAGGCGAAGGAATGGAAGGTGCCCCCCTCGATGTGGCGGCAGCGCGGATCATGCGCGGCGGCGCGGTCAAGCATCTCGCGCGCGGCCTTACGGGTAAAGGTCAGAAGGAGGATGCTCTCCGGGGCGATGCCCTGCGCCATCATATAGAGAGACCTGTATTCGATGACGCGGGTCTTACCGGTGCCCGCTCCGGCCACAACGAGAAGCGGCCCCTCGACGGTGCTGACCGCCTCCCACTGGGAAGGATTGAGCTTCGCCTTGATGTCTTCGACCGAGAATGTCTGCATGGGATCGCGGCCTCGTCGTGTTTCGGGCCTGCGGTAAAGCAAGCGCTATTGCGGTTCGTCGGTGAGCCGCTTTTCTTTCGGCTGAAAACCCGGGATAAGCGTCTCCCGGTTGGACTTGGCCTTGTCCTTCTTTTCCGGGGCGCCCTTGGCCTGTGCGGGCGGCGCAGGTTTATTGACGTTCGTGATGCGGAAGGCTCCCTCCGGAACGCCCGGGATAGCGCCCTCGGATGCGGGCGGCTTTGGCCCCGGCTGCATAAAGTCCGTGTCCCGCGGGACGCCCTGCTTTTCCGCGTTCTTCGTGAAACCGACGCCCGGTCCGCCCTTGGGGGTATCCGTCTGTTTGGGCGACAGGTCCAGCGGCGGGGCCGGCCTCAAGTCCTTCTTTGCGGATTCGGGCGCGCCAGGGGCCGACTTAGGAGGTTCAGGCTTTGGAGGTTCAGGCTTTGGAGGTTCAGGCTTTGGAGGTTCAGGCTTTGGAGGTTCAGGCTTTGGAGGTTCAGGCTTTGGAGGTTCAGGCTTTG
>JBLMXZ010000112.1:0-16710 GCA_050258015.1 Deltaproteobacteria bacterium
CGGCGTGGAAAACAAAGAGTTGATCGAAAGGATCCGGCGGATCAAGAGAGAGAAGGGGTATACCCTTCACGATCTTTCCGTAAAGCTCGACGTCCAGATAGCGACGATCGAGAGGTGGCTCAAGACGGGGCGGATCAACCGCGTCTATGCCTGCTGGATCGAACAGAAGCTGCATTCCCTGGGCAGCGGAGCCAAGAAAGAGAAACGCAATAAATGCGACAGGAGGATCCTATGATCAGATGGTTGAAAAGATTGAGCGTCGTCCTGGCCTGCTGGGGCATCGGTGCCTCGGTGGCCTGGGCGGAACCCGAAACGGCTGCGGCGTCCGCGACCGGCCTGGATACCCTCTGGGTGCTGGTGACGGCGTTCCTCGTCTTCTTCATGCAGGCCGGCTTCGGGATGGTCGAGGCCGGGTTTATCCGCGCCAAGAACGTCTGCAACATCCTGACGAAGAACTTCCTGGATTTTTGCATGGCATCGCTGGGGTTCTTCATCTTCGGTTACGCGATCATGTTCGGGACCGGGAACGCCTTTCTGGGGTGGAAGGGCTGGTTCCTCATGGGCGCCTCGAGCGGCGCGAGCGTGCCGCTCTACGCCTTCTGGCTCTTTCAGGCGGCCTTCTGCGGCGCGGCGGCGACCATTGTCGCCGGCGGCATGGCCGAGCGCATGAAATTCCCGGCGTATCTGATCTATTCGTTCTTGATCTCGGCCTTCGTCTATCCGATCGTGGGCCACTGGATCTGGGGCGGCGGCTGGCTCGCGGCGAAAGGATTCGCGGATTTCGCCGGTTCGACGGTCGTGCACGCCGTCGGCGGTTTCGCGGCCCTCATCGGGACGATCATCCTGAAGCCGCGGACGGGTAAGTATAACGAGGACGGCTCGCCTAATGTCCTGGCCGGACACTCGATCCCGCTCGCGTCCCTGGGGGTCTTCATCCTGTGGTTCGGCTGGTTCGGGTTCAATCCGGGATCGACCTTGAGCGTCGGCAACGGCGACCTGATCGCCCGCGTGGCCATCAACACGAACCTCGCCGCGGCCATGGGCGGCATCACGGCGATGCTCACCGTCTGGAGGATGTTCGGCAAACCGGACCTCTCCATGGCGATGAACGGCGCGCTGGCGGGACTCGTTGCCATCACCGCGCCCTGCGCCTTTGTCGAGCCCGGCGCCGCGATCCTTATCGGCGGCGTGGGCGGCGTCCTGGTCGTTCTGGGGGTCGTCCTGCTCGACAAGCTGCGTATCGATGATCCGGTGGGCGCGGTGCCGGTCCACGCCATGAACGGCGTGTGGGGGACGCTGTCCATCGGTCTTTTCGGGCAGAAGGCCCTGGGCCTGGCCAACGACGGCCTCTTTAACGGGGGCGGCTTCGCCCAGCTCGGCGTTCAGGCGCTGGGCGTGGCGAGCGTCGTGGCGTTCATCCTCGTCACGATGGGGATCGTTTTCAAGATCATCGACGCGACGGTCGGGTTGAGGGTGTCGCGCGAGGAGGAACTCAAAGGGTTGGATATCGGCGAACACGGGATGGAGTCTTACGCCGGGTTCCAGATCTTCTCGACCCAATAGGCGCCTTGTCCGCCGGGACGCAGGTCCCGCAAAGAATAAGGAGACGGTCATGAAGCTCATTATCGCGATGATACAACCTCATAAGCTGCCGGATGTTAAAAAGGCGTTGTATGAGGCCGAAGTCCACAAGATGACGGTGACGAATGCCCTGGGCTGCGGTCAGCAAAGGGGGTTCTCCGAGACCTACCGCGGCGTCATCACCGAGGTCAATCTCCTGAAAAAGGTGCGGCTGGAGATCGGGGTCAACGAGGAATTCGTCGAACCCACGATCCAGGCCATCATCCGGGGGGCGAAGACGGGGAATATCGGCGACGGCAAGATCTTCGTCATGGACCTCGGGGAGTGTATCCGGATCCGCACGGGGGAGCGGGGAGGCAAGGCGATCGGTTAGGGGGCCGGGAAAAAGAGGGGGCGCCGGTGCGCGGCGTCCCCTCTTTTTCTGTTTGATTTTTCTTTTCTTTTCCGTTCTTTTTGTTATATAATAATACCGCTTTTCTTTGAACGGGTCCCGGACGCGGAAACATCCCGCCGTTGCCGCAACTCAAATTTCTTAAACA
This sequence comes from Deltaproteobacteria bacterium, assembly GCA_050258015.1. Taxonomy (GTDB): domain Bacteria; phylum Omnitrophota; class Gorgyraeia; order Velamenicoccales; family Velamenicoccaceae; genus JBLMXZ01. Next base: position 2,121 of record JBLMXZ010000112.1, read on the forward strand.
AGTTAAATGTAGGGGTAGGAGGTACCATGGGGGCGTTGCACGTCACGGATAGCAACTTTAAAACGGAGATCCTGGAGGCCGGCGCACCCTGCCTCGTCGACTTTTGGGCGGAGTGGTGCGGTCCCTGCCGCCGCGTGGGGCCGATCGTCGAGGAACTGGCCGATGAGTACGCGGGGCGCCTGAAGGTCGCCAAGCTCAACGTCGATAACGGCCCGCGGACCGCGACGTCCTACGGCGTCATGTCCATCCCGACCCTGATGTTCTTCAAGGAGGGGCAGGTCGTCGAGCAGATCATCGGCGCGGTCGGCAAGGAAGAGCTGAAGAGGAAGATAGAGGAGCATCTCGCATGACCGCACCGGACGTCATCGCCCAGATACGCGCCAAGGCGCAGGAACGACCGATGAAGATCGTTCTTCCCGAGGGACATGACCCCCGGGTCCGCAAGGCGGCGGAGTTCGTCGAAAAAGAGAAGATAGCCGAGGTGATCCTGCTCGAGAAAGATCATCTCGATGCCGGCAAGGTCGAAGAATACACGGAGGCCTATTTTCAGATACGGCAGCACAAGGGGATCTCGCGCGACGAGGCGCACCAGACGATGCTCCATCCGGTCTTCTACGGCGCGATGATGGTGCGCGCCGGGGAGGCGGCGGGTTTCGTCGCGGGCGCCGCGACGACGACCCCCGACGTCGCGAAGGCGGCGCTTTACTGCCTGGGCGTCGACCGTCGCGTGGCGACGATATCGAGTTGTTTCGTGATGACGATCCCCCATTGCCGTTACGGCGAGAAGGGGGTCTTTATTTTTGCGGACTGCGGCATCATACCGGATCCCACGACGCGCCAGCTGGCGCAGATCGCCCTATGCTCGGCCGAACTCGGCCGCAAGGTGCTTGGGCTCCTCCCGCGCGTGGCGATGCTCAGTTATTCGACCAAGGGTTCGGCGACCGGAAGGTTCGTCGAGCGCATCCGCGAGGCGACGGCCATGCTCAAGGAGCAGGCGCCCGATCTTCTCGTGGACGGGGAGCTGCAGGTGGATGCCGCCATCGTCCCCGAGGTGGCCAAATTCAAGTATCCGGACAGCCCTATCCAGGGCAACGCCAATATCCTCGTTTTCCCGAACCTGGAGGCGGGCAATATCTCCTATAAGCTCGTCGAGCGCCTGACCGGCGGCCGGGCCCTCGGGCCGCTCCTGCTGGGACTGCTCAAGCCGTGCAGCGACCTTTCGCGCGGGTGCGGCTGGGAGGACGTCGTCGATTGCGCCGCCATCACCGCCATCCGGGCCAGCCAGGATACGGCCGGACAGGACGCCCCGGACGCCGCAACATGACACACCGCAAGATCCTTGTCATCAATTCGGGGAGCTCCTCGATCAAGTACCGTCTTTTCGACGTCCAGGAGAGCGGGCGGGGGAAGGGCGCTCACTATGTCCTGGGGCTCAAGGGGCTTATCGAGAAGATCGGCCACCCCGATTCTCCCGTGCGGGACCATCGCGCCGGCATACGCGCCCTGCTCGACGGACTCGTGGCCGACAAGAAGGCGAAGCTCGCGGGGCTCGCGGACATCTTTGCCGTCGGCCACCGCGTCGTCCACGGCGGCGTGACCTTCAAGAAGCCGACCCGGGTGACGGCCGCCGTCATCGATAAGATCCGCGAGTGCGTGGACCTGGCGCCTTTGCATAATCCCGCGAACCTGGCGGGCATCGAGGCGTGCCAGGAGCTCCTGCCCGACACCCCGCAGGTCGCCGTTTTCGACACCGCGTTCCATCAGACCCTGCCGGAGCACGCGTATATCTACGGATTGCCGTATGAATACTTCGAGCGCTACAACCTGCGCCGGTACGGTTTCCACGGCACCAGCCACCAGTACGTGGCTCACGAGGCCGCCCGCATCCTGAAGAGACCCTTGAGCCGTCTTAAGCTGATCACCTGCCACCTGGGCAACGGCTGCAGCATCACCGCGATCAAGAACGGCAAATCCGTCGATACGAGCATGGGCTTTACCCCGCTCGAGGGCCTGGTCATGGGCACGCGGTGCGGGGACATCGATCCGGCCTCCGTCATCTTCCTGGCGGACAAGGAGAAGGCGAGCCTGGCGGAACTGGACCGCATCCTCAACTACCGAAGCGGCCTCAAGGGGATATCGGGCATCAGCAACGACATGCGCGAGATAAAGAACGCCGCCCGGCGCGGACACCAGCGCGCCAAGCTGGCGCTCGAGATCTTCGCCTACCGCATCCGCAAATATATCGGCAGCTACATGGCGGCCCTGGGCGGGGCGGACGCCGTCGTCTTTACGGCCGGCATCGGGGAGAACGAGGCCGACGTGCGCAAGAAGGTGTGCACGGGGCTCACGGATTATCTGCCCCGGAAGGTCCGTATACTGGTCATTCCCACGAACGAGGAGTTGATGATCGCCCGCCAGACGTTCCACCTGGTGCGCTAGAGAGGTCCCCATGCACAGAACGATGCTTAAATCGAAGATCCACCGGGCGACGGTCACGGACGCCCAGTTGTATTACGAGGGGAGCATCGCGCTCGACGCCAAGCTCCTGGAGGCCGCCGACATCCTGCCCGGAGAGAGGGTCGAGGTCCTGAATCTGAATAACGGCGCCCGCATCGAGACATACGCCATCCCGGCCGCGGCGGGTTCCGGAGAGGTGTGCCTGAACGGCCCGGCGGCGCGCACCGGCTGCAAGGGGGACGAGGTCATCATTCTGACGTATGCCCTGTGCGAGGAGAAGGAAGCGCGGCAGATCAAGCCCCGGACGATCCATGTCACCCGCGACAACAAAGTTAAGGATTAGGTTCTATGGCGATCCCGCGCTGCGCCGGCGGGCCCGGCCCATGGAGAGGATCACGGACGCGGACCGCGCCGTCTTTGGGGAGATGGCCGAGATCATGCGTTGCGGCGGCGGCATAGGCCTGGCCGCGCCCCAGGTCGGCATCGACCGGCAGTTCGTGATGGCCGATATCGGGCAGGGGCTGCTCATCCTCGTCAATCCCCGCATCGTCAGGAAGAGGGGATCGGCCGTGCTGGAAGAGGGGTGCCTGAGCCTGCCCGGCGTCGGCGTCGATGTCAGGCGCGCCCGAAAGATCGTCGTCAGCGGCTACAATGAGTGCTTCGAGAAGGTCAGCATCGCGGCGGAGGACCTGCTGGCCCGTGTCCTCCAGCACGAGATCGACCACCTGCGCGGCCGGTTGATCCTTGACTACGCCAGCGTCTTCAAAAAATTCCGCCTGAAGAAAAAGCTTAAAGAACGCCTCCATGGAGTGTCCCAACCAAAAACGCAATAAAGAGGCATGCCCGTGCACGTATGAGCCGTGCGGCCGCAAGGGCGTCTGTTGTGAATGTCTGCGGTATCACCTGCGCTGCGGCGATAGGCCCGCGTGCATGAAAGAGTGAAGACCCTGTGCCGAGAATAGAAGATAGAGGATAGAGAATAGTCCGGGGCGGGGAGTTTGTTTTAGGCCTGAGTGTGACTATCCGCTATCTTCGATTCTCTATCTTCGGACGAGCCAGCAAAGAGATTTTCGCATGGTTGTTTATGATGTTCTGATCATCGGCGCCGGGCCGGCGGGTTTGACCGCCGGCCTGTACGCGGGCCGGGCGCGCCTCAAGACGCTGATCGTCGAGCAGGCCGCCGCCGGCGGCCAGGTCCTTTTGACGGAGACGATCGAGAATTTTCCAGGCGTCGCGGACTTGAAGTCCTTTCAATGGGCCGACGACCTGCGCCGTCAGGTGACGGCCCTCTCCGACGTCGTCCTGAAAGAGGAGGCGACGGCGTCCCGCATCGAAAAGAAAGGCGCGGGGTTCGTCGTTACCTTCGACGCGGCAGGGAAGCAGACGGCGCAGGAATGCCGCGCCGTTATCGTCGCGACGGGCGCGGTGCCCAAACGATTGGACATTCCCGGCGAGAAGGAGCTGACGGGCAAGGGGGTCTCCTACTGCGCGACCTGCGACGGGCCTCTGTACCGCAATAAGGAGGTTGTCGTCGTGGGCGGCGGCAATTCGGCCCTGGAGGAAGCCCTGTTCCTGGCGCGTTTCGCTTCCCGGGTGACCCTTGTGCATCGGCGCACGGCTTTCCGCGCGGTGGCGGTCCTCGAAGAGCGCGTCCGGGCGGAAAAGAAGATCGTCCTGCGTCTGGGCGCGGCGCCGGAGGCGGTCGAAGGCGAAGGGCGTGTCCAGGGACTTCGGATCAAGGATGCCGGCACCGGTGAACAGGAGGTCCTGGCCTGCGCGGGCGTCTTTGTCTTCGTCGGTTCTGTCCCGCAGACGGGCCTCCTGGAAGGTCTCGCCCAAAGCGGCGACTACGGCACGGTGCGGACGGACGAAACGATGGCTACCTCGACCCCGGGCCTCTTCGCGTGCGGCGACTGCCGCCACCGGCCCCTCTATCAGATCGTGACGGCCTGCGCCGAAGGGGCGATCGCGGCCCATGCGGCGGGCAGGTATCTGGAAAGTCCCGGCTCGTGAAGAAGGCCGCCTCCGTCTTTTTGCGTATCGGGATCACCGTTCTGCTGCTTGTCTTTTTGTTCTCCCGGACGAACATCCCCGCTTTCCTGAGCGTCGTGCGTCAGGCCCACAAGGGCCGGCTGGCCGCGGCGTTCACCCTTTTCTTCCTTCTGAATATCGTCGTCATGCTGCGCTGGCTGTTCCTGGTGCGCGCCCGCGGCTACAAGGTGGGGGCCGGCCGGCTCTTCAGCGCCTACCTCTCGGGTCTTTTTTTCAATCTCGTCCTGCCCAGCACCATCGGAGGGGACGCGGTGCGCACCCTCGACATCGCGGGCCATACGGGCGAGCATTCGAGCGCCATCCTGGGGACGGTCGTCATGGACCGGGTCTCGGGCTTCTTCGGCCTCTTCACCGTCCTCATCTTTTCCCTTCTTTTCGGCTTAAGCCGGTTCCACGATCCGCGGATACTCGCCGCCGCCGGCGCCCTGCTGGTGCTGGTCTTTTTCATGTGCGGCATCATGTTCTCGCGGCGTTTTTTCCATGCCTGTTTCGGCTGGATACCTTTCGCGCGGCTGCGGGAGTACCTCTGCCGGGTCCACGCCGTGACGTGGGCCTATCGCCGCGAGCGCGCGGCCGCCGTTTCGGCCTGGCTCATCTCGGTGTCGGTCCACACCGGGCTGTCTTTCCTGTTCTTTTTGACGGCCGCCGCGCTCGGTCAGACGCCGCCGTTCTTGTACTTTCTGATCCTGGTGCCGGCGGTGACGGCCTTTAGTTCCCTGCCTTTGTCCATCGGCGGCCTGGGGCTGCGGGAGAACGCGACGGTCGCCGTGTTCGCGCACGTCGGCATGAGCGCGGAGGCGGCCCTGGCGGTCTCTCTTTTGGTCTCGGCGCAGATGTTCCTGATGGGGCTGTTGGGGGGCGTCAGCTATGTCGCTACACTATATCGTCGACGGCTATAACGCCATCGGACGGTTCCCCGCGTTCGAGGGAAAGACGCTTCGGGAGAGCCGGCGCCGGCTGTGCGCTTTTCTGGAAGGGCGCCGGCCCCACGGTTCGGTGCGCAACAAGCTGACGGTCGTCTTTGACGGGTCGGCGCGCGTCGCCGCAGGCGAAGAGCCCTGGCCTTTTGAGGTCGTCTACAGTGTCGGCGAAAAGGCGGATGACGTCATCCTGGCGCGCGTCCGCGCGGCCCGCCAACCTAAAAACTGCGTCGTCGTGACGGACGACAAGGCGCTTGCCTTTATCGTCAGGAAATACGGCGCCGCCGCCGTGAGCGTGGCCTATTTTTTGGGCGCCGCCGCCGCGGCGCGGCAGGCCCGTCCGCAGGAGACCGCGCAGCGTCTTTATCCGGATGTCGCGGCGCGGGAGCGCATCACCCGGGAGATGGCACGGATATGGCTGAAGAAAGAATGATGCTCAGCGCCTGCCTCGCCGGCGTGCGCTGCGTTTATGACGGCAGCCATAAGCGGCGGCCGGCCCTGGCGGCCTTGGTCCGGCGGAAGAAGGCCGTGCTGTTCTGTCCGGAGCAGCTGGGCGGTTTCGCCGTTCCGCATCCTGCGTCCGAGATCCGCGGCGGCGATGGGGCGGATGTCCTGGCGGGCCGGGCGCGGGTCGTGTCGCGGACCGGCGAAGACGTGACGGAGCTTTTTTTGCGCGGCGCCGCAGCGGCGCTGCGGCAGGCGCGCAAAAACGGGATCCGGCGGGCCGTCATGAAGGCGCGCAGCCCCTCGTGCGGCTGCGGCAAGATCTACGACGGCACGTTCACGCGGTGCCTGCGGGACGGCGACGGCGTAACCGCAGCGCTGTTGAAGAAGCAGGGCATTGAGGTCGTTACGGATGAAGAGTTTTTGGGCATTCGGCAGAGATGAAGCCTTGTGTCATCCAGGCCTGTCTCAGGCAGCAGGTCACAGGTAACAGGTAAGGGATTTTGTCTGATACGTGGTACTTGATACCTGCGACCGGCCGGGGTCGGCTCTCGGCATGGCGGTATTGCATGATTCGCAAGACAGAGAACAAATACTGGATCAAGTTCCTGGGGACGGCGGGCGCGCGGTTCGTCATGATCCGCCAGCTGCGCGCTTCGGGCGGCCTGTGGATCCGCGCCGGCGAGGAGAACGTTCTTGTCGACCCGGGGCCGGGGAGTCTGGTGCGGTGCGCCGCCTCCCGGCCGCGGCTGGACCCCATGAAGCTCAATGCCATCATCCTGACGCACCGCCATCTGGATCATTCCAACGACATCAACGTGATGGTCGAGGCGATGACCGAAGGGGGGTTTAAGAAGCGCGGCATTGTCTTTGTGCCTCAGGACGCCATCGACCACGACCCCGTCCTTCTGCGTTACGCCCAGGAGTACGCCGGCAAAGTAGAGATCCTGCGCGGCGAAACGGAGTATGAGGTCGGTTCTTTTTCCTTCCGGACGACCCCCCGCCTGCGCCACCCGGGCGAGACGTACGGCCTGCGTTTTATGCTCAACGGCACCGAGGTCTCTCTCGTCTGCGATACCGAGTATTTCGATCTGTTGCCTTCCTATTTCGGTTCGGACGTGCTCATCGTCAACGTCGTCTTTGCCGAGCCGCGGCCCGGGGTCCAGCATCTGAGTCTGGCGGACGTCAAGAAGCTCATCGAGGCACGGCAGCCGCAGAAGACCATCCTCACGCATTTCGGCATGACGATGGTGCGCGCCCGGCCGCACGAGTGCGCGCGGCGCCTGGCCTGGGAGACGGGGCGGGATGTCGCGGCGGCGACGGATGGAATGACGCAGGTGTTCTAGGAGGGGGCGTGCGGCATCCGTTTCCTTGACGGGACGGGGCGGACGTGTTAAAGTAATACGGACTTCGATAAGACGCTATGGCAGCAGCTATTTCTATCACCCCGGGTACCGCGAAAACCATGCGGTACCCGTGTCAGTTTTTAGGACGCACGAGAATGACGGCGGCATGATCGTGCGGCCGTCGGCGAGAGGAAGCCATGACTAAATACATCTTCGTGACAGGAGGGGTCGTTTCGAGCCTCGGTAAGGGCATCGCCTGCGCTTCCATAGGCAAGATCCTTGAGGCGCGCGGGTTCCAGGTGGCGCTCGTCAAATGCGATCCGTACATCAACGTCGACCCCGGGACGATGAACCCGTTCCAGCACGGGGAGGTCTACGTGACGGACGACGGCGCGGAGACGGACCTGGACCTCGGCCACTACGAGCGTTTTACGCGCGTGGCGCTCACCCGCGACAACAATATCACGACCGGGAAGGTCTATTTTTCGGTCATCGACAAGGAGCGGCGCGGGGATTATCTGGGCAAGACCGTCCAGGTCGTGCCCCACATCACCGACGAGATCAAACAGCGGATCCGCCGGGTCGGCCATAACGGCCGGCCGGACATCGTGATCGTGGAGATCGGCGGCACGGTCGGCGACATCGAGAGCCTCCCCTTTCTGGAGGCCATCCGGCAGCTCAAGCAGGAGCTCGGCCCCTCGAACGCGATCAATATCCATCTGACGCTCGTTCCTTTTATCCGTTCGGCGCAGGAGATCAAGACTAAGCCCACCCAACACAGCGTGGGCAAGCTGCGCGAGATCGGTATCCAGCCGGAGGTCCTCCTGTGCCGTTCGGAGAAACCGCTGGAGCCCGACGTCAAGCAGAAGATAGCCCTTTTCTGCAACGTCTCCGAGGAGGCGGTCGTCGAGGCGCTCGACGTCAAGCACATCTATCAGGTCCCCCTGAATTTCAAGGAGGACGGCCTCGACGATCTGATCCTCAACGTCCTGCAGCTCAACAGCGGCAAGAGCATGCTGAAGGCCTGGAAGGAGAACGTGGTGGACATCGTCACCGTCCCGGACGGCTCCTGCCGCATCGCGGTCGTGGGCAAATACATCACGCTCCAGGACGCGTATAAGTCCATTTATGAAGCGCTCATCCATGGCGGCATCGCCAATAAGGTGCGCGTAGAGATCGTGCGGGTCGATTCGGAAGACGTGACGGCGGCGCACGCGCCGCGTCTCTTCGGGGAGGTCGACGGCATCCTGGTCCCGGGCGGCTTCGGTTACCGCGGCATCGAGGGGAAGATCGAGGCCATCCGCTACGCCCGAACCCGGCATGTGCCCTACTTTGGGATATGCCTGGGGATGCAGACGGCCGTGATCGAGTTCGCCCGCAACGCCTGCGGCCTCAAGGGCGCCAATTCCACCGAATTCAGCGGCCGCACGCCGCATCCGGTCATCAGCCTTCTGGAAGAGCAGGAGCACGTTAAGGTCAAGGGGGCGTCGATGCGCCTGGGCGCCTATCCCTGCAGGCTCGCGGCCCGCAGCCACGCGGCCGCGGCCTACCGTCGAAGGCTTATTTCGGAGCGGCACCGCCACCGCTACGAGTTCAATATGCGATATCGCCGGATGATGGAACGCAGGGGGCTGCGTTTGACGGGCCTGTCCCCGAACGGCCGGCTTGTTGAGATCGTGGAGGTCAAGGACCATCCCTGGTTCGTGGCCGTCCAGTTCCACCCCGAGTTCAAATCGAAACCCGACAAAGCGCATCCCCTTTTCAGGGAGTTTATCCGCGCGGCCCTCAGGCGCCGGCGTAAGGGGATCCCTTCTTCATGATCCTGCGCCGGGCATTTTCCCCTTCGGTCTTGTGCGTTCTTGTCTTCGCGGCCGGCTGCAGCCAGCCGTTGCACACGCTCATGGACCTGGGCGCGGAGCAGGACGCCCTGAAGGCCCGCGTCGCGTCCCGGAGCGTTCTTTTCGATGAGCTGCTGCGGGACGTCCGGAAGCAAGCGTTGCAGCCGGGCGTGTCCCGCCGCGCCCTTATCGAGCGTTATGGGGAGCCGGTCCTCGAGCGCGGCAGCGTCCTGCTCTATCGCTACCCGGTCGCCTTTTTCGAGGGGCCCAAAGTTTACCTGGAACTGAACGCCGAAGGACGGCTCGAGAACGTCCGGATCGTGGAAAGGAGCGGGACATGAGCGCGCCTTCAAGCCCCCTGTGCGAGCTGGTCCGCATCGCGCAGTATGCCGAGCGTTATGCCGTTGACGTCAACGGGTCGGAGTATTTCGGTTTTCCCGTTGAGGGCATCCTCGAAGGCGAGCGGGCCTTGCGTTCGGCCGAGAAGAAACCGGTCGCGTATTTTTCCATGGAGTACGGCCTGGCGACGAACTCTTACAATGTCTTCGGGACCCGCCGCAGCGTCCGCGCCGACAATGTCATCTGCGAGAACGAGATCATCTCCAACGACCGCGTCCGCGATTATCTCTTTTCCCTCAAGAACGTGAACGGCACGCTCCTGGACCTGCCTATCTACAGCGGCGGCCTGGGGGTCCTGGCCGGAGACACCGTCAAGACCGCCGCCGACCTGCGGCTTCCTTTCGTCGCGGTGGGCATCCTGTGGAACAAGGGGTATTTCCGTCAGCGGTTCTGGTTCAAATACGGCCAACTGCCGGACGAGATGCGCTGGGACCCCTGGACCTTTCCGGGGCTCATCCCTCTCGAGGACAGGGTGACGGTCGTCCTCAGGGAGCGCACCGTGACCCTGCGCTTATGGAAGTATTACGTGTACGGGTCCGGCAGGGATTACGCCGTGCCGCTCATCCTGCTTGATTCCAACGTCGAGGAGAACGACGGCGTCGCCCGTTCGTATACCGACCAGCTTTATCGCAGCGACGATGTCCACGGCAAGCTGATTCAGCGCGTTCTCCTCGGGATGGGGGGCGTCAAGGCGCTGGAGGTGCTGGGGTATCCCGCGGCGCTCTTCCATATGAACGAGGGGCACGCCGCTTTCGCTTTTGTCGCCAAGACCCGGCAGGAGGGCCGCGGCAGCGAAGAGGCGATGCGTCAGCGGTTCGCCTACACGTGCCATACGCCGGTGCCGGCCGGACACGACCGCTTCGCGATGAGCGAGATCGACAGGACCCTGACGCCCGAGGACGCCGATGTCGCCCGCCGTTACGGGGCCGAGGGGGACAGGGGGGAGGTCCTTAACCTGACGCTGTTGGCCATGAACGCCTCGCGCGCCATCAACGCCGTCTCGCAGAAACACGGCGAGGTGACGCGCCTGCAGTTCCCCGCCTATGCCGCGCGCATCCAGAGCGTGACCAACGGCATCCACTTTCCGACATGGGTTTCGGATCCGGTCCAAAAGGCGCTCGACGCTTTCGCATCCCGTCTGGGGGATGTCCGCCGCGATCCGAGGCTTTTGAGCCGCGTGGCCGAACTCAAGAGCGACGCCGGATTCAGGGCGGCGCTCTGGCAGGCCCATCTGAAGAACAAAGAAAACCTGGCAGATCTGCTGAAGAACTGGCGCATCCGGCCGGACGTCCTGACCGTCGCCTGGGCCCGGCGCATCGCGGCCTACAAGCGGCCGAGCCTGCTTTTCCAGGATCTGGAGCGTCTCAAGGAGTTGACCCGGCGCGTGGGGCCCCTGCAGATCCTCTATGCGGGCAAGGCCCACCCGAACGACAGCCTGGCCTTTACCTATATAAACGAGATCATGAATACGATCGATAGCGCCGAGGACGCCGAGGACAAGCTCAGGATCATCATGCTCGAGAATTACGAGACGTCTATCGCCCGCGTCCTTGTCTGCGGCGCGGACATCTGGCTCAACAATCCGCTGCCCCCCTATGAGGCCTCGGGTACGAGCGGGATGAAGGCGCTGGCTAACGGCGTCTTGCAGATGAGCACCCGGGACGGCTGGGTCATCGAGGCGGACCCGGGGGTGGGTTGGTTCTTCGGATACGAGGACAGCGGCAAGAGCTTCACGGACAAGCTCGATCTGCGCCTGGATGAGGATTCCCGGGCGCTCTACGCGACGCTCGAGGACGCGATGTCCCTGTATTACGGCAAGGCGCGGGCCGCGGCCGGTTATCCCGAGGCCTGGATGGACAAGATGATCGATTGCCTGGCGCAGGCGGGCACGTTCAACACGCACCGGATGGTGGAGGAGTACCGCCGCCTTATCTGGAAGCTGGAAGGATAAAAGATGTCCGTCGGCCGGGGTCGATGGACCGCAGAAAGATCAAAGACAAGATAAGCGCGGGTTTCTGCTTTGGTTCATCCATGGGTCCGGGGGCAGGTCCTTAAAGTCTTGCTTGCAACAGCGGGATTTATGGTAGAATGACGTCATGAAACGGGCGAGGAGGACGGCAGCGGCGCTGCTCGTTCTGGGATGGGCGGCGGGGAGTGCGACGGCCATGGAACTGACGAGCCGGGACATCAAACAGGACATGCCGATCCCGGACGCCTTCACGTGCGAAGGGAGCGATATCTCGCCGCAGCTGGCCTGGAAGGACGTCCCGGAAGGGGTCGAGAGCTTCGTTCTGATATGCGACGATCCGGACGCGCCCGCCGGCACCTGGGTGCATTGGGTCGTTTACAATATCCCCGCCGATGTGCGGGAGCTGGCGCCGGGGGCGCCTGCCTCCGAAAGATGGGGGGATGGAACGCGGCAGGGGATGACGGATTTCGGGCGCGTCGGTTACGGCGGACCGTGTCCCCCGCCGGGCAAGCCGCACCGTTACTACTTCACGCTTTACGCGCTTGACGCGCGCCTGTCTCTGGAGCGTCCTGTCCGCAAGGAAGAGGTCGTGAAGGCGTTGCAGCCGCACCTTCTGGGCAAGGCCGTGTTGATGGGGACATATCAACGGTAAAAGAAGAGGAGGGGCTATGGCGGGATTCTATCTGTTCTTGTTCAGTCTCATCTTCATCGTCGAAGGCATCATGCTTATCTTATCCCCGAAGAAGCTCATCAAGCTGGCGCAGAAACTGCTTGCCGCCAAGGAGCCGCGCCTGCTCGGGCTGGCGCCCCTTTTCCTGGGCATCTTTCTTTTGTTCAGCGCTTCGGCGAGCGCCCTGTCGTGGCTTATCGTCCTGTTGGGCCTGGGCGGCATCGCCAAGGCCGTTTATCTCTTTTTAACGCCGGCCGCCAAGATCAAGGCCCACCCGTGGTTCGCCCTTTCGGATAACAAGCACCGGGCGATGGGCATCGTCGTTCTGATCGTCGGCGTCCTGGTCTTTATATCCCGCGTTTGATCCTTTCCCGTCAGGGGGCTTAGTCCCCGCCAGGGGACAAGGTCCCCGCTAGGGGACAAGGTCCCCGCTAGGGGACAAGGTCCCCGCAGGGGGCAGGAGGCAGGGCCGCATGAAAGGATACCGCACGCGCATCCTTGTCATCGCGGCCCTCTTTCTTTTCCTCCATGCGCCCGTGTTCGCTTCTCCCGCGGACGAGAATCCGCCGGAGGCGCAGGACACGGCGACGTACCAGTCTAACCGCGTGATCAAGACCGTCGGCGGCCTGCGCTTCGATGTCGAGGAGGACAGGCCCATAGAGAAGGTCGACGGCACCTATCGGCCCGTCAGCGTCGATACCTATGTCGCCATCAAGTTCCAGAAGCTGCGCCAGGAGATCGGCCAGCGCCTGGACGCTCTGACCGAGCGTCTCGACAGGCTGGAGGAGGCCGTCGCCCGCCTCGAGAACCGGCCGGTTCCGCCTGACGGCAACGGCGCGGCGCAGGCCCCCGCGTCCCCACCGGCAGACCAGGCCTCCTAGCTTTCCGCCCCGACGGACGTCCCTTTCCCGCGCCCCCGCAGATTCCGCTTGACAAATAGCGCATATACCGTAATAATATTGACTATAGTACTTAAAGTAATTACTTTAAGTACTGTATATATCTTGTTTCGGAGCACAGCACTCCGGCGGCAAAGGATCCCATGTTCGCTCCCGTCCCGAAGAACCTTATCTGCGCCAAGGATGTGGCCCAGCGTTTCGGCCTGTCGTATCCGACCCTCAACCATTACACGAACCTCGGTTTTTTCCGTCTTGTCGTCAAGAAGGGCAACAAGCGCTTCTATCAGGCCGAGGAAGTGAAGGAGAAGCTGCGGGTGATCGCGCGCATGAAGGACGACGGCTATCCGCTGCGGCTCATCCGCAAGAAGCTCGTCGGTTGAGTCCCGCGCCGCCGGGCGCGCACGAAAGGACGTTTAGGACGATATGACCGTTTCCCAGCGCAACCACAAAAAACTCATCTGCGCCAAAGAGTTGGCGCTTTTGACGAACGTCTCCTACGCGGCGATCAACAACTATACGGACATGGGGTTGTTGGACATCGTGGCCCGCCGGCGTCGCGTGCGGCTTTATGACGCGGCGGTCGCCAAGGAGCGCCTGTTGATGATCGTGCGTCTCATCGGCGAAGGGTATACCTTGCGTATCATCGGAAAACTTTTAAGGGAGGACGGCCATGCCGGGCGGTTTTAGGGGATCCCTGGTTTTTTTCTTTTGTTTCCTGTCGGCGGGGATAGGGGGGCGCGCGTTCCCGGAGACGACGGCGCCGGAGGCCGGCGCGGGGGAGGGCGTCATCCAGATCGAGAGGCCCAAGGTCGCCGGCCGCATCTTCGACGTGGACGTTTCCATGGATAATTATCTCTTTGCCCGGGCCGCGGCCCAGGTCTTCGGCGCCAGCTGGGGGCGGGAGGTGCGGACCCCCGAGGAGCTGGAAGAGCGCACGTGGGAGGATCTCATCCTTTCGTATGAGGCCTTCCGGCGGGGGCTGGAAGTCCCCCAGGAGAAGGTCGACGAGGAGCTGGACAAGGTCCTGAAGGCCGAGAAGGTGACCTTCGACCGGAAAAAGGACCCGCAGGCGTTCGAGGATTGGGTGCGCGCGCGCGTGGGGGAGCCGGCGGAGCTCTTCGAAAACCAGCTGAAACACCTCATCCAGCTCAAGATGCTCCGGGACGAGGTCCGCGCGAGCTTCGACCCCGCCGTCACCCGCGAGGAGGCGCTGGCCAAGTATATCACGGAGTACGATTCCCTTGAGCTCCAGCTGGTCCGTTTTGACGCCCTCGGGGACGCCCAGGCATTTTTTGAGCGCGTCACCAGGAAGCCCGCGCTTTGGGACAGGGAATTCAAGAAGAACGAGAAGAGCAAGGACTATGTCAAGACGACGGGTTTCGTCTCTTTCGAGTGGCTGATGGACGCCTGGAAGATCCCCCGCAAAGACCTGGACGCCATGCTGGGCAGGGAGGCGGGGTCTTTTTACGGTCCGACTCCGCTTTATAAGGGGTATGCCGTGCACAAGATCCTGAAGAAACGGCCAGCCGTTCCCGAAGACTTCAACGACCAGATGCTCAAGCAGTACCTGGGGCGCGTCAAGGAGATCAAGCAGTA
>JBLMXZ010000113.1:0-5160 GCA_050258015.1 Deltaproteobacteria bacterium
GTTATCCATCATATCCATGGAGGCGCCGGCCACCTCCCACGTCTTTTTGCCGTTGCTGCCGTAGCCGGTGAGATTGAAATCCTCCATCTGCTGAGGGTCGGAGGACACCGGGACCTCGCCCTGCGCCGCGACGGGCGCACACGCGAAGAGAACGGCCGCCATAACGAAATAGAGTCGTTTATTCATATATCTTGATGGCCCGTTTCCAGAGCCCCTGGCACCGCAGGATCAGGTCCGTCACCTCGCGCACCGCCCCGCGGCCTCCCGCACGGCGTGTCACGTAATCAGCCAGCCTCTTGACCTCGGCCACGGCATTGCTGGGCGCCACGGCCACGCCCGCCCGGCGCATCACCGCCAGGTCCACGAAATCGTCGCCCATGAAACATATCTCTTCGGCCTCCAGCCGGAACCGGGCCAGGATCCTGCCGAAGAGCTCCTTTTTGGGGAGCCTGTATTTGTCGGCGCAATAGACCGCCGCCACGCGCATGTCCCGGGCGCGGGGCGTGAGACAGCGCGATCCTTTGGCCGTGATGAGCACGGTCCTGATGCCCATCTTCCCCAAGAGATAGACGCCCAGCCCGTCGTGGACGTCGTAAAATCGGGAATCGGACCCGTCCGCGTCGTAAACGATGCGGCCGTCGGTCAGGACCCCGTCGACATCCAAAAGGAGCAATCGGATCTTCCTGAAGCGGGCGCGTAAGGCGGGTGAGACTGTTCCCATAAATGTTATACGATCCCTGCCTTGAGGAGGTCCTGAACGTCGAGCATCCCGATAGGACGATCGTGCGCGTCCACGACCGGAAGCTCATCGATGCGCCTCTCTTTGAGCAGGCGCAACGCCTCGCTGGCAAGACACTCTTTGTCTATCGTCGTCGGCTTTCTGGTCATGACGTCCTTGACCGGACAGGACAAAAGGGCGTTGTCCGTCTTCAGGTGCCTCCTCAGGTCGCCGTCGGTGAATATCCCCGTCAGGCGTCCCCGCGCGTCGACGACGCTGGCGGCGCCGGCCCGGGCCTCGGTGATGCTGACCAAAACGTCGCGAACGCACTCTTTCTCGCGCACGACGCAGTTGGCCGCGCCGTGACGCATGATATCCCCCACCTTCAGCAG
The DNA here is from genome assembly GCA_050258015.1 of Deltaproteobacteria bacterium. Lineage (GTDB taxonomy): Bacteria > Omnitrophota > Gorgyraeia > Velamenicoccales > Velamenicoccaceae > JBLMXZ01. The sequence goes on from JBLMXZ010000113.1 coordinate 1,111, forward strand.
CAGCTTCTTGCCCAGCGCCCCGCCGGGATGATAAAAAGCGAAGTCCTTCTCCTTGAAGCCCTTTTTCTCCAGAAGGCACACCGCGAGCGCGTCGCCCATCGCCAGGGCCACCGTCGTGCTCGATGTCGGGGCGAGGTTCAGGGGGCACGCCTCCTTGGTCACCGAGACGTCGAGGACGACGTCGCTGTAACGCGCGAGCGTCGAATCCGCCGAACCCGTCAGGCAGATGAGCCGGGCGCCGATCTTCTTGATGAGGGGCAGGAGCCGGATCACCTCTTCGGTCTCGCCGGAATTGGAGATGACGAGGAGCACATCCTCTTTGGTCACCCGCCCCAGGTCTCCATGGATCGCCTCCGCCGAATGCAGGAAAAGGCTCGGCGTACCGGTGGAGGCCAGGGTCGCGCTTATCTTGCGGCCGATGATGCCGCCCTTGCCCATCCCCGAGACGATGACCCGGCCGGTGCACTTATACAGGATATCGATGGCGGCGTCGAACTCGCGGCCCAGCCGACGCGCCATGCGCGTCACCGCGGCCGCTTCCATCTGCAGGACCTTTTTGGCCTGCGCCACGTGCGTCATGATGCCTCTTTCCCGGGAGCCAGCGCGTCAAGGGCCTTGAGGACGGGAAGCGCCGCTTCCAATTCCTTAAGGGAGATCATGTTCGGCCCGTCGCACGGCGCCGCGTCGGGGTCCTCGTGGACCTCGACGAAGATGCCGTCGACGCCGAAGGCGAGCGCCGCGCGCGCCAGGCCCGCGGCGTGGCGCCTCTCCCCGCCGCTCGCGCGGCCCCGGCCGCCCGGCAGCTGCACGCTGTGGGTCGCGTCAAAAACGACCGGGACCCCCAGCTCCCGCATCACCGCCAAGCCACGAAAATCCACGACGAGGTTGTTGTATCCGAACGACGTTCCCCGCTCTGTCAACAGGACGCCCCCGTTGCCGCTTTCGGCGACCTTACGAACGGCCTCGGCCATGTCCCACGGCGCCATGAACTGCCCCTTTTTGATGTTGACCGCCTTTTGGGTCTTGGCCGCCGCCACGAGCAGATCGGTCTGGCGGCACAAAAAAGCGGGAATCTGAAGAACGTCAAGCACCTCGCCGGCGGCGGCCGCTTCCTCGACCGTGTGGACGTCGCTCAACACCGGCACGGACAGCTCTTTCCTGATGCGGGCCAGGATCTTCAAACCCTTCGCCGCGCCGGGCCCGCGGAAACCCCTCAACGAGGTCCTGTTGGCCTTGTCGTAGCTCGACTTAAAGATGAACGGAACGCCGGCGCGGGCGCAGATCTCCTTGAGACGCTTGGCGTGCGTCCAGGCGCTGTCGGCGCTCTCGATCACGCAGGGACCCGCGATCAGGACGAAAGGACGGCCCGACCCCAGCGCCACATCACCGATCTTGAGCGCGCGCGGCCGCTTCATGCGCCCTCTTTCGCCTTGTTCCTGATATTCATCAGGGCGCAGACGCGGACGAGGTCCTCGCGCGTGTCCACGCCTATCGTCTCGTGCTTTGTCTCCATCACGCGGATGGGGTAACCGTTCTCGAGGATACGCAGCTGCTCGAGCTTCTCGAGCCCCTCGAGCCTGGTGGGGCTCAATTTCTTGTACGTAAAGAGAAATTCCTTGGTATACGCATAGAGCCCGATATGCTTGTAATGAACGCGCATGCCGGGTTCGTCGTCGCGCACGAACGGGATGGGGCAGCGCGAAAAGTAAAGGGCCATGCCCTTTTTCCCCGCCACGACCTTAACGACGTTGGGGTCCCCGATCTCCTCTTCGTGCTCGATGCGCTTCATCAGCGTGGCCACGACCAGCCCGTTGTCGTTCAACAGCGGATACACCACGTCGTCGATCATCGTCGGATGGATGAGGGGCTCGTCCGCCTGGATATTGACGACGACTTTGACGTCGAGGTCCGCCACGACCTCGGTGACGCGCTCGGTGCCGCTGCCGTGCCCCTTGGCCGTCATGACGGCGCGGCCGCCGAACCCCTTGACCGCGCTCATGATCCTCTCGTCGTCGCAGGCGACGATGAGGTCGTCGATCGTCTTCGCCTTCCTGGCGCTCTCCCAGACATGCTGGATCATCGGCTTGCCCAGGATGTCGGCCAGCACCTTGCCCTCGAACCGGACCGAGGAGTAGCGCGCGGGAATAACGCCGACGGCCTTCATAGGGCCCCCTTCTTGAGGCGCGGTCCCACGCCCCGCAGCTCGCCGGGGGTGACGACCGCCACGCCGACCTTGCCCACGACGATGCCGGCCGCCGCATTGGCAAGACGGGCGGCCTCTTCCATGCGGACGCGCGCGGCCAGGGCAAGCGTGAATACCGCGATGACCGTGTCGCCGGCGCCCGAAACGTCGAAGACCTCCTGGGCCATGGTGGGAATGTGCGTGATCCGGCCGCCGGCGAAAAGTTTCATGCCTTTTTCACCGAGCGTCACCAGAACGCCTTTGGCGCCGCTCTTCTTGAGGAGCGCCCGGCCGACGCGGTCGACGTCGGCATCGGTCTTGATCCCGATACCGGCGCCCGCGGCCGCCTCCTTCTCGTTGGGCGTCATGGCCGTGATGCCTTTGTAATACGCGAAGTGCTCGACCTTGGGGTCGACGGTGATGATCTTGCGGCGGCGCCGGGCCAGGCCGATGACGCTCTTTAGGACAAAAGGCGTGACGACGCCCTTGCCGTAATCCTCGATGATGACCGCGTCGCACGCCTCGATGTTGCGCTCGACGGCCCCCAGGAGCCGGCGGGCGCCGGCGGGTGCCAGGGGATGCGTCTTCTCCCAATCGACCCGCACGACCTGCTGGTGCTGGGCGACGATGCGCGTCTTGACCGTCGTGGGCCGCTCGGCGTCCGCCAGGACGCCGTCGGTGTCCACCCCGCGCGCGCGCAGGGCGCTGCACAGCGTCTCGGCGTTGCCATCCTCCCCCACCACGCCGCACAGGACCACCTGCCCCTTGAGGGCGGCGATATTGTTGGCGACGTTCGAGGCGCCGCCGGGCATATACGAACGCTCCTGCGCCCAGACGACGGGCACCGGCGCTTCCGGAGAGATACGCTCCGCCTTGCCCCAGATAAATTCATCAAGCAGTATGTCGCCCACGACCAGGACGCGGGTCCGAGGGAACCGCCCCAGTATCCTGTCGATGCCCTGTGTGGTCATCGCGCCCTCCCGCCTCTCTCGAGCACCGCCTGGCGCAGCAACGGCAGCATGATCTCATGATGGCCCACGATGTAATAGCCGCGGCCCGAATCCAGGACCGGGCGCGTCACGATATTCTGGTGAGGCCTGTAATGAACGTTCATGTCGAAGTTGGCGGTCGTGAAGCCGGCGACCCTCTTCGTCAGGTTGCGCGCCACGCTCAAGGCCTTCAAAAAGACCTCCGGCATCAGAACGGCCGAGCCGAAATTCAGGACCACGCCGCCGCGGTTCAGGCGCGCGACCTCGCGCACCAAAAGACGGAAATCCTGCGCCGACGCCGCGCCGGTATCGGCGCCCGAAAAATCCGGATGCTGATGCACGATATCCGTTCCGATGGCGACATGGACGGTCAAAGGGATGCCTCTTTTGCGGCAGGCGTAGGCAATGCTCAATTCCTTGAAGCGCAGCCGTTCCCGGGCGATGGCCTCCCCCATGGCCTCGCCGAAACCCTGCCCGCGGGCCGCCCCCTTTTTCACGGCGCCGTTGATAAAGCCCGCCGTCTCGCGCGCCATGCCGAAGCTGCCGTCCTTCAGCGCGGCGGCCACGTCTTCGGAGGTCCGCCCGTCCAGGGCTATCTCAAAATCATGGATCACCCCCGCGCCGTTCATCGCCACACAGGTCACTATCCGCCGCCGGATCAGATCGATCACCAGCGGAGAAAGCCCGCACTTGATGACATGCGCCCCCATCATCAGGATAACGGGTTTCTCCGCCTTGCGCGCGTCGCCGATCGCCCGGACGATCTCCCTTAACTCTCTGGCCTTTAAGATGTTGGGCAGTGCATCAAGGAACTCCCCGAAAGAGACCCCGGGCTCAAGCGGTTTCGCGAACAAAGTCTTGTCGACCTTGCTCTTGCGG
>JBLMXZ010000114.1:0-7539 GCA_050258015.1 Deltaproteobacteria bacterium
GTGATGGAGCGCGTGCCTCTCTCCGAGAGCGCCATCGCGCTGCGGCTGCGGCGCGCCACGATATAATTGCCGTTGATGGCAACGGTGACCTCGCAGACCTTCTGGCCGAGGCGTTTTTCCATTGCCTGCGCCGCCTGGGCCACGACGTCCGACAGCGCGGCCAGATCGTTGACCACCCCCTTGAAGATCCCGCGGGAAGGAACGGTCTCTATGAGCAGGTCGGCCGCCGGATCGGCCGCGTTCTTCGGGGCGGCGGCGAGCCGAACGTTCTTGGAGCCGATATCCAGCGCAAAGACATGGCTGGCCCCCGACCTGCGTGCTGTCCGCTCGTTTTTCATCGGCGCGCGCCTCCGGCCTTCGTCCCGACGACAGGCTCCTTGGGCCTTAGATCCACGTAAGCGACCGTCGTTATCTCTCCGCCCAGATTGCGCAGGATCAACAACAGAAGGTCGAGTTGTTCCTCAAACCGCCGGTCCCGCATCTTTACCTCAAGGTCCCTGCCGAGATAAAAAGAGAGCTGTCCGTTGGCGCCGACGGCGATGCGGGACACCTCCTGCGCGCCCGCCGGCATCAGATTCGTCAGGATATCGCCCCGCCGGTCGAGCGCGGATGCCAGGGTGAGCGCGCGCCGCAGATTCGCGGACCCGTACTGGAGCCCCGTGCGGATCTTCGGCAGACGGTCGGCGACGCCCTCGACGCGCGGCAAGGCCACGGCCTGCGAAGAATCGACGGCGGCCAGGGCCACGCCCTCGGCGTCAAAAATAAAAGGCCGGCCCTGCACGATCACGGCCACCGGCACGCGCTCCTGGGCCTCTATCCGCAGTTCCGACGGCAGAATCCGGCGGACATGCACTTCGTAGAACGTGGGGAACTTGCGGCGGATGCGGCGGGCAAGCTCGACGACGTCCACCTTGAAGATATTCGCCCCGATCAGCTCGTCCCGGATCATCTGAACGTAACGCTCGTCTTCCACGCCGACCGCGGTCACCGCGTGCACGCGGAAGTACGCCGAGGAGGTCAGGTAATAATGGATCCCTTTGTAGATCGCCAACCCGGAGACCGCCAGAGCCGCAAGGGGCACGACGACCAGCCAGAAGACCGGCGTCGTCTTTGCTGTTTTTTTGCGTCGTGCCATTATAGCTGCTTTCTCCTGTCGGTTAGAAAAACGGATGCCCGATCATTTCACCGGCGTTGCCAGCGTCCCGGCCCCGGCGTTCAGGGCCATCCGTACGATCGTGTCGCACAGGACGGGGAACGCCATGCCGGCGGCCTGCGCCGCCTTGGGAAAAAGGCTCGTCTCGGTGAAGCCCGGGACCGTGTTGACCTCAAGGATCACCGGACGGCCTGCGACGTCGATGATCATGTCGACGCGGGCCAGATGGCGGCACCCGAGCGCGTCGTAGGCGCGGACGGCGTCGCGCTGGGCCCGGGCCGCGACGGCGGCGTCGAGCGGCGCGGGAACAAGGTACTGCGTCAATCCCTTTTCGTACTTGGCGCGGAAATCAAAAAAGCCGCGGGGCGGGACGACGGCGACGACCGGCAGGGCCGCCCCGTCGAGGACCGAGACCGTCACCTCCTGCCCCTCGATGAACTCCTCCACAAGGATGATGTCGTCATGGCGCTGCGCCTCCATCACGGCGGCGGACAACTCCCCGCCCGCGGTCACGCGCGTCACGCCGATGCTCGACCCCTGGCAGGCCGGTTTGACGACGACCGGATATCTCAGGTCGTGCAGCAGGGACATCATGCGCCGGCCGCGGCGGATGACGCGGGTAGCCGGCACGCACAGGCCTTCCTTTTCGAAAAGGGCGCGGCTGGCGGCCTTATCCATGGCCAGACGGCTCGCCTTCTCGGCCGGTCCCGTGAACGGCACACCCAGGTCCGTCAGGACCTTCTGCAGCCGGCCGTCCTCTCCGAAACCGCCGTGCATGGCCACGAACACGACGTCGGCGGACGCAGCATCGATGAGCCGCGCCACCTCCTCCGCAGTCTCCCGGTCCACCTCCAGAGGCAGCGCCTGCCAGCCGGCCTGCCGCAGGGCGTCCACGACCGCGCGGCCGGAGCGCAGGGATACCTCCCTCTCCGACGACAGCCCCCCCATCGCCACACCGACCGTTTTATTGCGCGCGGACAATGACCACCTCGGGTTCCAAGTGAACTCGGAAGTGATTATACACTTTTTCCTGGATGATTTCCATGAGCTTTATCACATCGGCGCAGCGGGCCCCGCCCGTGTTGATGATAAAATTCGCGTGGCGCGGGCTCACCTGCGCGCCGCCGACCGCGTGCCCTTTAAGACCGCAAAGATCGATGAGCCGGCCGGCTCTGTCCCCCGGCGGGTTCTTGAAGAAGCTGCCGGCGCTCGGGTAAAGCCAGTCCTGGTGCGCAAAACGCCAGCCGATGATCTGGCCGATCCTCCGCGTCACTTCCTGCCGGCGGGCCGCATGCAGACGCAGGGTCGCGCCGGTGACGATCGCTCCCTTCAATGAGGTCGCGCGGTAGCCGAACTCCATCTCCCGCGCCGCAAGGGTCCGCCGCCGTCCGCCCGCGTCCATAACGTCGACGCTGACGACGATATCCCCGATCTCCCGATACGTGGCGGGGTCCCCGGGCATCGTGCGCGCGCCCGCGTTCATCGCAAGGGCGCCGCCGAGCGTTCCCGGGATGCCGGCGAGAAACTCATGACCGCCCAAATCATGGCGGGTGAGCGCCGAGATCAACCGCCCCAGGCGCACGCCCGCGCCGGCGGTCACGCAGCGGCCCCGCACGCGAATGCCCGTGAAGGCGGGACGCGACAGGCTCACGAACACTTTGTCGATGCGCCCGTCGTCAAAAAGGACGTTGCTGCCGGCGCCCAGAACAAAAAGGGCCCGGACCGCGTCGCGGCGCCGCAGGAAAGCGGCAAGCGCCCGCCCGTCCGCGGGCTCCAGCCACCAGCGCGCGTATCCGCCGATACGCAAGTAGCTGCGCGCGGCGAGCGGCACGTCGCGCCGGAGCCTATTTTTTATAGAACGCTGCGAATTCATGGCTGGCCTTCGTGATGTCTCCGGCGCCGAGAAAGAGAACGCAATCACCCGGCCGCACCACCGCCCGGACGCGCCCGACCAGGTCGGGGCGCGGGGCGTAGCTGACCGGACACGCCGCGTTCGCGCGGATGCGCTCCACGAGATTCTCGGCCGTCACGCCCTCGATGGGGTCCTCGTTGGCGGCATAGATATCGGTGACGAGAAGATGGTCGCAGTGCGAGAAGCTCTTCGCGAAACGGTCAAAGAGCGCCTGGGTGCGCGTGTAGCGGTGCGGCTGAAAGACGACGACGAGACGCCCGGGGATGCGCTCGCGGGCGCCCGCCAGGGTCGCGACGATCTCCGTCGGATGGTGGCCGTAGTCGTCCACGATCATGACGTCCCTGTCCTCGTGGCGGACCTCGAAACGGCGCTCGACGCCCCGGAAAGAAGCGAGGGCCTCGCGGATCGTCCGGGGATCGAGGTCCAGCTCCAGCCCCAGGGCGATGACGGCCGCCGCGTTCAAGGCGTTATGCCGGCCGCACAGGGAGAGCGTAAAAGCGCCCAGGGAGCGGCCGCGGCGGCTGCAGGAAAAACGGATCGTCCGTTCGTCCGCCGCGAACTTTTCGATGAACACGTCCGCCCGCGGCGAAAAACCGTAGGTCACCAGGCGCGGGGCGTTGGCGGACGCCAGATCCGCGAGGGCCGCGTCATCGGCGCAGGCGATCACGCACCCGCCGGCCGCTGTCTGCTTCAGATAAGCCGCAAAGGCGCACAACAGATTATCATAGGTCTTGTAATGGTCCATGTGCTCCTGGTCGATATTCGTGACGAGCGAATACGTCGGCGTGTAGCACAGGAAGGTCCCGTCGCTCTCGTCCGCCTCCGCCACGAAGAAACGGCTTTCCCCGCAGTGCGCGTTATCCCCTTCTTCGCGCAGGATGCCTCCGACCGCGACCGTCGGGCACAGCCCCGCCGCCGTCAGAAGCTTGGCCGCCAGCGATGAGGTCGTCGTCTTGCCGTGGGCGCCGGCCACCGCCACGACGGTCTTCTCCTCCATGAGATCGCACAGGAACTCGGCGCGCTTCTTGACGGTCAGGTGCCGCGTGCGCGCGGCGACCATCTCGGGATTATCCGGCCGGATGGCGGAAGAATAGACGACGCACTCCGCGTCCCCCACGTTCTGCCCGCGGTGACCGAGGACGACCTGGGCGCCCGCCGCGCGCAACGCCTGTGTCACGGCGGACTCGCGAACGTCCGATCCTGAAACGCGCACCCCGGCCTTCAGCGCGAGCCGCGCCAGGCCGCTGACACCGATGCCGCCGATGCCGATGAAATGGATATGCCGAAAAGGGATGGGCGTCATAGCATCGTCCTGCGCGTCAGGCTGTCCTTCTTCTTCAAGGAATCCTGCCACATCTTGTCGAGATCGTCCAGGTTCTGGACGCCGAAGAGGGTGAGCTTGATGGCCCGCTCAAAGGACTTGCCCTCCTTGATCTTATCGCAGATCTGATTGAAGCGGTCGATGCCGAACTCATCGATCAGGAAAGAAAGCAGGCCCACCGATTCGGCGTAAAAGAGCTCGACCTGTTTGTTGTTGCCCAAGCCGCGCGGGCTCATCCCATTGAGCTTGGTCAAGGGGATGAAACTCCCGTCCTCAATCGCATCCGCGACCATCTTCTTGGCCCCGAAACGGCGCGCCGGCTCCAGGTAGGACGCCACCCCCTCCTCCAGCCAGAGCGGCACGGCGTTGTGGCCGATGACCTCCCGGAAAACGATATGGCCGATCTCGTGCGGCAGCAGGGAATCGAAGAAACCCGAATCGCGCGGGAACGTCCAGATCGCCTTCTCGTGGTAATCGGCCACGCCGCCCGACCACGCCGGCTGACCGGATTCCCGGACATACGTTTCCTGGTCGGCGTAGATGTATATCTTGGCCCGGTCATCCCACGTCCAGTAATTGTACCGGACAAATCCCAGCTTCTCGGTCAACTCCTCGTAATACTTCTCGGCAAAGGCGACGACCTCATTGACGAAGCTCTCTTCCACCGGGGCCTCGTAATAGATCTCGAAGTGCCGGCTGGGCATCTCCTTGAAGCTTACCTCGGCCGCTGCCGGCGTCGTTCCCAGCAAGAGAGCGCCCAATAAGATGATATTCCTCATGACATGATCTCCGTCAACTCCGGGGCGGTCCTTTCGGCGAACCATCGCTCGGCCTGCGCTCTCATCGTCTTACGCCGCATCCCGTCCGTGCACAGGATGCGCATCATCTGCCCAAGCGTACCGGGCTCCAGGCGCGCCTCCTCCAGGACGAGCGCCGCCCCCAGGCGACCCACTACCCCGGCGTTAGCCGCCTGGTGCCCGCCCGCGTACGGATAGGGGATCAGGATGGCCGGCACGCCAAAGCGCAGCAATTCGTGGAGCACGCCGCTGCCCGCCCGGCTGACGGCCAGGTCCGCGGCGCTGTAGACACGCTCCATCTCCTCAAAAAAAGTCAAAACGCGGTTCGGAACACGCAGGCGGCCGTACGCCTCTGCGACCGCGGTCGCCTCCCCCCGGCCGCACAGATGAAGGACCTGGATGCGGTCGCCGATGCCGCTTCTTTCCACAGACGGCGGCACCGCCGCATTCAGTTTCCTGGCGCCCTGGCTGCCGCCCAAGACGAGCAGGGTGAAACGCGACGGGTCCAGTCCGAAGGAACGGCGCGCCGCGCCGGCATCCTCCGGCGCCAGCCGGCGCCGCAGAGGGAAACGCGCGCGAACGACCTTTTTGCGCGCCAGCGGCGCCACGTGATCCCGCGTCTCCTCAAAGCTCGCCGCAAGGATATCGGCGAAAAAACTCAAAAAGCGGTTCGCCCGGCCCGGGACGACGTTCTGCTCGTGCAAAAGAACGCGGCAACCGCGCAGCCGGGCCGCCAGACAAAAAGGAACGGTCATATAGCCGCCGAAGCCGACGACCCACGCAGGCCGCAGCCGGCCCGTCAGACGCCACGCCGCTGAAAAAAGTCTCAGGATGCCTCGGACCGACCGGCCGGCCTCCACGCCCACGACCGTGCACGCGGCGGGCGCCTGGCCGGCCAGGGCCTCCTTGCCTTTTTGTGTCACAAAGGTAAGGGCCGTCGCGCTGCCCCAGCGGGCCGCCGCCTGCTCGAGAAACCCCACCGCCGGGAAAATATGCCCGCCGCTGCCGCCTGCGACGACGAGGACGCCCGTGGGTGACGCTGAGATCACAGAACCGCCTCCTCCGTCCGCGAGACGTTGAGCAGCAGCCCCACGGCAGCCATGTAAAAGATGAGCGACGACCCCCCGTAGCTGATGAAGGGCAAGGGCAAGCCCTTGGTCGGCAACGCCCCCATGGAGACCCCGATGTTGACGGCCGCGGAGAAAGCGATGAGCGTCAGGACCCCCACGCAGATCATCTTGCCGAACGGATCGCGAACCTGCCAGGCCACGCGCCCCATGTTGACGATGAGATACAGGAACAGGAGGATAACACAGCCCGTCCCCACGACCCCCAGCTCTTCGCCGATGATGGAGAAGATGAAATCCGTATGGGCGGCGGGCAGATAAAAGAGCTTTTGCTTGCCCTGCCCAAGCCCCATTCCCAGCCATCCCCCGGTGCCCAGGGCGATCTGGGACTGGATGATCTGAAAACCGCTCCCCTTCGGGTCAAGCCAGGGATTAAGGAACACCAGGATGCGCGCGCGCCGGTACGGAACGCTGAAGATCAGGAAATACAAAAAGGGCAGCGCGGCGGCGATGCTGTAAAAAATATGCCGGACGCGGCAGCCCGCCACGAAGAGCATCGTAAAAGCGAGGACGACGAGCGCGATGGCGGTCCCCAGGTCCGGCTGGAGCAGGACCAGCATGACCGTCGCGCCCAGGACGGCCATCGGCGGCGCGAATCCCTTCCAGAAATCCTTGAGGCGGCCGGCGCGGCGGGTGATGAAATCCGCCAGATACACCACAAGCGTCACCTTGACGAGCTCCGAAGGCTGAAAATTGAACCCCGCCAGGTGCAGCCAGCGTTTCGCTCCGCCGGCCTCATGCGCAACGCCCGGCAGCAGAACGACGAACAGGGGCACCAGGGACGCCAGGAACAGCGTCTTCGCGTGATCCCTGAGGTGGCGGTAATCCATCGCCATGACGGCGAACATTCCCAGAAGCCCAAAGACGACGAAAAGGGCCTGCTTGCGCAACAACTCCGAGCTCTGCCCCGTGCGCTGCCACGACGTGATGGAGCTGGCGCTGTAGATCATCACGATGCCGATGCAGACAAGCACCAGGGTGGTGATGAAAATGGATATGCGCAGAGTTCTCATAAGAGCTGGTACCAGAAGACAGATGGCAGAGGACAGGGGGCAGAAAAATCAAACCCAAAATTATTTTGTCAGAAGGTGTTCTTTCTCTCTGCCTTCTGTGATCACTTCAACTGTCCCACAAGCTCCTTAAATACCCGGCCGCGATGCTCGTAATCCGTGAACATGTCGAAGCTCTTGCACATCGGCGACAGCAGGACCGCGTCGCCCGCGCGCGCC
>JBLMXZ010000115.1:0-7181 GCA_050258015.1 Deltaproteobacteria bacterium
GCAACTTCGATAAGGCGACCGGGGTCGTGCGGCTGACCGATAACGTCCGGGCCGTGACCGACGGAGGCCTCCAGCTCAACACCGACGTGCTGGACTGGTCGCAGACGGACCGGGCCATCTCGACCGATGACACGGTCGAGGTCAAGCGCGATAATTTGACCGCGGTGGGCAAGGGGCTCGAGGCCAAGCCGGACGCCAAGATAGCGAAGTTCGAAAAGGATGTCATCCTGACCCTGGAGCAGGAGAAGGCCGCGCCGGCGCCCCCTCGGGAGTCGCCGGAGGCGTCTCCCAAGGCGCTCGAACAGCCCTTCGGCGGCGCGGGCAAGCTTATCATCACCTGCGACGGCCCCATGGAACTCAACTACGACAAGCAGGTGGCGATCTTCCATGATAACGTCAAGGTCGATTCCGAGAGCGGCCAGGGGACGATGATCGCCGACGTCATGACCGTGCGCTTCGACAGCGCGACGCGCCAGATCGATCGCATCGAGGCGGAGGGCAATGTCCAGATCAAGCGCCAGGACAACGTCTCCTACAGCGACGGCGCCGTCTTCACGAACGCCGAGCGCAAGGTCGTTTTGACCGGCCGGCCGAAGCTCGTCCTCTTCACGGAGCAGAACGGCGCCGCGGCCGACATTTCGGTCGTCGCGGAGAGCATCGGGGGGGCGGCGCCATGACGCATCTTTTGGAAGCCCGGGGCCTGGTCAAGAGCTATTACGGGCGCCGTGTCGTCGATAAGGTCGACATCGAGGTCAAGCGCGGGGAGATCGTGGGTCTTCTGGGCCCCAACGGGGCCGGCAAGACGACGACGTTCTATATGATCGTCGGCATCATCGCGCCGGAGGCGGGGCGCATCGTCTTCGACAACCACGACATCACGCGGATGCCCATCCATCAGCGCTCGCACGTCGGCATCGGCTATCTCGCCCAGGAGAGCTCCGTCTTCCGGCGGCTGACCGTGGCCGAGAACATCATGGCGATCCTGGAGACGCTGCCCATCTCCTATCGTGAGCGCAAAAAGCGGTTGAAGAATCTGCTGGAGGAGCTTAAGATCGCCCATCTGGCCACGCATAAGGCCTATACGCTTTCGGGCGGGGAGCGCCGGCGCCTGGAGATCACGCGGGCGCTGGTGACAGCGCCTTCCTTTATCCTGCTGGATGAGCCGTTCTCCGGCATCGACCCGATCGTCGTGGCCGACGCCCAGGAGATCATCCAGGAGCTTAAGGCCAAAGGCCTGGGCGTGCTCTTGACGGACCACAACGTGCGCGAAACGCTCTCGATCACGGACCGCGCGTATCTCATCGCCAGCGGAAAGATCCTGATCCACGGCTCGGCCAACGATCTGATCAACGATCCCAAGGCGCGGGAGCTGTACCTTGGGGAGCGGTTTAAGATGTAGGAAGAAGACTGAGGAGAAGAGAAATTCCCAATTCCCAATGTCCAATGACCAACGAAGGAAGAAAGCCCCTTTATTAAGATCAGGAATGCCGAAGATTTTAAGTTCGTTGGTTTTCGTTGGAAATGGTTGATTGGGAAGTGCTTGGGATTTGGTCATTTGTCATTGGGATTTTGGGGCTATCGTCCACTGGAATAGAAAGGATCAATCGTGAAAGTCACGTTTAAGCAGAAAAAAGACAATAAGATGCTCCTCGGGGTCGAGGTCTCGAAGGAGCTTGTCCGCAAGAAATACGATGAGGTGTACGCGCGCATCGGCAAGGACGCCAAGGTGCCGGGCTTTCGTCCCGGCAAGGCTCCGCGTCATGTCTTAGAGCAGCACCACAGCGCGCTCGCGCGCGAAGAGGTCATCAAGGGGCTCGTCGCCGAAAGCTACGACAAGGGCGTCAAGGAGGAGCAGATCGACGTTATCGACCTGCCCGAGATCTCCGAGGTCCGCCTTGCGGACGACGTCCTGACATATAAGGCCGAGGTCGAGGTCAAGCCCGAGATCCAGATCAAGCAGTACAAGGGGCTCAAACTCAAGAAGGACGACATCTCGGTCTCGGCGAAAGAGGTGGCGGATGCGGTCGAGCAACTCAAGAAGGACCGCGTCTCTCTGGACGACGAGCGCCTGGCCCGGGGGCTGGGGTATCGTTCTTTCGCCGAGCTCAAGGAGTGCCTCGAGAAGCAGATCTTCCTGAAGAAAGAGAACGACGCCCGGGCCAAGCTGGAGAAGGAGGCCCTGGACCAGCTTCTTAAGAACAGTTCGTTCACGCTGCCTAAGACGCTCGTGGACCGCCGGCTCCACGAGCTTGAGCACCAGGCCCTGCATCAGATGGCGGATTACGGCATGAACGAAGAGCAGGCCCGGCAGCGCGTCAAGGAATTCACCCCGCGCCTGACGGCTCAGGCCGAGGAACAGGTCCGGGTCTATCTTGTCCTGGAGGCGGTCGCCAAGAAGGAAGAGGTCGCGCAGGACGATAAGATGCTCAACCGGACGATCGAGCTGCTCTTCCGCGAGGCGGACTGGCAGTAGACAGGGGACAAAAAACAAGACATCCTTTTCTTTTCTGAACCCTGATGTCTTTCAAACGAGGAGGCTTTATGACGAAAGCGCAGATGCTGGTTCCCATGGTCGTCGAGCAGACGCAGCGGGGGGAGCGGGCCTACGACATTTATTCGCGGCTCCTCAAGGACCGCATCGTTTTCATCGGCACGCCCATCGATGACAACGTGGCCAATCTCGTCATCGCGCAGCTGTTGTTCCTGCAGATGGAGGACGTGACCAAAGACATCAACGTGTATATCAATACCCCCGGCGGCCACGTGACGAGCGGATTGGCGATCTACGACACGCTGCAATTCGTCAAGTGCGGCGTGGCGACGTATTGCGTGGGGCAGGCCGCCAGCATGGGCGCGCTTCTTCTGTCGGCGGGGCGCAAGGGCAAGCGTTTCGCCCTGCCTCATTCGCGGATCATGATCCATCAGCCGTGGGGCGGCGCCCAGGGCGCCGCGGCCGACATCTCCATCCAGGCGAAGGAGATCCTGCGCCTGCGCGAGACGCTCGAGGAGCTCTTGGCCAGGCACACGGGCCAGCGGATCGAGAAGGTAAAACAGGATTCGGACCGCGACTACTTTATGTCGGCGGAGGAAGCGAAGGCATACGGCCTTATCGATGAGGTCATCGTGTCGTCGGCAGAAGTCAAGTAGAAGAAGTGGATTTTCGGGCATCAGGCATCGGGGAAAAGGGAGCTGAGGGCGCAGATCAAGAGATTCAACGTCGCTTTTTCCGCTGCCCGCTGCCCGTTCCCCGGCCCCTGAAACAAGGAGGAAATACCCCATGAAGAAGAACTACCTGCTCACACCCGGACCGACGCCTCTGCCCCCCGAGGTCATGGAGGCCCTGGCGCGTCCCATCATCCATCACCGGACCCCGCAGTTCCAGGGCATTCTCAAGGAGACGTTCGAATCGCTCAAGGCCGTCTTCCAGACGAAGAACGACTGCTTTATCTTCGCCTCGTCGGGGACGGGGGCGATGGAGGCCGCCGTCGTGAACCTCATGTCCTGGGGCGACTCGGCGCTCATCGTCGAGGGGGGTAAATTCGGGGAGCGCTGGACGGAGCTGTGCGAGGCCTACGGCATCAAGACGACCGTCATCAAGGTCGAGTGGGGCCAGGCGCTGGCGCCGGAGGTTTTAAAAGAGCACCTCGCCAAAAACCCGACCATAAAGGCGGTATTCGCCACGTCGTGCGAGACCTCCACGGGGGTCGCCTTCGATATCAGGGGATTCGCCCAGGTCACCAAGGACACCGAAGCCGTCCTGGTGGTGGACGCCATCAGCGGTCTGGGCGCGGTGGACCTGCAGATGGACGCCTGGGGCGTGGATGTCGTCGTTTCGGGGTCCCAGAAGGGTTTCATGCTGCCGCCGGGGCTTGGTTTTTTGAGCGTCAGCAAAAAAGCATGGAAGCTGGTCGAGGAGTCCAAGTGCCCGAAATATTACTTCGACCTTAAGAAGGCCAAGAAGGCCCTCGAGAAGACGGATACGGCGTTTACCCCCGCCATCGGCATCATCATCGCCCTGAACGAGGCGCTCAAGATGCTGCGGGCGGACGGTCTGGAAGCCGTCTTTGCCCGGCATACCAAGCTCGCCGAGGCGACACGGGCCGGCTTGAAGGCGCTGGGCCTGGCGCTCTACGCGCCGGACGCGGCGTCGGACGCCGTAACGGCGGCGCAGGTCCCCGAGGGGATCGACGGCGGCAAGCTCGTCAAGACGATGCGCGACGACTACGGCGTCACGATCGCCGGAGGCCAGGGCGCGGCCAAGGGCAAGATTATCCGCATCGCCCACATGGGCTACATCACCGAATCCGACATCATCCTGTGCCTGGCCTGTCTGGAGAAGGTGCTTAAGAAAATGGGGTATGTCTTCGAGTGGGGCGCCGGCGTGCGCGCCGCGGAGGAAGTCTTAGCTGCGTAAGCGAGTCATGAGCCGCCCCTTGTCCGAACGCTCGGAATTTCGTCGAAATCATGGGGATTTGGGTGAAATTCCTCCGCGGACGTCGGGGTTAATCTTGTTTGGAAAAATAACCCGTTATAGGCAGGATTAAGGAGTTCTTATGTTCAAGATTCTGGTCAGCGATTCTCTTTCCGAAGAAGGGCTTAAGATCCTCAACGGCTCCAAAGAGTTCAGCGTCGACGTCAAGACGGGCCTGAAGAAAGACGAGCTCCTCAAGATCGTCGGCGGTTACGATGCGCTTTTGGTGCGCAGCGCGACGAAGGTCACCGCCGAGGTCATCGAGGCCGCGACGAACCTGAAGATCATCGGCCGCGCCGGGGTGGGGCTGGATAACGTGGATCTCGCGGCGGCGACGGCACGCGGCATCATCGTGATGAACACGCCCGGCGGCAACACGATCTCGACCGCCGAGCACACGATGAGCATGATCCTGGCGTTGTCGCGCTCGATCCCGCTGGCGGACGCCTCGATGCGGCAGAACGAATGGCGCCGCAAGGATTTCATGGGGGTGGAGCTCTACAACAAGACGATCGGCATCGTCGGGTTGGGGCGCATCGGCATGGAGGTGGCCAAACGCTGTCTTTCTTTCGGGATGCGCGTGAAAGGCTTCGACCCGTATCTCTCGCGCGAAGTGGCCGAGCAGGCGGGCGTGGAGATCATGAAGCTCGAAGACATCTACCGCGCGGCCGATTACGTCACGGTCCACGTCCCCCTGACCGAGGAGACGAAAGGGATGATCGGCGATAAAGAGTTCGCCATGATGAAGGAGGGCGTGCGCGTCATCAACTGCGCCCGCGGGGGCATCATCGACGAGGCGGCGCTGGCGCGGGCGCTTGGAGCCGGCAAGATCGGGGGCGCGGCCCTGGACGTTTTCGTGAGCGAGCCCGCCAAAGATCTGCCGTTCGCGAAGTTCCCCAACGTCGTCCTGACCCCGCACCTGGGGGCTTCGACGGAGGAGGCCCAGGTGAACGTCGCCATCGAGATCGCCCACCAGGTCGCCGACGCCCTTTCGGGCAAGGGGATCCGGAACGCCGCCAACTATCCTTCCGTGGATCCGGAGACGTACCACGTCCTGCAGCCCTACATCAATCTGTGCGAGAAGCTGGGCAGCTTCGCGGGGCAGTACGCGGAGGGGGCGGCCCAGGAGATCAACATCGTTTTCAGCGGCGAGATCGCCGGTCACGACACGGCGCCGTTGTCGATGGCCCTTCTCAAGGGGCTTCTGAGCCCCGTGCTTCAGGAGAACGTGAATTATATCAATTCGCTCGCCCTCGCCAAAGAACGCGGCATCCGGGTGGTCGAGTCGAAGTCTTTGGAGGTCGAGGAGTTCGTGAACCTCGTCTCCCTGGAGCTCAAGACGAACAAGGCGACGGTGCGGCTGGCGGGCACGCTCCTGGCCAAGTCCGAACCGCGCCTCGTCAAGATCAACGAATTCTTCGTGGAGGCCGTCCCGGCCGGCTGCATGGTGATCATCAACAACTGGGATAAACCCGGCATCATCGGCTCGCTCGGGACGCTGATGGGCCAGTTCAACATCAACATCGCGGCCATGTCGTTCGGCCGCGAGAAACAAGGCGGCAAGGCCCTGTCGGTCATGAACGTGGATGCCTGCATCACGCCCGACATCCTCGAGAAGATCAAGGGATTGCCCCATATCACCTTTGCCAAGACGGTCCAACTTTGATCGCTTTTAGGGAGCGCAGATGAGCGGGGCGGCTCGGCGGATGGGCGGCGTTTTGTGGGCGGGCCTGGCGGCGGCGGTGTTTTCCGTTTTGCCCGCCTGGGCGCAGGAAAAAGAGGTCGACCTCTTTTTTACCGGGCAGGCCTACGCGGCGCTCTATCCTTGTCTGTGCCCCCATGAGCCCGACGGCGGCGTCGCCCGGCGGGCGACGGCGCTCGCGCAGGCCCGCGCCGCGCACCCGGGAGTCCTGGCCGTTGAGGCCGGGGCCACTTTTGCTTCGGGTGCCGAGGATCAGAACGCCCAGAACCTCGAGCTCGACAACGCGCGCACCGATATTTATCTGGACGCCCTGCGGGCCATGGGGTATGACGCGCTCCTTCTCAGCAGCCAGGAGTTCGTTTTTGGGACCGGCTTCCTGAAGGACCGGCAGGCGTTTCCTTTCGTGTCGTCGAACACGCAGGGGTATGGACGGCCCTATATCGTCAAGGACGTCGACGGGATCAAGGTGGGCATCGTGGGCGCGACGGACGCTGCGGCTGTCGCCAAGGGGGCGCAGACGTGGTCCGCCGCCGCCCCGGCATTGGCCAGGGAGGTCCGCGCCGCGCGCAAGGAAGGGGCCGGGGTCATCGTCCTGCTCAGCGCGCTCAAGCCGGAGGAGGACGCGGCCTTGCTGGCGGCCGTGCCGGGTATCGATGTCGCGATCAACGGCGCGGCGTCCTATGGTTCCGTGAAAGAATCCGAGGTCGGCGGCGCGCTCTATGTGTCGACCTGGTGGCAGGCGCGCAAGGCCGGCCTCCTGCGCCTGGGGGTCTCGGACGGCAAGGTGCGGTTCCTCGGTCTGGAAACGATCGATCTCGATGCCTCCGTTGCGGATGACGCCCGGGTCGCGGCCGCGCTGCCGCAGTGTCTCAAGGACAGCGATTGCGCGTTCCATGCCGGCTTCGTGGCAGGGTGTGATACGCAGAAGGGTCCGCGCAGCGGCCGGTGCACCTATGCGGAGCCGGCGCCGCTGGACGTGACGATCATCGTTCCGAAAGACCGTCTTTC
>JBLMXZ010000116.1:0-4811 GCA_050258015.1 Deltaproteobacteria bacterium
GGGGGCACTATATTTGCCGGGAGGTCACAGGGTATTTCCGATACCGCAAAAGACGACACCCCCCCGGGGGGTTAGGTTGAAAACGCGGGAGTGTGCGATTTTTGTGTAATCGACAGATCAAAACACGCGGAGCCGGTAGCAACATGTCATATAAATAAAAAAGCCGCAACTCGCTAAACTACGGCGCGTTACGGCTAAGTGCCTGCGTTGACTACCGTTGGCAAAAAAGCTTACGGAGAGGTCGGGATTTGAACCCGAGGTCCCGGTTGCCCAGGACAACTGCTTAGCAGGCAGCTGCCTTCAACCACTCGGCCACCTCTCCAAATTTTGTTCCACAAAATTTGGAGAAGTCCGACGTTCTCCCTGGCGCCTCCGGCGACAGGCGAACGGCGGACTCTCCTTAATCTTGCCTATACAAGTTTTTTCTTGAAAGATTAACTCCCGAAGCCTGCTTGGTAAAGTTCTGAGAAATTCAAAGAATTTCGCAAGAAATTTGCCAAGTGTTTAGGCGAGGGGCAACGATAACTTTCCAAAGAAAAACCTTCCCCTATCCCGCCTTCTCCTCTATCGCCTTCAGGAGCGCGTCGAAAGAGGTCTCGAAGGCGCGGATGCCCTCGACCTGGGTCTCCTCGCAGATCTTGTCGATCTCGATACCGAGCCCCGCCAGGGCCTTCAAAAGATCGCGGTCCTCCCCGAGTCCCTGTTCCAGCGTCAAGGCCGGCTTGCCGTGGTCCTCAAAGGCCAGGACCGTCGCGTGGGGCATGGTGTTGACGGTCATGGGGCCTATCAGGCTGTCGACATACAGGCAATCGCCGTAGGCGGGGTTCTTGGTGCTGGTCGAGGCCCACAGCGGCCGCTGGGGGCGCGCCCCGAGCATCTTCAAGGGGCCGAACTTGTTCTCGGTAAAAAAGCTCTTAAAGTCCTGATAGATCATCCGGGTATTGGCGATGGCGGCCCGGCCGCGCAACGCTTCAAGCGCCGTGCGCTTCTCCAGGACCTCCTGCCGGCTCGAAAAAACATCCAGCAGGCCGTCCACCTTCGTGTCGATGCGGCTGACAAACACGCTGGCCACCGACGCCACGCTGTCCAGGCGCGCGCCCGTCCGGGAGAGCTCTTCGAGCCCCTGCCAGTACGCCTGGGCGGCCCGCAGGTAATGCTGCCGCGAGAACAAGAGCGTCACGTTCACCGAAATGCCCTGGGCGATGAGCGCGGCCACGGCCTCGCCGCCCTCGACCGTGCCCGGCACCTTTATCATGATGTTGGGCCGGTCGACGCGGTTGATGAGGCGCTGACCGTGGGCGATCGTCTTTTGCGCGTCATGGGCATAGGCCGGGGAGACCTCGATGCTCACCCAGCCGTCCACCCCCTGGGTGCGCTCATAGACCTCCCGCAGCAGGTCCGCCGCATCGCGCACGTCGTCGGTGGTCAGGACCTCGCATATCTCGGCGGTGTCCGCGCCCTGGGCCTTGAGCCGCTTTATCTTGCCGTCATAGACGTCCGATCCCTTGACCGCCTTCTCGAAGATCGTGGGATTGGAGGTGACGCCCACGATACCCCGCTCGAAGAACGACTTCAACTCGCCCGAGGCGATGAGCCGGCGGTCGATATTGTCGTACCAGGGGCTTTGGCCGAATTGATACAGCTGCTTCAGGAGGGACGATGCCATAATGTTCCGCTGTCGTGCCGCGTTACGCCCAAAAATGACCACCCTATTCTACAACGCGGGACGGAACTTTTGAAGTGTTTTATGGAGAGCGGGTCAACCGAAGAACTTCTCGCCCTGGGCCCAGTTGGCGCCGTCCACCTCATCGATCACGAGGTAGGTCGCGTCCTTGGGCTTGCGGGCGACGCGGGCAAGGGTATCCGTGAACTCCTTGGCGATCTGGGCCTTCTGTTCGCGGGAGAGCTTTCCGACGACTTTCAGGTTGATATACGGCATACGGCCTCCGGATGGTCTAGCCCCGCCGGCTGATGAGGAAGATGGCGTTCAGGGCCAACAGGTTGGGCAGGAAACGCACGAAGCGCCGGGTCCCCAGGAAGCGGGCGGCCAGGACCCGAACCCCCTTCTCGCGGCAATAGGCGCGGAAGTCCCTGATGCTCAAAAAATGCAGGTTCGGGCTGTTGTACCAGCGGTAGGGCAGGGACGGCGTCACCGGCGAGCGGCCGGCGAAGCCCAGCTGCAGCCGCGCGTAGATGTGGGCGAAATTGGGAAAGCCGACGACGACCTGCTTGCCGACGCGCAGGGCTTCCTGCAGGACAAAGTCGGCCTTGCGGGCCTCCTGCAAGCTCTGGTTGAGGATGACGTAGTCGAAGGACTGGTCGGGATACTCGCTCAGGCCCGAATCGATATCGCTGTGGAAGACGCTCAGGCCCTTCTCGACGCAGCGGTAGATCGCGTCCTCGCTCAACTCGATGCCCTGGACGCGGGCGCCCTTCCCCTTGGCCAGGAGGAACAAAAGGTCCCCGTTGCCGCAGCCCAAGTCCAAAACGCGGCTGCCGGATTCGACCAGGTCATAGATGATCTTGTGGTCCAGGCGCGGGATGTCGGTCATTTAACTCCTGACGTCGTATCCCCGGAACGTCTTGTCCAGGAAATGCTTGATCAAATGCGTCTCTTCCTCTATCTCAAGCAGGAAGGCGTCGTGTCCGTAGGTCGAGCGGATCTCGCAGTACGTGGCGTCGGCCTGACGGATCTTGAGCTGGCGCGCGATCTCCTGGGACTGGTAGAGCGGATACAGCCAGTCGGAGTGGAAGGCGATCACGAGAAAGCGCGTCGCCACCGTGCTGCCGGGCTTGATCAGCTTGTCGCCGGACACGTCGAAGTAATCCATCGCCTTCGTGATGTAAAGGTAGGTGTTCGCGTCGAAGCGCTTGACGAAGTTGTCGCCGCGGTAACGCAGGTACCCCTCGACCTCGAAGTCGGTCTTGAACTTGAAGCTGTAATTCTTGTCCTTGAGGCGCCGGGAGAACTTCTCTTCCATCGACACGTCGCTCATATAGGTGATGTGGCCGATCATGCGGGCGACGGCGAGCCCCTTCTCCGGCTGCACCTGACCGTAGTAGTCGCCGTCACGCCAATCCGGGTCGGCCATGATGGCCTGGCGGCCGACCTCATCGAAGGCGATCTGCTGGGGGGAGTGCTTCATCGCGGTCGCGATCGGGATGGCCGAACGCACCCGCTCGGGGTAGGACGCCACCCACTGGAGCACCTGCATACCCCCCATCGAACCGCCCGCCACGCACAAAAGCTGGTCTATGCCGAGATGATCGACGAGCCGGAGCTGGGCGTTGACCATGTCGGCGATAGTGATGATCGGGAAATCCATCGCGTAGGGCCTGCCGGTGCGCGGATTGACGGAGGACGGCCCGGTGCTGCCCTTGCAGCCGCCGATGACGTTCGAGCAGACGATGAAATACTTGTCCGTGTCGAACGCCTTGCCGGGCCCGATCATGTTATCCCACCATCCCGGCGTCTTGTCTCCGGCATGCAGGCCCGCGGCATGGGCGTCGCCCGAAAGGGCATGGCAGATGAGGACGGCGTTCGACTTGTCGGCGTTGAGCGTGCCGTAGGTCTCGTAGGCCAGCGTGACCGGCCCAAGCCGGAGGCCGCTCTCCAGGACGAGCGCCTGCGCCCCTTCGGCGAAGGTGAAGGTCTTTACATCGACGGCACCCAAATTCTTTTTAGCGAACATCTCTTTGCCTCGCGAGCTTCCGCGCATGCGCCGGACGCGCCGACGGCCGGCGGCGCGCAACGGATACCGTTTCCTTATTTTCTTTATTGTACAACCAGACGGGGGCGTTGCAATGGATTTCTCTATTCCTGGAAGAGCCAGGTCGAGAGATATCTCTCGCCGCAGCTGGGGAAGATCGTCACGATCGTTTTGCCCTTCGACTCCGGGCGGCGCGCGACCTCGATCGCCGCGCCCATCGCCGCGCCGCTCGAGATACCCACCAACAACCCCTCTTCTTTAGCCAGACGGCGGGCGTAGGTGCCGGCCTCCTCGTGGTCGACGAGCAGGATCTCATCGATGACGCCCCTGTCGAGGATGTCGGGCACGAAACCGGCGCCTATTCCCTGGATCTTGTGCGGCCCCGGCTTGCCGCCGGAGAGGACCGGCGACCCCTTGGGCTCCAGCCCAATGATCTTGACGGAAGGCTTGCGCTCCTTTAAGACTTCGCCGACGCCGCTGACGGTCCCGCCGGTCCCGATGCCCGCGATGAAGACGTCGACCTTGCCGTCCGTGTCGCGCCAGATCTCCTCCGCCGTGGTCTTGCGGTGGATCTCCGGGTTCGCAGGGTTCTTGAACTGCTGCGGCATGAACGCGCCCGGCAGGGACGCCGTCAACTCCTCGGCGCGGTCCACGGCCCCCTTCATCCCTTTTGTGCCGTCGGTCAGGACGAGCTCGGCGCCCAACGCCTTCAGGAGCAGACGGCGCTCCACGCTCATCGTATCAGGCATTGTCAGGACGAGCCGGTATCCCTTGGCGGCGCAGACGAAAGCCAGGGCGATGCCGGTGTTTCCGCTTGTCGGTTCGATAACGACGTTCCCCTTTTTGAGCAGGCCGTCGCGCTCGGCCGCCTCGATCATGGCCAGCCCGATACGGTCCTTGACGCTCGACAGGGGATTGAAGAACTCAAGTTTCGCCAAGACCGTCGCGTTGAGCCCGGCGGTCAGCTTGTTGATCCGCACCAGCGGCGTGTTGCCGATGGTTTTGGTGATATCCGAATATATTTTCGCCATGAGATGCCTCCTTCTTTACCCGGCCGCTTTCTTCAACGCCTGTTCTATATCGGCCAGAATATCGTCGATG
>JBLMXZ010000117.1:0-7822 GCA_050258015.1 Deltaproteobacteria bacterium
GTAAATACCGAGCTCCGAGGTCCGACGACCAGGAACAGGCTTCAGGCCATCCGACCATGGATCTCTTCCGTTATCTTTCTACCTTGTCCGTTTTGCGGGGACCGGAGAAATCCGGATCGCCCCTGCCCGGCGGTCTGCCGGCTCACTCTCTCCAGAGTTTCTGGAACGCGTCGTAGCTCCTGCGCAACCGGCGCAGGAAAGGGCTCTGGGAGCCGTCGCCCTGTCCGGCGACGCCCAACCACTCCTCGTGCATAAAACCGTCGGGGAAAGGCCCGACCCACAACCCCTTTGTGTCATGGACCGTCGGCTCGTACGCCTTCCACCACTCATCCAGGAATTCGAAGAGAAAACCGCCGATCGCATTGCCCGCCCCGTCGCCGAACGCCATATTGTCCCCGATGTCCCCCCAGCAGCTCGTGAGATATTCGGCCTGCGCCTCTTCGGCATCCTCGCGGCTGTAGCAATAGACGTAAGCGGGGCAGCCGTATTCGGTGATCATGGCGGGACGGTCGGCGAGACGCTTGACGTTGCGCCAGAAAGAGCCGAACCCCTGGTCGCCGCGGTACGCATTGGCGCCGAAGACGTCCACATCGGGAGCGTAGGCCGCAAAGCGGTCCAGGAACAAAACATCGCCGGACGCCACGGCCACCGGATGATCGGGATCCAGGGACTTGATCAGCCGGGCGGCTTCATTGACGAATTTGAAGAAACTCTCCGGCTTCTTGTCGGCGTTGCACGCCACCCCGTACACATTCTCATTCCCAAGAAGCCACATGAGGACATAGGGCTCGTCCTTGTGCTTGAGGACCATCGCCTTGACGGACGCCAGCATTTTTTTCTTGTGCTCGGGATTATCGTAATCCGTGCCTTCCTCCCAGCTGGCGCCGGAACCGATGGCGTATTTGCCCAGGAAATCACCGATGACGACGCGGATGCCGTAGCGCTTGTAGAGGTCCCGCAGCAGCTTGTTCTCCAGAGGAAAAGGCTGATCATAAAGACGGATCGTATTGACCCCCATGCGCCTTAAAAGCTCGAAATCGCCGATGGCCGGCTCATCACGGTCCTGCTTGTCGTTGCCGTTGGCGTCGATGAACGCGTCGTAGGGCCCGTCGCACTTGCCGTTGTGGTTATAGTCGTAGTCCATCCAGCTCGCGAGAGAACCGTTATCGGGGCTCTGCCCGACCTTGGCCACCGCATACGTGATCCCTTTGATGGTATAGGGCTTATTGTCCACCAGAAGCTGCCAGCCGCCGTTCTCATACTGCACGAGGCGCACCTTTCCCGACCCCAGGCGCCGCTTGATCTTACTGCGCATGATCTTTTCATCGATGAACTTCCTGATCCTGTCCGAGATCGTCTGCGGAAGGCGGTCCTTGGTCAGGCGGCCGGGGTCGACGATGAAGACATCGTTGCGGATGTCGCCGTCAAACCCGTTGTCGACCACGATGGACGCTCCGTCCAGTTTCATGCCGACCTGCGGATATTTCTTGCACAGGTACTTGATGCGGGCGATCGCGCTCGGCCCCACGTACCACGGCGTATGCCAATAGGTCCAGCCGACCGTATAGGGGAAATGGACCACGACCGCGTAGTAGGCCTTGATCGCATGCTTGATCGATCCGGATTTCTCCAGGATAAGGGCCGTGTAGTACTGCCGGATCCCGGGGGGCTCGGGCGCCAGGGTCCATTTGAAGAACGCGGCCTGAAGATCGCGGGAATGGAGAAAATCCCAGTGGCCGCCCTCCAGCCTCTTTTCCTTCTTGAGCTTCTGAAAGAGAGGATCCCAGCGCACGCTCGTCGTGTTCGGATAGATCCCCTCGCCGGCGGCCTCCGACAAACCCTCCTGGTCCTTCACCGTGTATTTGTAATCCTTCGTGCCGATCCCATCGAAGACGCCGTACTTTTCGTAGTCGATGATCTCCTCTTTACCGGGATCATAGAGATCGACCGTCGTCGTCGGGACCGTGGCGCACTTTTCCGCCTCGACGTCCCGCCCTTCGAGCCGGTCGATACCCTCCTTCGCCACCTGGGCGAGCTTGTAGTACCAGCCGCGCGGGTCCCAGGCCTGGGCGTAGCCGTATTGCTCCACGACCGTATTGAAGCTCGCGATCGCTTCCTGGATCTTCCCCTGGTCCCTATAGGACTCCGCCTGGATGAAATAGGCGGTCGCCACATCGTTCAGGGGCTGCACCATTTCGATCTCCTGCTTGCTGCCGGGGAATTCCTTTAGAGAAGCCTGCTCTTCCCTGGCCACGCTCTTGTAGGCGTCGATAAGCTCCTGCGTGTAGTTAAAGACGTCCTCGTAATTCTTCTGCGCCTGCGCCGTTCGCGCTTTCGTGATGAGTTCCGCCGAGGATGGCCGGCTCTCCTGGGCATACGCACGGCCTGCGGCCAGGGCACAGACCAACGCCAGCAGCGCGACCCTTGAGACGCCGTTCCCTGCGGGAAGGCTCCGCTGCGCTTCGCACCTCCCTGCGGGAAGGCCGGCGCACGAACGTTGGGACCTCGAAACCATGTTTGATCTCATCCTGCGATCACGCCTCGTCGTTGTGTCGCCTTTCCGCCCTGCGCCTCTCTTCTTCGACGCGTCTTTCGGCGGCCCGTCTCTCGCCTCTGCGGCGTTCGACCTGCGCGCGGATGTCGTGGGCCTTGGCTTCCGTTATGGAAAAAGTCCTGATGACGAAGAGCGCGGCAAAGGACGTCAAGATCGGAATACCGATATCATAGACCCTCAGCCACAACCAGGTATGCGGCGACTGGGCCAGCCCCAGCTCCTGCCGAAAACCGGTCGCGTTGATCAGGAACCCGGAGATAAGCGACGCGAGCGCCACCCCGAGCTTGACCATCCACCAGTACGCGGCGCTGAACATGCCTTCGCGCCGGGTCAAGGTCTGCAGTTCGTCATAATCGCAGACATCGGCGACCATGGAGTTCATCAGGGTGAAGAGGGAGCCTAATCCGAAAGTGATAAAAGGAGCGGCAATGAACAATAAATAGGGATGATCGGGATTGTACCCGACCCATTTCAAGGCGTAGCCCAAGATCGAAATGGGGATCGTGATAAAAAACGTGTTGCGCTTGCCTATCTTCCTGGACAGCCATGCGGTCAAAGAGATGACGCCCAGCGTGCAGACGGCGCTGAACGTCCCGAAGAAACCAAGCAGGACGCCGCCTCCCGCGTAGGCCTGATCAAGCGACGGGGCCTTATGAAAGACATAGAAGAAGACGACATAAAGGGTGAAAGCCGACGCGCACATGAATCCGCCGAAGATGAGCAAGGTGGCGGCACACAGCTTGACGAACGGCTTGCATTTCAGGGTGATGGCCGCCCCCCTGAAGAAGTCTTTCGTCACATTCAGGGCGCCCTTGACATCGGGCTTCGGCAACTCATGGAAATATTCTTTGTTAAAGAGGGCCGGAAGGATGCCGCAGACGATAATGACGGCGCCGATGATGATGCCCAGCACCCGCCCGCCGACGACGATATCCGGGAACCATTTCTGGTTATGCATAATGGCCCAGCACCAGGGAGCGATGAGCCAGGGCAGCTGTCCCGAAATGTTGCTCGCCGCCTGCAGCCGGGTCCGCTCGTGATAATCGGGGGTCATCTCATAACCGAGGGCGATCCAGGGGATGGAAAAACAGGTAAAGCCGATGAAGTAAAGGATCTGGAAGAACAGGAAATACAGGAAATAATAACTCTCGGTATGTCCCTTATAGAGCTGGAACAGCAACGCGTAAAAGATCCCGCCGGCGATAGCCCCGAAAAATATGAGCGGCTTGCGGCGTCCCCAGCGGGTGCGCAGGTTATCGGAGAAGTAACCGGTTATGGGGTCCGATATGGCGTCGACGATGCGGGGGATGGCTCCCGCCAAGCCCACCAAAGCCGGGTTCACGCCCAAGCCCAGGTTCAAGACAATGACCATCTGCCCGATAAAAGCAGCCTGAGCCGTGTTCGCGAACGCCCCGATGCTGTAGATGATCTTTTGAAAAAACGGGACGCGATCGTGCGGGGCCGTCACATAATGTTTGGGCTGCTCGCTTGATTGTGCCATTCATTGACCTCCGTCTTTTCCTGCGAATCCCCCCGGAAGCTCACTTCTCATCCGAGACTCCCGCAAACAGTTAGACAACTTCCCGGCAGGACAAGTTCCCAGACGAAAACCCTGCCGCCCCCCGTGAGACCCGAACAACCCGGATGCGTCGCATTTATATTTATCAGGACTTCTCGGCGCGCCCGCCCGAGCCTCGAGATCGGGTTACCCCATAAGACAGCGGACCTTGTGCGTCCTGCCGTCGCCGACAACCTTGACCACGTTCCCCTTGACGGGACGGCCGTCGAGCGTCAGCTCCACGACACCCTTCTCCACGCCCCTGGGGTTATCGATCTCCACCTCGTATATATCGCCGCGGAAGGGACGCCGGACCGAGCACTTCTTCCACTCCGGCGGCAGGCACGGATCGATGCGCAGACCCTCGAAGTCACGGCGCACGCCCAACAACCACTCGGTCGCCGCCATGAAGGCCCAGCCCGATGTCCCCGTGATCCACGTGAACTGCCCTTCGCCGTAACGATACGGGCTCTCCGGACCGACGAGATACTCCGCATACACGTAGGGCTCGGCCTTATACGTATCGTAATCCCTTTGCTTATTGGGCATGATCTTGCACATCGATTCGTAAGCCCGCTGGCCTTTGCCGGCCATGCAGTAGGCCACGATCATGAAGTGCGCGGCATGGCAGAAGATGGCCGCGTTCTCCTTGGTGCCTTCGGAGAACATGCTGATGCGCCCCAGCTCCGGCCGGAACTTCGTGAAGGCGGGATAAAAGAGCGCCAGGCCGTGCTTTCCGTCCAGATAGCGGTCGACCGCCTTTAAGGCCTTTTCCTGCCTGCCGGCAGCCTGGGCCACGCCGCTCAACACGGCCCACGACTGCGTGTTGATGAAGATCTTGCCCTCTTCGTAGGCCTTGGTTCCGTAGGCCTGGCCGTCGTCCGTGAAGCCGCGCGTGTACCACTCGCCGTCCCAGCCGATCTCATTGATGCGCTCGGTCATGGTCTTGGCCTTGTTCAGGAACTCCTGCTCCCTGTCCTTCTCCCCGACGAACGCGCAGATCTCGGCGAAATACTTAAGCGAACGCACCAGCGCCTGCGCGAGCCACACGCTCTCGCCTTTGTGCTTCTTGCCCGCGGCGTCGATGGCATCGTTCCAGTCGGCGTGCCCGATCAGGGGCAATCCCCGTTCGCCGACGTCGTTGAAGCAAAAATTCAGGTTCTTCTCCAGGTGTTCGAAAAGGGTCCCCTCTCCGTCGGTGGCGGCGTCTCCGCGGAAATTACGGTCGATCTCCCAGCCGCCCACCCATTTGTCCTTCAGGTAGGGGACGTACTCTTTGAGGAGCGCGACGTCGCCGGTCTCCTGGATGTAGGAACGGACGGTCGCGGTAAGCCAGATCTGATGGTCCTTGTTGGGACGGTGGCCCGCCGGCCCCGTGGTGTCGGACCAGCCCGGCGCGGATGTCCCATCGCGCCGGATGAGCGAGGCGACGTGAAGGATGCGTCTGCGGGTCAGGTCGGGATTGATGGAACAGATGGCCTCGGAATCCTGGCAGGCGTCGCGGTAGCCGCGGCCGCCCGACCCCTCGTGGTAGAAAGACGGGGAACGCGACCAGAGGTTGCAGATATAGACCTGGTACTTGACCCAGGCGTTGATCATCGTATCGAAATCTTTGTCGGGGGTCTTGACGACGATATTGTCGCAGACGCGGGCGCGCCACTGCGCCCGGGTCGTTTCGAGGGCCTTTTTCACATTGGCGAGATCCCGGTATTTATTGACCAGCTTGACCGCGGCCCCCTGACCTTCCGTCTCCCCCAGTATGACGACGAACTCCTTCGCCTGCCTGGCGCCGAGCTTCACGACGCTCTTGAAACAGGCGATGCCGTCCTCGCCCGAACAAAGCGGGGTGTCCTTGAACGCGCCCGCGAGGATGCTCTCGGGCCTCTCTTCGCCGTTGTAGCGGCCCAGGAAGGCTGCTTTTTGCGTTGCGAAACCTTTGACATCGAGGTCGGTGGCGAAGAATCCGTAGTTCTTGAATTCCTTGATGTTCATCCCCTGCCAAAAGGCCGTCTTCCACCCCCAGATGAGCCGGTGCGCCTCATCGAACCACATCCGGTTATACAGGTTCATGATGTTGCGATAGCGCAGCTCCTCATGGTAATCCCCCATGAGCCATTCGACATAAGGATAAAGCTCGAGCTTGCGCTCGCGGTTCGTCTCGTTGGTGAGCCTGACGAGCCATAACTCGCAATCCTCGTGCGCGGGGACGAAATAGGTGATCTCGGAAGAGATGCCGTTATAGCGGGAGGCGATGACGGTATACCCCAGGCCGTGCCGGCATTCGAAAGCGTCGGGCGCAACCCTGAGGGGCTGATAGGTGAGGGACCAAATCTTTGCGCTCCTGGCCCTCGGCTCCTGGCTCTTAGCCCCCTGCCGCCGTGGCTGGGGTTCACGGACATAGATATACCGGCCGGGACGGTCCAGGTTCTTATAGTCAGGTGCCCAGCGAAGGATACGGTCCGTCCGACAGTCACGATAGAAGCTGTAGCCGCCGCCGGTCTGGGACACGATGGCGCAGTACTTATCGTTCGTCAGGTAATTGATCCAGGGGGCCGGGGTCTCGGGGTGGGAGACGATGAATTCAGTGCCGTCGGTGGAAAAACGACCGTATTTCATGTGCG
Organism: Deltaproteobacteria bacterium; assembly: GCA_050258015.1. Classification (GTDB taxonomy): domain Bacteria; phylum Omnitrophota; class Gorgyraeia; order Velamenicoccales; family Velamenicoccaceae; genus JBLMXZ01. Next base: position 6,734 of record JBLMXZ010000117.1, read on the forward strand.
CGTCTTTTCCTCTCGTGGTTGACATAAGTGGTTGAAATTATAGCAAAATAGATTTTAAAAGTTTAGCATAATAGGGCGGATTGTCAAGTCTTTCTCTGCAGAAACTTTACCTTATTATAGCTGCCCCCGGAAGGCTCTTTCCATCGCCGTCCCGCCCTATCGGGAACCTCCCCACCATCGCTTGTGGACCTGCTCCGGCTTCGTATCGATGACATAATCCAGGATCTTCTGCTTGAAGCAGTCCCGTATCTTCGTAAACTCAATACCCGTAAGATAGTTACATTCCTGAAGTGAGTCCGGCGCCGGCCTCTGCCAGATCACACGCGCCTCGGCGCAAACGTTGTTTTCCATGCCCTCGCCGGTGTGGAACATGACATCGATCCTGTCGCCGGACTGGTGCCGCTCCAGCGTCTCCAGCTGGGCCCCCCGTGTGCTCATGTCCAGCGTGTGCGCATGGCCTTCCTTATGCTCCGGATGGCTCAAATAATCGACCGGCAGGACGATCTCCCATCGGGTCGCCTCTCTCCTCTCTTCCATAATCCACCTCCTTGCTCTTGCCTATAAAGGGTTATTATTGTCCTTCGCAAAAGTCCTCAGGCCTGCGGCGGAAATATTCAGGGATCGCTCCTTGAGGCGCTTTTCATGTTGCGGATCCGCCGAATATTTTCGCGTGTTGCGGCAAAAGGCCGTCATGCTCTCATCCCTCCAGCTTCAATATCCTGGCCAGGCTCAGCAAGCGTTGACGATCGAACGAGACGCCGATATGCCAATGGTCGTCGTCATGCCGCGCCCAGGCCACCTTGCCCAGCAAGTGCATGGGTTCGAAGTCGTCCGGCAGGTCAAACCACATCTCCAGCGGCGTTTTTGGCCTGACCTCCCTCTCACTGGAAAGCCCGGCTCCGCTGCCGCTGATGTCTTGACAGAGCGCCTCGCCGTGTCCCCCGGCCTTTAGATCCTTGAGCCGGACGGGAACATCCTTAAGGCTGAAACGGCAAAACACCCTTCGCTCGTGTTCCGGGATCGGTGCCTCGGCCATCGGACTCCTCTGTTTTCTTTTGTCCTTGCCCATATCTCCCCCTTTCCTAATGT
>JBLMXZ010000118.1:0-7501 GCA_050258015.1 Deltaproteobacteria bacterium
GCTAGTCTGCCTCGGGGTCTGGGGTCGTTCTGGCCCCCCGCGCCCCCATTGGGGAACCCTCCCGTGGTTCCCCCGAGATGCTGCTCGACGGTTCCCCCTCCGCTACGGGGGTCTGCGAACGACCCCAGACCCCGAGAGGGAACGCTAAGACTAGGCATGACGCATCGGTCGCCATCGCTCGGTTAGAGGAAGAATACCCTGAATCCGGGCCGCCTCACATCTCGGCGGCCGCGCCAAGCGGTCGGCTTCGAATCCCGAAGCCTGTCTAAAGCAGGAGGGGCTTCCTTCGAAAAGGAAGCCCCTCGGAATGGCGGGGACGACGGGATTCGAACCCGCGATCACTTGATCGACAATCAAGGGCCTTAAACCAGGCTAAGCGACGTCCCCGAAAGATTTTGTGTTCCATGATTATACAGAAGGGGCGCTTTTTTGGCAAGGATATTTTGTTGAGTCAGCCCTGACCCCATGGACCCTGTCCACAAGAGGTATATCCTCGAGAACCGAGGCCAAAAGAGCGTTTCCGAGCTCGCCCGCGACCTGGGATTGAAGGAGCGCAAGGTCCGCAAGTTCCTCGAGCGGGAGGGCGGCGTCCCTTGCGCCGCGCCGGAGCCGGGGGAAGCCCGCGTTCCTTCGCGCAAGAAGACGGCCGCGGCCCTGCTGGCGCTGTTGTGCCTCGGCTTCCTCGCTTACGGGACATCTCTGCGTAATCCCTTTGTCTGGGACGACCCCAATCTCGTTACCCGCAACGTCTATATCAAAAGCGCATCCCATCTGGGGAGCATCTTTACCTCGGACGTCGAAGCGGGCTCCGGCGGAGCGACCCGTTTCTTCCGGCCCCTGCTGACGCTGAGTTTCATGGCGGATTATGCGCTGTGCAAGCTTGATCCCGCCGGGTATCATCTTACCAATATTCTTTTGCATGTTCTCGCCTGCTGGGCCTTCTATGGGTTCCTGCGGGTCCTGCTGTCCGACGGGTTGACCGCGTTCCTTGCGGCCGCTCTCTTTGCCGTCCATCCCGTGCATACGGAGGCGGTGACGTATGTCTCGGGCCGTTCGGACCCCTTGGCCCTGACGTTTCTCCTGTGCGCTTTTGTCTTTTATCTGAGGTCGTTGCGGCGCGCAACTCCTCTTCTCCTGATGGGATTGGGGATCTCCTATGCCTGCGCCCTGTTGTCGCGTGAATCGGCCCTGATCCTGCCCGTCCTGATCCTGGCCTATCACGGCATTTTCCATGAAAAGATGCGGGGACGGACCTTTGCCTTCGTGATCTTTCCGGCCGTCGCGTATCTCCTGGTCCGGGGATGGGTCTTCCGGCACGCCCCGCCGCCGCCCGCGACCTTGCCGTTCGGCGTACGATGGCCGGGGGCTTTCGCGGCCGTCTTGCATTATCTGCGTCTTCTCGTATGGCCTCTGGGCCTGCATATGGAGTACGGGATGCCGGTTTTTCCTCCGGGCGACCCACGGGTCCTGGCCGGAGCATTGTTGCTGGCCCTCGCCGTCTTTTTCGCCTGGCGGCAGAGACGGCGGGATCCCGCCGTTGCGTTCGGCATCGCCTGGTTCCTCATCGGCCTGGTCCCGGTCCTCAACCTCTTTCCTTTGAACGCCTACATGGCGGAGCACTGGCTTTACGCCCCGTCGGTCGGCCTCTTTCTTTTGCTCGGGCTCTCTCTGAAGCGTCTCACGCGGCGGGCGGCGGGTAAGGCTGCGGCATTTTCCCTGACGGCGTGCCTGCTGCTTTCTTGGGGCGTGCTGGCGGCGCGCCAGAACATCGTGTACTGGCGCGATCCCAAGAGGTTTTACGAGATAACGCTCCAATACGCGCCTCACAGCTCCCGCGTTCTTTCGAACCTGGGCCATCTCTACCAGGCCGAGGGGCGTCTTGAGGAGGCGGCCGGGCTGTACGAAAGGGCTATCGCCATCAATCCGCAGAATGAATTGCGGGCCTACAGCGGCCTGGGCGCCGCCTATCTGAGGATGGGCCGGCCCGCCGATGCCATCGCCGTCTATGAGAAGGCCATCGCGATCAACCCCGGATTCTACGAGCTCTACAGCAATCTGGGCAGCATCTATGACAGGGTGGGCAGGCCGCAGGAGGCCCTTGAGGCCTTCCGAACGGCGGTGCGCCTGAACCAGAACTCGGCGGCCGCCCAGATGAATCTCGGCGTGCTCTTGGCGCGGGGGCGCGGGACCGTCGAGGAGGCGTTCTCCTGTTATCGCAAGGCCGTCGCCCTGGATCCGGAGTTCCCCGAGGCCTATTTCAACATGGGGGACCTGTATCTCAAGCTCGGGCATGGGCCCGAGGCCGCCTCGTATTTCCGCCAGGCCCTCGCTCTGCGGCCGGACTACGACGCCGCCCGCAGGGAACTCGCCGAGGCCGAACGGATTGCGGCCGAAGGGGAATAGAGGTAAACTAAGAGAGGCAGCGGCGATGGGGCTGCGCAGAAACGGCCGGACCGTCGCGCCGCCGGGAAAAGGGGTCGGGATGAAAGATTTCAGGGTCAGGAAGCCGGCAGAGATCAAAGACAACCCGTTCACGGCGATCGGCAAACGCTGGATGCTGATCGCAGCGGGTTCCCCCGAGCGGTACAATATGATGACGGCGAGCTGGGGCGCTTTCGGGGTCCTGTGGCATCGGGATGTTTGTTTTTGTTTTCTGCGGCCGCAGCGCTACACGCGCGAGTTCGTCGAGAAAGAGGCGTTTTTTACCCTCTCTTTCTTCGATGACAGATACAAAAAGGTCCTCAATCTCTGCGGCAGCCGGTCCGGGCGCGATATCGACAAGATGATGGCGGCGGGTTTGACGGCATTCGCCCCGCTTGCCGCCCGCGCCGGCCTGCGCGGCCGGCAAGACCGGCACCGGGCCGTGGCTTTTCGGGAGGCGCGGCTTATCCTTGTCTGCCGCAAGATCTATCATCAGGATATCCTGCCCGGGAACTTCGTCGACCCGCGTATCGGGGATAATTACCCGCAGAAGGATTATCACCGGATGTATGTCGGGGAGGTCATGCGATGTCTGACAAAGTAAGCAGGCGGCCGCGCGCCGCGGCGTGCGTTCTTTTTCTCTCGTTCTTTTGGGCGGCGGTCGCGGCCGGCGCCTCCGCCGGTCCAGACGAGGAAAGGATCGTCCACCTTAAGGACGGCACGGTCCTGCGCGGCACCCTTGTTCCGGACGCGTCGGGGGTCTTCCGTATCAAGACGTCCTCTTTGGGGGACGTCCGCATAGATCCTTCCGAGATCGTGAGCGTCGAGACGGGGGCCGAGGCATCCGCGCCGCAGGAAGGGGCCGCCCCGAAGAAAGAGAGCAAGGAGGAGAGGATCGAGGCGCTCAAGGGCGATATCATGAACGACCAGAGCACGATGGCCACGGTCAAGGAGCTGGCCGCCAACGACGAGGTAGTCAACCTCATGTTGGATAAGGATCTGCAGAAGGCGATCCTCGCGAGGGACTTTGAGGCCATGCGCCAAAACCCGAATTTCCAGGCTTTTGCCAGCCGGCCGGACGTCCAGGCGCTCGTCCAGAAGATCCGGGACCAACATCCAGGAGCGGGAACCGATGAGTGAGAAGATCAAGATCAATTACGGCAACGAGATCGTCGAAGCGATGCCCGTGGGGATCAATCAGGCGAGCGAGCACTTCAACCAGTACTTTCTCGATGACGGCACGGTCCTGCGGATGAAGCTGGTCGCCACCAAGGTCTTCCGGGTCGAAGGCCGTTACGACGGGGAAGGCAATCCCGTCTATTTCGTCCAGTCGACCAATGTGCTGAGCGCCGACGCGCCGCCGGCGCTGCGTCGTCCCCGGCCTTAAGTTGCGGGTTGCGCCCTGCTTGGCGCCGCGCGCAAGAAAGCGCTTTCCCGCGGCCGGCGTCCGGCCCTTGTCGCGGCAGGCCTTTGCCTGTAAACTTGCTTATTGAAAGGAGTCGGTGCGAGAAAGTCGCACCCGGAATTCCTGGGGCCGGCAGAGATGCCGGCCTTTACTTTTGCACCGCCACCGGCCGCGGACACCCCTTTCAACGGCGGTCTTTCTGGGGTATAATAAGCGCTGTCGCGTGAAACCAAGCCGCGAAGAAGAGAAGGTCGAAGTCGGACGTCGGATTTCGCGGCCGTATCATTCAGGAATCTTGAGGAGGCAACATGGAAGAAACACCGGCACAGATCGCCTACGACGATTTCCGCAAAGTCGTCCTGAAAATAGCGACGGTCAAACAGGTGGAACCGCACCCCAATGCCGACCGACTGTGGGTCTTAACGGTCGATGCGGGCGAGGGGACGCGCACCATCGTGGCGGGCATCAAGCCTTTTTATGCAGCCGAACAGCTCGTGGGCAGGCAGGTCGTTCTGGTGGCCAATCTGGCGCCCGCCGTCATCCGCGGGGTGGAAAGCTGCGGGATGCTCCTGGCCGCAAGCGATGAGGCCGGCATCGCCGTGCTTTCCGCAGACCGGCACGTCCGGGAAGGGAGCCTCGTCAAATGAAGGTCATGACCGAATCTCTTGAGTATGCGACCAAGGGGTTCTGCGACATCATCGATATTACCGGGGACGTCGCCCGCGTCATAGAGAAGGCGCGGCTGCGCGAAGGCAACGTCCTTCTTTTCGTCCTGGGGTCGACCGCGGCCTTGACGACGCTCGAGTACGAACCCGCGCTCCTCGAGGACGTGAAGAAGTTCTTTGAGAAGATCCTGCCGCGCAGCGCCTCCTACGCCCACGACGCGACATGGGGGGATGCCAACGGTTTCTCGCATCTGCGCTCGATGCTGGTCAAGACGTCCCTGACGGTGCCTTTCCTTAAAGGGCAGATGACCCTCGGCCGCTGGCAGCAGGTCGTCCTCATCGATTTTGACAATAACCCGCGGCAGCGTCGCGTGGTCGTCCAGCTGCAAGGGGTCGAATAGTGGAGCTGCGGCGTTTCGTTCCCAGCGACGTCTGCTTGAGGTGCAGCGGCTGCTGTCGCTTTGCCGAGGCGCACAGCGCCTGGGGGCCGTTCTTTCTTTTCGAAGAGATCTGTGAAGCGACGCAGACGAACCTCCTCCCGAGCTGCCTCTTTACGCATCCCGACGCGGCCCGGGGCCGCGGGGCATGGATCAATCTCGTGGAGGGGGACGGGCAGTATCTGTGCCCCTGCCTCGCCGGCGACCGTCACACGTGCCGCATCTATGACAAAAGGCCGTTCGACTGCCGCCTGTATCCTTTTCTGCTCGTGCGCGAGAAAGAGAGATTTGTGCTGGCCGTCGATGAGAAATGTCCCTATGTGCAGGAGATGATGGGCCGGACGGCCTTCGCCGAGCAGGTCGCCTATCTCGCCGATCTCTTTTCGGGAACCGAGGGCAGAGCGTTCCTGCGCGCGAACCCCGACATTATCCAGGATTACCCCTCCGATTATCGTGTCCTCCATGAGCTTGCCCGGCCGTGAGGCGGCCGGTCCTCTGCGGCGCCTGACCGTCCGCGACGTCCCGTTATTGCGCGAGGCCTTGCGTCGGCAGCCTCATCTTTTGGCCGGTTTTTCCTGCCTCGGCATCCTCCTGTGGCGGCATCTCTTTGAGATGCGCTGGACAAGGATAGGCGGGGCCCTGTGCCTCTTTTATGATACCCGGGAGGCGGGGGGGCGTTTCATGCCCGTCCCGCCGCTGGGGCCGTATGGCGCCGCGACCCTTTCGGCGTGCGCAACGCTCATGGAGGCCGTCAACGGCGTTCGTCCCGTCTCGCGCGTCGAGAGTCTCGCCGCGGAAGACCTTGAGACCTTCCGCCGGCTCGGCTGGCGCATTTATGAGAAGGGTCCGGAGTATGTCGTGCGCCGCACCGATGCCGCCTTCCTGCGCGGGCAACGCCTCAAACACCGCCGCAACCTCTATAACCGCTTTGTCCGGGATACCGCCGCGCCGCGCCTGCGCCCTTACGCGAACCGCGACCGGCGGCAGGTCCTGGCCCTGATCGGGCGCTGGGCCGCGCAACGGCGCGCCGCGTATACCGATCCCGTCTACCGGCGGCTGCTCGAGGACAATCGCAGCGCCCTCGAGCGCCTGCTCGTTTCCCCGCCCGACCCGCGGGTGGTCCTGCGTGTGACGCAGGCGGCGGGGGAGATCGTCGCCTTTACGGCCGGCGATCTTATCTCTCCCGATGTTTTTTGCGTTCACTTCGAAGTCGTGGAGCGCCGGTATCCCGGGGCGGCGCAGTTCACGTTCACCGAGCTGGCACGGACGCTGACGTGTCGGTTCATCAACGTCATGGATGATTCGGGCCTCGCGAACTTAAGGAAGAGCAAGCTCCTGATGAAACCCGTGTTGACGCCGATGTCTTATTGCGCGAGCCCGGTACCGTGAAGAACGCCCGGATCGTTTCCTTCAGGGACCGCCGGCCGCTTCACCGCCTGTTCGCCTGCCTTGCGGGTGAGGCGCGGCCTTTCCTTCTGGAAAGCGGCCGGGATGTCGCGGGCATGGGCCGTTATTCTTTTTTCGGCAGCGATCCGTTCTGCGTCGTCACGGTCCGGGCGGGTCGTTGTACCGTCGAGCAGGAGGGGCGCCTGTCCTGCGCCCCGGGGACGGGCCTTGATGTCCTGCGCGGCCTTCTGCGCCGCTGGCGGCTCGACACTCCGGCGCCGCCGGGGCGCGGTCCCATGGCCGCGCCGTTCTTGGGCGGCGCCGTCGGATTTCTGGCCTACGATTTCGGGTTTTCGCTTGAGAGCGCCGTATCCAGGCGGCATGCCCCCGTCTCGACGACGCCCGAGTTGTGTTTCGCTTTTTACGACACCGTCTTTATCAAGGATCACCGGACCGGCCGCCTGAGCGCCGTATCGACGGGGTTCCCCGAAACGCGCGGGCATCTGCGGCGCCTGCGCGCCCGGGAGAGATTGGCGCGCTTCCTCAAGAGATGCGGGTCCCCGGACGGCCCGGGGTCCCGGCCGCCGGGCCCCGGGCTCCAAGGGCGGCTTTGCGCCAATTTTACGCCCGAAGGCTACAGGGCGGCGGTGCGCCGCGCCAAGGAGTTCATCGCCCGGGGGGACATCTATCAGGTGAATCTGGCCCAGCGGTTCCATGCCGCCGCGCGTTTTGATCCCTGGGCGCTTTACCGGGCCCTGAGCCGGCGCTTTCCCGTTTCCTTCGGCGCCTATCTGCGCGGTCAGGACTATGCCCTGTTGAGCGCTTCCCCCGAACGGTTCCTCAGGTGCGTCGGGAGCCGCGTCACGACGCGGCCGATGAAGGGGACGCGTCCGCGCACGCCCTCGGCCCGCGCCAACAGGCGCCTCTATCGGGAGCTCGTCCGCGATGCCAAGGAGAAGGCGGAGCTCCTGATGATCGTGGACCTGGAGCGCAATGATCTCGGCCGCGTCTGCGATTACGCAAGCGTGCGCGTCGATGAGATGCGGACCATCGAGCGTTACGCCGGCGTCTACCAGGCGACGGCGCAGGTTTCGGGGGTCCTCCATCGTTCCCGGGACAGGCTCGATCTTCTCGCCGCCTGTTTCCCGGGCGGATCGGTAACGGGATGCCCCAAGATACGCGCCATG
>JBLMXZ010000119.1:0-34967 GCA_050258015.1 Deltaproteobacteria bacterium
CGTGCGGGTCCACCTTGGACTCGGTCGCGGCGCGCACGACATAAGGCTTGAACTCCTCCCTCTTTTCCACGCGCTCGATGTGCTTCTCGGCGGCTTTCTTCAGTGCGTCGGTGAACTTTCCCATTTTGCCTCCAGCAAAATTGATGACACAGATTAAAGGACGATGGCACAGATCAAATCAAAAACCAACTTACCTTCGGAAAACAAATTGCACAGATCAATTCACTAAGCGCTTTACCTGACAACGATCATTTCCGAAATTAACGATCAGCCCAACCCGGCACCCGCTCACCCTTAAATACGAAAGCAGCTGCGATTCGAATACTTTCGGGATATTGCCGGTAACAGCCTTTACCTCAACGATCACTTTCTCCTCAACGATGAGATCAACCCGCAACCCGCCGACGCGCCTCCCTTCGAACTGAACGCCAAAGCCTTTTTCGGTCTCAAAAGAGATCCTGCCGCCCTCAAGGGCAAGCTTGAACGCATTATGATAAACACATTCATTAAAACCGGGGCCGAGTGCCGAGTGAACCTTATATGCGCAACCAATGATCTTCTGGGTCAAAGGATCTTTTTCGGCTGAAGCATTTTTAGCTTTTATCTGTGTCATCCGATTTTTATCTGTGCGATCAGCGCGCAGCCTGTTCGTGACATTCTTTATACTGCGCGCAGAGTTCGCAGCAGACCTGTTTCCGGCCGTTTTCCTTTCGCAGCTCTTTGGCGGTGCAGACGAACGCCAAACGGCACTTCTCGCAGCAATAGGTCTTGACGGGCTCCTCGGCCTCCCGGACGCTCAGGCGCGACTCCCCGATGACCTCCCGCATGAGGCCGGCGTCGATCTCTTTCTTTTCGGCGACGAAACCGCTTAAAAGCGCGTGGTCGCAGATGTAATTGATCAGCCGCGGGATCCCCTGGGAGAACATGAAGACCTGTTCCAACGCCTGCGGAGAAAAGAGGGATTCCACCGCGCCGTTCCCGGCCACGACGCCCAGCCGGTGGCGGACATACTGGCCGGTCTCCGCCGGGCTCAACGGAGACAGGTGGTAGTGGATGGCGATACGCTGGCGGAATTGCTCGAGCTTTTCGAGCCGCAGCTTATCGCGCAGCTCGGGCTGGCCTATAAGGATGATCTGCAGGAGCTTCTCCGTGTCGGTCTCAAGGTTGGAGAGCATGCGCACCTCCTCCAGGACCGACGGGGTGAGGTTCTGCGCCTCGTCGATGATGAGGATGACGTTCTTGTCCTCCTGCATGCGCTCCACAAGATAATCGTTCAGCTGGGAGAGGAGCTTGGCTTTCGTCCCCGGCCGGTAAGGGATATTGAGGTCCTCGAGGATGGCGATGATCAGCTCCTTGGCCGAGAGGTGCGTGTTGGTGAGCACGCAGATCTCGTTATGGCGGTCGTCCAACCGCTTCAAGAGCGCGCGGCAGACCGTGGTCTTGCCGGCGCCGATCTCCCCGGTGACGACGACAAAACCCTTGCGCTCCACGACGGCGTAGTACAGCCGGTCCAGGGCCTCGGCGTGCCTGGCGCTGGGATAGAAGAAGCGCGGATCCGGGTTGTTATTGAAAGGCTTGGCTTTGAGGTTGTAAAAGGACTCGTACATAGATACCTCAGTGAACAATGAACACTAAACAGTGAACAGAAAAACAAAAAACATCAGGAACGGGGGATCTTGAGTTTTTCGATCATGGCGTAAAGCATGGAGCCGATCTCATTCCTCAGGCCATCCAATTTCCGAAATTCCACGTTAGAGCAGTAGGATAGATCTTTCGAAAGCAAGAGCTGGGTCTCAAATTCGATGAGCGAACCATATGAAAAAGAAAGAAACCTCTGGTATTCTGCCTTATTACGCCGGGCATATCCCTCCGCAAAGTTTGAAACGACGGATAGCGCAGAACGCCTGATCTGACTGACCAATCCGTATATTTCGTGTTTTGGGTAAGATTCCGTCATTTTATAGACCTGAAAAGTCAACGCATACGCTTTTTGCCATACCTTCAGGTTTTTTACCGTGACAGGTTCTTGCATTTCTGTTCTCTGTTCACTGATCACTGGTCCTAGGGTTTTTGGAGCAACGAATACAGCCCTGTTATCAGTATCAGCATGAAGCTGATCGAGACGAAGACGAACATCCGGAAACGGCTGCGGCTGCGGCTGACGGCGATGTCCTCTTCCGTCAGGATCTTCGAGATGCCGCCCAGGATCGGGTATTCCAGGAACTCTTTGGCGTCGTCGATGCTCAGGATCGAACGGTCCGTGAATTCGGACAAAAGGACGAGCCCCACACCCAGGGAAATGCCCAAAAACGCCCCCAAAAAGACGATCAGCGGCTTGTTCGGCCGGATGGGCTTAAGCGGCAGGCGCGGGGGGTCGAGAACGGTATAGCGGGTGCCCTGTTTGGAGGCCTCCAGGCGCTGGGTGATCTTGGCGGTCTCCAGGCGCTGCAGGAGCATATTGTAGATGTTCTCGTTGACCTGGGCGTCGCGGGCAACGGTGGAATCCATCTTGTCGAGAAGCAGGATCTGGTAGAGCGCCTCGTTCGAGCCCGTGGCCGACGGGTTGAGCTTGTCGAGGGGCACGAGGTTCTTGGTGGCGGTGGAGGCCTGGGCCTGGACCTGTTGCAGCGCGGTGTCGATCTGCTCCTTGATGACGTTGGCATACGGCGAGGCGGCCGTCGGGATCGGCTGGGCGCTGTCGACGTCGAAATCCTCGCTCTTGAGCTGGGCCTCCATGTCCGCGATCTTGCGGCGGTAGTCGATGACCAGGGGGTGCTCTTCGGTGGAGTCCACGAGCAGCTCGCTGAGCTTGTCGCGCATGTCCGCGATCTCGGCCTCCTTGATCTTGCGCCGGTAGACCTTGATCTGGTCCTTCAGGAACTCGATGGCGATCGTCGACTCCTTGTTCTGGGCCTTCATGTTCTCTTCGACGAAGATGTCGTTGACCGTCTGGACGACCTTCTTGGCCTCGGCGGGATCCTCGCTGGTGTAGGTGATCTTGATGAGATTGGGGCCCTGCATGCGGACATCGATCTTGCCGCGCAGGCCCAGGACCAGCTGCTCGTATTCATACTGCGACTTGATGTTCTTGGCCAGCTGGAGACGGTCCACCAGCTGCACGAGACTGTTCCAGCCGAGGATCTGCTCGCGGATATTGCGCATGCGGCTGACGACGTCGGCGGAGACCGCGATGCCGCTGATGAGGGGATTGAGGGTCTTCTCCTCCTCTATCATCACGACGCTGTAGGACTGGTATATCTTGGGCAAAAGGGCCCCGGTGACGATCCCGCCGACGACGCTTACGACGAGGGGGATCAGCAAGAGCCACTTGCGGCGGAAGAATATCTTGATATAGCGGATCGGCAACTGCGTGGCGCTCAGCAATCCTTCGCTCTTCATGTAGTCTCCTTAATTTTGTACATAACGGGTCCTTATTCCCTGCAAAATCAACCCGAAGCTTGCGCGGGAAATTTACACAGCTAAATTTCCGCGCGATTAAGCGAGGGGTGATCCTGCCTAAAATCTTTTCCTTCCTTATCAATACGGCGTCGCCGCGTCCTTGGCCGTATTCACGGTGCTGGCCACAGGACTGATGACGCGGAATATCTTGGCGAAGAGCGTCGCCGGGACCACGACGACGTCACCCGGCAGCATTTCGCGGTCCAGGTTAAGCTTGCCCTCGTAGAGCAGGGCGTAGAGGTCGACGGTGCTCTGTTTGGGATTGCCGCTCTTGTCGGGCCGGATGAGGGTCGTCCGGCGCATGGCGGCCGCCAGCGTCGGCAGGCCCGCCTGGACGATGGCTTCCCGCATGGACATCTTGTCCGCCCTCATATAATACTTGCCGGGCTGGCCCACCTCGCCTATGACATAGATGACCTTGCTGCGGTACTCCAGGATGGTGACGTCGACCTCGGGGTTGATGACGTACTTGGCCAGGATCTTCGTGATCAGGTCCTGGACATCCGTTTTGGTCATGCCCTCGACCTTTATGTCGCCGACGAACTTGTATTGGATCTTGCCTTCGGCGTTGACGATGAACTTGTCGCTGAACTCCGGATGCCGGCGCACTTCGATCTCGATAACGTCGTCCTGCCCCAGGGTGTAGCGCGACGGCTCCTCGGCGACGCCCGCCTCCGGCGCGGCCGGCGAGGGCGTGGCCGCCTCGACAGCGGGTTCCTGGGCGCCGGCCTCGGCCTTGGCCGCGGCCGCCTCTTCCCCCTTGACGACGACGTCCTGACCCAATGCCTCCTTCAGGAGAGCCATATCGGAGGGACGCAGCCCCGTATTCTTGTCCACCTGTTCATCGGCGGAGCGCTTCGGCGTCTCGACGATCTCGAGCTCCGCGGCGAAAGCGGAACCCGCCGTCAACACCAGGACCGCAATGATCCAAAACCTGTTCACGAAAAAACGCATGGGAACCTCCTCATAAAGAATGGGGGCGATGCGAGCGCCCCGGGGACAGTCTCAATAGAAGATCGTTTCGCGGAAGGACTTGAGTTTTTTCAGGTCCTTGTCGTCGAAGACGCGCCAGCCGCGAAAGTCGCGCTTGGAGCGGCGGACCTTGCCCGCCTTCTCCCAGCGGATGATCGTCTTCGCCGACACCCCGACGAGACGGGCCGCCTCCGTGATGGTCAGGAAATCCGTTCCGTTTGCCATACTGTCTCCTTGTTATACCGTAAAGGGTGTTTCGGGACCAGAATAATTTGACCGAATCTGTCCTGGTATGTCCTAGTATGTCCAGGTATGTCTGTGACTGACCAACATATTCTTATATATGCAGAGGGCATGCCAGGTCGATCCTTTGGAGGGGTTTATTTGAGGATATCGTCTAACCCCTTGTATCGAAAGGGGTAACGGAGGGAAATACTTCGTATCATGCGCGGCGGATGACGCCGGGCCCGCGGCCCAGCATGCGTCCTGTCGCCTCAGAACGTCAGGAACCCGGCGCTTGTAACGTCTTCCTGGGGGTGGGGTTGCGGAAAAACCTGTTTTTAAACAACTGCAACCCTTTGGGGCTGATAGGGTTGTTTAAATGTCGCCCTTTATAGACATGTTATACACAGGGCGGGGATCAGACCATCTCGAGCATCTTATCGATGGCGGCAATGGCGCGGCGGCGGACGTCCTGGGAGACGCGGACCTCGTACTTCTCCTCCTCGAGGGACCAGAGGACCTTTTCAAGGTTCGTGCGTTTCATGTTGGGACAGACGCCGTGTTCGGAGGCGGGGTAGAACTTTTTACCGGGATTGTCCTTGCTGAGGCGGTGGATGATGCCGACCTCGGTGCCGACGATGAACTCCTTGGCGGGGCTCTGTTTGGCATAGACGCACATCTTGCCGGTCGACAAGGCGACATCCGCCATCTCCACGACTTCCGGCCGGCACTCGGGGTGCACCATGATCTTGGCCTTGGGGTGCTGGCGCAGCTGCTTCACGATGTCCTCGGGCGTGATCTTGACGTGGGTCGGACAGTAGCCGTCCCAGAGGATGAGGCGCCGCCCGGTCTTCTTGGAGACGAAATCGCCGAGGTATTTGTCGGGGACGAAAATGACCTCTTTGTGCGGATCGACCTTGGAGACGATGTCGACGGCATTGGTCGAGGTGCAGCATATATCGAGCTCCGCCTTCACGTCGGCCGACGTGTTGACATAGCCGATGACGACGGCATCGGGATGGCGCTCCCTGAGCTCACGGACGTCCTGCGCCGTTATCATGTTGGCCATCGGGCATCCCGCCTGGGGATCGGGGATAAGGACCTTCTTGTCCGGGCAGAGGATGGAGGCCGTCTCCGCCATAAAGTGGACGCCGCAGAAAAGGATGATCTTTTTGGGGGAACGCGCCGCGATACGGCTGAGCTCCAGCGAATCGCCGCAGTGGTCGGCGATATCCTGGACCTCGCCGAGCTGGTAATTATGGACGAGGATCACGGCGTCCTTTTCTTTCCTGAGCTTGTCTATTTTCTCGATCAGAGCGCGCGGCATGGCTAAAAACTCCCTGTTATGCGGCCGCCGGCAACGACGGTGTCGCCCGCATAGAAGACGGCGAACTGTCCCGGGGTGACGGCAGGCTGGGCGGTGCGGAAAACGGCCGTTATTCCTGAACGGGAGGCGCGCGTCAGACGGACCGGCGCCTCCGGGTGATTATACCTGATTTTGGCCTTAATAGAACGCCTTTTCTTGAAAGCCGCCGGATCAAGGACATTGACCTCGTCGGCAAGGAGCCCCTTGCGGAAAACCCCCTGCTTGGGGCCGACCGTGATGCGATGGCGCGCCGGGTCGATGGACAGGACATAGAGCGCGTGCGGCGCCGCTATGCCGAGCCCCTCGCGCTGGCCCAGGGTGAAATTAAAGATGCCCTCATGGCGGCCGAGGGGACGCCCGTCCTCGCCGACGATATCACCCGGCTTGAAATAGGAGGCGTCGAGCCGGCTCCTCAGGAAGGCGCGATAGTCGTTGTCCGGGATGAAACACACTTCCTGGCTGCCCGGCTTGTCGGCAACGGCCAGCCCCTTCTCGCGCGCGATGCGCCGGACCTCCTCTTTGGTAAGGCCGCCCAGGGGCAGCAGGATACGGCCCAAGCGGGACCGGGGAACCTGGCAGAGGAAGTAGGACTGGTCCTTGCGCGCATCCGCCCCCTTTTTCAAGAGACAAGAACGGCCGCGCCGCACGACGCGGGCATAATGGCCGGTGGCAAGGTACGGGACGCCCGAAGCGCCCGCCGTGGCCAGAAGACGGTCGAACTTAAGATACTGATTGCAGCGCACGCAGGGATTAGGGGTGCGGCCCGCGGCGTATTCCCCGATGAAATCGCGCACGACGTCGCGCTCAAGGTCCTTGCCGAAATTGAGGACATAGTGGCGTATATCGAGCTGGCGCGCCACGCGGCGCGCGTCCTCTATCCCCTCCAGGCCGCAGCAGCCGGGGCGCCGGCCGCGGGGCGAGGAAGTGTTCCCGCCGGAAACGGATAAGCACATCGTGACCCCCGTCACGGCGAATCCCTGCTCTTTAAGAAGAAGGGCCGCGACGGAGGAATCCACCCCTCCCGACATCGCCACTAAGACATGCTTATTCATTTGGATGGGCCAAAAACTGGGACTTTTCAGCCTGGCTGAAAAGTCCCAGTTTTTGTTACCAGGTGAACTCGAGGCCGGCCTTAAAAAGGCGGCCCTGGACGGGGATGCCCTCGATCTCCTGGTACTCCTGATTGAAGAGGTTGTAGACTTCGCAGAAGGCCTGCCAGCCGGCAGACAGAGGGAAGGCGAAACGATCGTTGACCACGACCCACGCGCGGCGGACCGGTTTTTTCTTCATGATGATGTCGCAGCGGTTGTGCGCGCCGCCGGGAAAAGACCAGTCAAAGCCGAGCTGGACCATGTGGTTAAGGTAACTCTGTCCATATTTGTAGAGCAGGCCGCCGTCATCCAGCGCCTTGTTGGCGTAAACATAGCGCAGATCGAGAGCGAGGGCGTCCGACGCCTGCCAGCGGGTGAAGGCGTTGCACCCCCAGGTGTTGGCGCGGCTGATGTTGCGGGCCATGAACTTCGCGTCCGCCGGGGTCAGTTTGGTAAAGTCGATGGTATCCGCCTCGCGCCGGAAAAAGACGGCGAACGTCGCGGCGACATCGGAGGCCGGCCGGCTATGCCAGCCCGCCTCGACGTTGACCGCGTGCTCGGGCTTGAGGTTGGCGTTGCCGGTCGTCGTCGGGTCGCTGTAGTAAAGCTCGGTAAAGGTCGGCACGCGCATGGTGCGGCCGACGGTCAGATAAACGTCCCTGTCGGGGCCGTACCGGTGCGTCAGGGTCGCGCCGCCGGTGAACTCCTCGCCGAACGTCGTGTAGGAGTCGACGCGCAGGGTGACGGCGAGGTCCGTGTGCTCGTTCAGCTCGAAGGCGGGATCAAGAAAGGCATCCCAGAGACCCCGGACGTGCTTGCCCAGATTGGCGGAGGTGATCCGTTCCTCGCCGTAGTCGAAACCGAGCGGCAGGTTCCACGAACCGAAGCGGCGCGTGAGGGTGGCGCCGGTGCGGGTGGTGTCGGTCATATGATGGTTCAGGTAAAGAGCCAGGTTGTTGACGTTGAGCGCGAACTTATCGTGGTGCCGGCGCCAGTTGACGCGCGGCTCGATGCTCCATTCGTCGCCGCCGGCGCGCCCCTCGACATCCCAATAGGAGGTGTTCGTCCACTCTTTGGACGGATACCCGCGGCCCGGGGTGTAAAAATCATAGGCGCCGAACTCTTTTTCGTCGTAACCGGCGCGGAGCGAAAGCCCCGTGCGGGTATCGCCCCAGGCGCCGGAATAAAAGAAGGTCTCGTCGCGGTGGTCCGTATCGTAACGGGAGCCCGCGCTCTGGCCATGGGCCACGCTCGCGGCATGGCGGCCTCCCAAACCGGCAAAATTCATCCTGCCGCGGGCCTCGAAGGTCTCGTCGTTGCCGCCGGCCACCGACACCCTGTTCTTGCCCGCCGCCCCGGGCGCCGGCTCTTTCAGGACGAAATTCACCGCGCCGGCGACGCCGTCGGGTCCGTATTTGACCGCCGCCGAGGCCGGGATGAGCTCGACACGCTCGATATCGTCTATATTGAAGAAAAGGTCCAGGTCGTGATGCGCGGTCTGGGAATCCTTGACGCGCACCCCGTTGACAAGGATAAGGACCTGCTGGAAGGTCGAACCGTTGACGGCGAGATCGGACTTGATGCCGGAATGCCCGCGGGCCTGCACGTCCGCGCCCAGGGCCGCCAGCACCGCCTCGGGAGAACCCAGGGCCCTGCGCCTGATCTCATCGGCCGTGATGACGGCCGACACGAAAGGCGCCGCCTCCTCCTGCTGAACGACGATAGGCTCCAGGTCCACGCCCTCCTGGGCGTACGCCGGAACCGTCAGGAATATACCTAAGACCGCCGCGACCAGCGGCATCGCGCTACGATTTCCTATCTTCATAGAGGGGAGACATGGCGCGCAATTTCTCGACGATGCCGGGGAAAACCTCGAGGAACCTGTCGATATCGCGGTCTTTCGTGAACCGCCCCAGGGTCAGGCGCAGGGAGCCGTGGCACAGCTCGTGCGGGCGGCCGATGGACAAAAGGACGTGCGACGCCTCCAGGTCGCCGGAGGTGCAGGCCGAACCCGTTGAGGCCGCGATGCCGGCAAAATCAAGGTTCAGGAGCATCGACTCGCCTTCGACGTACTCGACGGAAAAATTGACGTTGTTGGGCAGGCGCTCGGTGGGGTGGCCGTTGAGATAGACGCGGTCGATGCGCCTGGGGATCTCGGCGATGAGCTTATCGCGCCAGACGGCCTGTTGTTTCGCCTCGGCGGCCATCTTTTGCGCGCACAGCTCCACGGCCTTGCCCGTCCCCACGATGCCGGGCAGGTTCTCGGTCGAGGCGCGCCGCCGGTTCTCCTGGCCGCCGCCGCGCAGGTACGGCAGGATACGCGTGCCCTTGCGCACGTACAGACAGCCGATGCCTTTGGGGCCGTAAAACTTGTGCGCGGACAAGGACAAAAGATCGACGTTGAGGTCATCCACGTTGACGGGGATATGGCCCACCGTCTGGACGGCGTCGGTGTGAAAGATGACCCCTCTCTCTTTCGCAAGGCGGCCTATCTCCTTGATGGGCTCGATGGTGCCGATCTCGTTGTTGGCGTGCATCACCGACACCAGGACCGTCTTGTCCGTGATGGCGGCCGCGATGCCGTCGGGCGAGACCATCCCCTGGGGGTCCGGCTTGACATACGTCACCGCGTAGCCCTGCTTCTCCAGGAACTGGGCGGGCTCGATGACGGCGTGGTGCTCGAGCGCCGTGGTGACGACGTGATTCCCCTTTTTGGCGTTGGCCCACAGGACGCCGAAGAGCGCGGTGTTGTCGGACTCGGTGCCGCCCGAGGTAAAGACGATCTCCTCGTCCTTGGCGCCCAGGAACGCCGCGACGTGGTGACGCGCGGCCTCCACGGCCTTGCGGCTTTCCTGGCCGAAGGCGTGGATGCTCGACGGATTGCCGAAACGCTCGCTAAAGTAAGGCCGCATCGCCTCCACGACCTCGGGGTCGGTGGGCGTTGTGGCCGCGTAATCGAAATAGATCCTTTCCATGCTTACCTCGCTTCTTGGAACGCGATCCCGCGGACAAAGGCAACATGCCGCAGACACAACCGTGTCGTCTGATCGCGCTCTGTGCGATCGTTTTTCTAGATCTGCCCCGTCACCCAGACGGCATACAAGAGACCGAGCAATAGGGCCATTATACTCACCATCGCCAAATATACAAAGAGGATTTTCCCGCCGAACTTCTTGCGCAGGACGAGGATGGTGCCGTAGCTGGTGACCGGCCCCGCCAGCATCAGGACCATCGCCGCGCCGACGCTCAAACCCTGCCGGATGAAGGCGTCCGCCAGCGGCACGGTGGCGGTCGAACAGATATACATCAGGAGCCCAAAGACAAGGCTAAAGACATAGCCGGCCCCTCCCGTGAGGTACTGCCGGATGAGATCCTGGATGGGGACGAACGTCACCACGGCCGCGGCCAGGAAAAGGCCGATAAGGGTCTCCAGGCCTATGTCCCGCGGCATCTCTATATAGGCATAGCGCAGGACCGAAAGGACGCGGCGCCGCGGGGTCTTGCGATGGACCTCGCACGCGCCCATATGGTGCATCTCCTTCTCGCGGCACTCCGGACACGCCTGGTCGGTCTCCTGCGCGATGCCGGCCGGTATCGCCATGCCATTGCCTATAAGACCTATCACCAGGCCCATCAGGATGACCGCGAAAAAGATAAAGACGGCAAAAGAAAGGCCTAAAAGAGCATAGGTAACGGCCAGCGCGCTTATCGACGTCGCGGGGGTAGCCACCAGAAAAGCCAAGACAGGCCCCAGGCGGGCGCCCTTCTTGTGGAAACCGACGGCCACCGGCAGGGATCCCCAGCAGCAAATGGGCAAAATCGTCCCCACGAGCGTGGAGAGCAGGATGGGCCGCAGACCGGGCCGGCCGAGATACTTGTCCACCCAGCACTCGGGGATGAACTCGTGCGCCAGCCCGCTTAAAAAGAAACCCACGGCCAGGGCCGGCACGACCTCCACGGCATAATGCCATAAATGAAAAAGAAAGTCGTTGAGCATCGGATGCTTCCTTTATTTCCCGCGTGCGCGGCGCCTCCGGGACAGGGATTCGTTCAGGCTGCCCATGCGGTAACCCCGAGGGTCGATGACGGCCTCTTTATAGCCCAGGGGGCCCAGCAAGGCCGTCACAGCGGCCGGGTCAAAGCGTCTTATCTGCGCCTTGTCCACCTCGATACGGGCGCTGCCGCCCAGGTCCCGCACGCGCAGGTTGCCGGTGATACCGAACCGCTCGCGCAGCTTTTTCTCGGCGCGCTCGATGCGGCGCAGCCGGGCGGCGGTGATACCGGACCGGTAAGGGATGCGCGAGGCCAGGCACGCCAGCGCCGGCGCGTTCCAGGTCGGCAGACCCCATTGGCGAGAATAGCGCCGGATCGCACGCTTGGTCAGCCCGGCCTCCTGCAGAGGCGACCGCACGCCGTGGGCCTCCTTTGCCCGCGCCCCCGGCCGGTAATCCTTCAGGTCGTCGGCGTTGGAACCGTCCACCACGGCGGCCAGGCGCTCCTTGGCGGCCAGACGCCTGAGCCGGCCGAAGAGCTCGGATTTACAATAATAACAGCGATCGGGCGGGTTGCGCCGAAAGCGCGGATCCCTCAATTCGCGGGTGCGGATCAAGGTCCAACGCACCCCCATTGCAGAGGCAAGGCGGCCCGCCCGGTCGGCTTCATCACGGGTATAAGTCTCGGATAATGCCGTTACCGCCAGGACCCTGTCGCCGAGCGCCTTGTGCGCCGCCTTTAACAGGAACGTGCTGTCCACGCCTCCCGAATAGGCCACCAAAACCGACCCCAAGCGCTTGAGATCGCGCTCGAGACGGCCCAGCTTTCCCGTTCCCGCCATCACGCCCTCGTCATCTCGGCCAGCTTCTGCTCGATAAGACGATGATGCTTCTCTTCCTCGTTGAGCAGGAACAGGAACGTCTCGCGCGCCACGGATTCCTTTGCCGCGTGCGTCCTGTAAAACTCGGCCGCCTCTGTCTCAAGGTTCAGCGCGATCTTCAAAGCCTCGACGGGGCCAAGCGCCTGATTGTCCGCCATTCTTTCCTCCCGTTTGTGCCTTCGAACCGGCCTTTTATGCGGAGACGACTTCCTTCACCTCGGGCGCGTGCTTCTTGATGATGCGCTCGACGCCCATTTTAAGGGTCATCTGGGACATGGGGCAATGGCCGCAGGCGCCCGTCAGCTTCAGGACGACCTTCTTGTCCTCTTCGCCCACGCTCACCAGCTCCACGTTGCCGCCGTCCGCCTCAAGCATCGGCCGGACCTCGTTCAAGGCCGCTTCCACCTTCTCTTTCAATGCCATGGTATCTCCTTTCGCTCTTCAAAACTGGGACTTTCCAGCCAGGCTGAAAAGTCCCATTTTTCAGGTCTCGTAGGTCACGACGCGGATGATGCCCATCGTCATGCCCTTATCATTGGTCGTCGCCGCGTCGCTCACGCCGATGACGCGCTTGACCTTCTCTCTTTCCAGGAACCGATTGACCTCCTGGTCCAGATCTCCGAGCTCGTGGATCGTCTTCATGATCTCCAGGTTCTGAGTAAACGTCTTTACCTTGATCATCTGTTCTCCCTCCTGGGGTCTATTTCAACTGCTTGAGAACCTCCCGCATGAACGCGGGCAGGTCTTCGGGCTTGCGGGACGTGATGAGATTTCCGTCGACGACGACCTCCTCGTCCACGAACTTCGCGCCCGCATTGGCAACGTCATCCTTGATGGCGATAAAGGAGGTCGCGGTCTTTCCCTTGAGGACGCCCGCCGATACCAGGACCCACCCGCCATGGCATATGGAGGCGACGACCTTGCCCTTCTCAAAGAGCGCGCGCACGAACTTGTTGACGGCCTCATACCGGCGCAGGATATCCGGGGCATAGCCGCCGGGAATGATGACGGCGTCGAAATCTCTCTCTGCGGCATCCCGGATGCTCATGTCTTCGGCGATCTCATAACCGTGCTTGCTCTTGTATGTCTTGCTGCGGCCGGTGCCGACGACCCGGACCTCGTGTCCCGCTTCCCGCAGACGCAACAACGGATACCATACCTCCAGGTCCTGATAGATGTCTTCAACGAGCACGGCGACGCGTTTCATGTTTCGCCTCCCCCCTCTCCTTTTCGACCAAATCCTGAAGAGAGACATCCTGCAGATATCTCTCTATGCGGTCCTTCAGGCCCTCCCAGACATCGCGCAACACGCACTCGCTGTCGCAGCACGCGCGCTCGCGCGCCTTCCTGTTGCGGCTGCAAATCAGCTCAAAAGCCTGGCCCTCCACCGCCTCAAGGACCTCGCGCGCGGAAATGTCCCCGGCGGCTCGGCCCAAACGGTACCCGCCGTTGACGCCCCGCAGGCTCACGATCAGCCTTCCCCGCCGCAGCTTCAAAAGCAGCTGTTCTATATAGTCTTGCGGCAAGCCCTCCTCTTCCACGATGCGACGGATCGAAACGGGACCCTCCATCCCCAGCCGGGCGATGGCGATCAAGCACCGCAGCGCATAATCTCCCTGCGTTGTTATCCTCATCTTAGTATCATCTTACAATACCCGATTCTTTTTGTCAAGTATTACCCCTTAAAATCGGGACAGCTGCCCAAGGGCGGCTGTCCCGATCGGTTGTCTTCCTCTTTGTATCTCTTACAGGGTATCGCCCGTCTCGGTGGTATTGCCCTCTCCCATCGTGCCCTGCTCTTGGCTCATCATACCCTGCTCATCACCCGACAGGCCCTGTTCATCGCCGGCCATGGAACCCGTCGCGGATGCCACTTCGGCGTCCGCTATCGCGGCATACTTCTCGGGGTCGGCCAGGAACGTCTCCTTGCAGCTGGGACAGCACAGGTTATACACCTTGCCGTTGTATTCGACCGTGTACTTGCCGGGCTCTTCGACCACGCTGCCCGTGACCGGGCAGATCGTGTTGCCCACGTTCTCAGGCTGGGTCATGATCTCGGTCTCGTTATCCTGGGCCATCGCCGCGCCCACAAAGCCGAGGGAGACCAGCAAAGCGACTATGACCAGTCCTCCCATTGTCTTCTTAACCATTATCCTCTCCTCCTTTGCTGCCAGCGCAACGCGCGCTGGACCATGTTGTCTTATAATCCCATTTTGTTGGCGTGGAACCGGCTGATGTTATTGCCGTTGCCTACATCTGGCTGCCTCCTTTCCCGAAGATGACTACCGAGACCAGACCAGCCAACCAAAAAGGTACGCCGCGGCCACAGCCGCAAGCGTGAAGGGCACACCGATCCTCATGAACTCCCTGAAAGAAACGGCGTGCCCGTGCTTCTTGAGGATGCCGCAAGCCACGATATTGGCCGAGGCACCAATAGGGGTAATATTACCACCAAGACTCGCGCCAATCAAGAGCCCGAACAAAAAAAGCTGGGGGGGCAGAGAAAGCCGCTCCCCCATAATAAGCCCCACCGGCAGCATGGCCGCCAGAAAAGGCACGTTGTCCACGAAGGCCGAGGCCAGCATGGCCAGGACGACCAGAAGGGTATACCCGAGAAAGGCATTGCCTTTGACCGCGTCCGCAAGCCCGTTCGCGATAACCTCGATCCACCCTGAGGCCGTCAAGCTGCCCACAAGGATGAAGACGGCGGCCAGAAAGACGGCCGTCTCCCAATCGAGCGACCGGATGCCGGGAAAAAGAGGCTTCCTAAAACGGACCTTGGCCCAGAGAAGGCTCACGATGCCTGCTGCGACGCATAAAAGCCCCGCCAGATACGCAAAATCCCGATCGATGAGCGAAGAACATGCCAACAGGCCGATCAAGACGACCAGCAAGACCGTCGGGAACCAGGAGACGACACGCTCGGACGCGACCAGGGTCACCCGTCCCCTATGCCCGCGAAAGACAAGATACAGGACGACGAGGGCGGCCAGGGCGCCCAGCTCGACGGCGAAAAAGATCCCCGGCCTCCCTTTATAGAAAAAGAAATCCACGAAGTTCATCCGGGCAAAACCGGCCAGGAGCATGCTCGGCGGGTCCCCGATGAGGGTCGCGGCGCCCTGGAGGTTGCTCGAGACGGCGATGGAGATCATCATGGGGGCCGGATGGATGTCGAGTTTACGGGCGAGGGTGAGCGCGATAGGCGCCACGATCAGGACGGTCGCGACGTTCTCCACAAAGGCCGAGATCAAGCCCGTCATGAGACAGACCAGGAGAATAGCCCAGGCGGAGCTGCGGGCGCGGTTGACGAGGACTTCCGCAAGGTAGGCCGGCACGCGCGACTCCATAAAGACGTCCGCCACGGCGAGCGTGCCCACAAAAATACCCATGACATTCCAGTTGACCGCCGCGACCGCCTGCCCGAACGACAGGGCGCCGCTGGCGACCACCAACAACGCCCCTCCTGCCGCCACCCATGGCCTGCGGCCGGGAAAAACGACGAAGAGCGCGTAACAAACCACAAATATCAATAATACGAAGTTACGTACGTCCATATCTCATTTAAGGTTATGCGCAAAACGAGACTTTTCAGCCTGGCTGGAAAGTCTCGTTTTTGAGGCGGCGCTCCTGGAGCCAGCCATACAAGACAGGTACGAGCACGAGATTCGACAGCGTGGCGGTCACGAGCCCCCCCACGGTCGGGGAAGCCATGGGCTTCATGATCTCCGAGCCCGTGCCGGTAGACAGCATGACCGGGATCAAAGCGATGATGGTCGTCATCGTGGTCATCATGGCCGGCCGCACACGCAAGAGGCCCCCCTCCACCACGGTGGCGCGGACCTCCTCGACGGTCCGGGGTCTCTTTTTGGCAAAAAGGTCCTTCAGGCACGACAAAAGCACAACGGCATTATCCGTGGCCACGCCGAAGAGCGCGATGAACCCGACCCAGACGGCGGTCGAGAATTTAAAGTTGAGGATAAAAAGCAGGATGATGCCGCCCATCAGCGAGATCGGGAGCGCCGAGGCGATGATGAAAAGGTCCCCCCACGATTTAAAGGCCATATAGAGCAACAGCATGATGACCACGAGGGCCAGGATCAACGCCGGCACCAGGCGCCGGCGGGACTCCATCTCGGATTCGAACTGGCCCGACCACTGGATGAAATAGCCGGGCGGCAGCTTGATGGAGCCGTCCTTGATCTTCTTGTCGACCGCCTGACGGGCCAGATCGACGAAATCCACGAGACCTATCTTCTCCTGGTCCACGTTGACGAAGACGCGCGCGTAGGCCATCGTGTTCTCCGACTGGATCATCGCCGGGCCCGGCGCCTTGACGAGGCTGGCGACCTGGGCCAGCGGGATAGGAGCGCCCGTCACGGCCGGCACGAAGACCCGCTCCAGGGCCTCGGTCCCCTCCCTCAGCTCCCGGAAATAGCGCACGCGCACCGGATAACGCTCTCGCCCCTCGACGGTCGTCGTCAGGTTCATGCCGCCTATGGCCGTCATGATGACGTCCTGGATCGTACCGACGCTGACGCCGTAGCGCGCGGCGGCCTCGCGGTCGATCTTGATCTCGAAGTAAGGGCGGTTGCCGAAGCGTTCCGCGTAGGGGCTGATGGCGCCCTTGACGCCGGCCACCACGTCCTGAATCTGAACGGCGATGTCCTGGATCTTCCCGAGGTCCTTGCCGAAGACCTTGATGCCGACGGGCGTCTGGATGCCCGTCGCCAGCATGTCGATGCGGTTACGGATGGGCTGGGTCATGATGGGGCTGACGCCGGGCATCATGGTCTTGTCCTGGATCTCCCTGATGAGCTTTTCACGCGTCATGCCGCGGCGCCAGGACTTTTTGTCCTTGAGATGAATGATCGTCTCGAGCATCGTGACCGGCGCCGGGTCGGTGGCGGTCTCGGCGCGGCCGAGCTTGCCCACGACCCATTCGACCTCGGGAAACTCCTCCTGGATGATGGTATCCTGCTTGCGCATCACGTCCTGGACACGCGTCAGGGAGGCGCCGGGCAGCAAGACAGGCATGAACAACAGGTCCCCCTCGTTCAGGGGAGGCATGAACTCCTGCTTCATGAGGCCGGCCGCGCCCACGCCCAAAAGCAGGACCGCCAGGGCGATCGCGACCACGACTTTCTTCGACCGCAGGGCCCAGGTGATGGTCGGCTCATAGATACGGCGCAAGAACCGCGACGTGGCGTTGTCCTCGGCCAACCGCAGCCTCCCCTTTAAAAGGTAATAGCACAAGGTGGGCAGGAGCGTCAGCGCGATGACGGCCGCCCCCACCATCGCAAAGGTCTTGGTATAGGCCAGGGGCTTAAAGAGCTTGCCGGCCTGCCCCGTCAGGACGAAGACGGGGATGAAACCGATGATGGTCGTCAGGAGGGCGAAGAGGACGGGCTTACCGACCTCCTGCGCGCCGCTGACGCAGACGGCGAGGCGGTCCTCGGCGGACAGGCGCTCGACCCGGCGCGCCGCCCGTTCTTCGGCGATACGGCGGTAGATATTCTCCACAAGCACACAGCCGGAGTCGACCATGACGCCGATGGCGATGGCGATGCCGCCCAGGGACATGATGTTGGCATCCACCCCCGTCGCGCGCATCAGGATAAAAGCGATCAGGATACCGATGGGCAGGACGATCGATATGATGAAGCTGCCGAAGAAGTGCAGCAGGAAGACGCCGATGACGAAGACCGTGATGAGGATCTCCTGGATCAACGCGCTCTTGAGCGTGTCGATGGCGCGCATGATCAGTCCCGTGCGGTCATAAAAAGGAACGATGCGCACGCCCGGCGGCAGGCCGACCGACAGCTCGCCTATCTTGGCCTTGATGCGCTCGATCACCTCCAGCGGATTTTCGCCGTAGCGCATCAGGACGACCCCGCCGGTCACCTCGGTCCCCGCCTTGTCCAGGGCCCCGCGGCGGAATTCCGGCCCCAGGCTGACCGCGCCCAGATTCTTGACATAGACCGGCGTCCCTTCGTGCGCGCCCACCACGATGTCTTCTATGTCCTTGACGTCCTTGATGAAGCCCAGGCCCCGCACGATGAACTCGACGTCGCCTTCCTCGAAGACCTTGGCGCCCACGTCGATGTTGGAGCGCCGCACGGCGGTCAAAAGGTCCGGCAGCTTGATGTCGTAGGCGACGAGCCTGTTGGGGTCGATATCGATCTGGTACTGTTTGACATAACCGCCGACGGACGCGACCTCCGATACGCCCCGCACGGCGGTAAGCTGGTAGCGCACGTACCAATCCTGGAGGGAACGCAGCCGGCTTAAGTCATACTGGGAGGCGACCAGGGGCTCACCGTCGATGGGGCACCGTCCCGGTTTGGCATAGGCCGTTTGCGGATGCTCGGGGCAATAATAGCCGTTCTCGACGGTATACCAGAAGATCTGGCCCAGGGCCGTGGCGTCGGGCCCCAGGGTGACGGTGGCGTCTTTGGGCATGTCCGAGAGCGCGAAATTCAGGCGCTCCAGGACGCGCGTGCGGGCCCAATAATAATCCGTGCCCTCGTCGAAGATCAGGTTCACGAGACCGAACCCGAAGGAAGAGGTCGAGCGCAGCACCTTGACCTTGGGCGTGCCCATCAGGCGCGTCGTCAGAGGATAGATCACCTGGTCCTCGACGTCGCGGGGGCTGCGGCCCGGCCAATCGGCATAGACGATCACCTGGAGTTCGCCGATATCGGGGATGGCGTCCACCGGGGTATGGCGCATGGCGCTAAAACCCCAGAAGACGGCCAGGGCGAACGCCGCGATGACGAGGAACCTGTTCTTAAGACAACCCTCGATGATCTTGTTTATCATGGCGTTGGGACCTCAAGGTCACAAGTCTCACGCAAAACCGGTAAGGACAAAAATACCCCCCATCTTCACATCTGCATGCCGGGCATGGAGGCGGTCTCTTCGGCCTTCTTCTCGCCGAGAGCGCCGCCGTAGGCGGCGGACGCGGCCCCGGAGATCTGGCTCTGGGAATCGATAAGGAAATTGGCCTTTGTCACGACCCTCTCGCCATCGGCGAGCCCGCGCAGGACCGGATAGAAATCCCGCGAGGAACCGCCCGCGTTGGCGGACGCCAAAGGCCCTACCGTCACCTCGCGGCCTTCGAAGTGGCCGCCGCCCATATCCACCCACACGATACGCCGCACGCCCGTATCCAAAAGCGCGTCCTTCGGCAAGGCGAGGACCTCGCTGCTTCCGTCGGGCGCCCGGAAGGCGCTTTGGACCAGGATATCGACATACATCTCGGGCTTCAACGCGAGACCCGGATTCTCCACCTGGGCGCGAAAACGGAATGTCCGTGTCTTGGGGTCGATCACGGGGTTGACGGACGCGATCGTGCCTTCGAAGACCACGCCAGGCATCGCCTGCGTCGTCACGATGACCTTCGCGCCGGATCTGACCCAATCGCTCTCGTATTCGTAGGCATCGCCGTAGATCCACATCTCCTGCTGGGGCAGGACCAGGCTATCCTGGACTTGGCGGGTCCGGGCCAGCTCTTCTATCTGTTCGGCGCTTAACCCCATCAGGAGGAGCTTCTTGCGGGAGGCGTCGACCAGGTCGGCGGCCCTCTCCCGGATGTCCTCGAACGTCCCCTGTCCGGCCTTATCGGAAGACTCCAGGGCCGAGACGTATTCCTGCTCGGCCACCGCCAGGTCGGGGTCAAAGGCCACGCGGCCGACGGTCCGTATCTCTTTATAAAGCGCGCGTACCTCAAGGGCCTCCGTGGCGACACCCGCCAGCTCAAGCTGCTCGCTTTTGATCGTCAGACGGCTGACCACGCCCTTGAGCCGGTCCGCCTCCTCGGGCGCGAGAGGTTTTAGCTCCTTGCCGCAGATAGGACATTTGGTGATGCCTTCCTCCTGAGAAACGACGAAAGCGTGCTGCCCGCAGATGCACGCGGCATCGGCCTGTCCCAGATCGCAGTGAGGGCAATGCCCAAACGTATCCTGGCCGCACCCGTAATAAAGGGCCTGGGGCGTCCCCGCTTGGGCCTGAGACGAAGGCGTCTCCTCGGCATAAACGGGGATATAATCCATCCCCATCGAATCCTTTGCGGGGACGGCGGAGGTCACGCTGGGATCCATGGGATTTCGGTAATAAAGGATCTTTCCCTTTTTTCCGGAAGACGCGGGCACCGCCTGGGGGGCCGCTTTTTCCTTAAGGACGGGGATGAGGTCCATCGAACAGATAGGACACTGTGTCCTGCCCTTCTTGTATTCTTCGGGCGTGACATGCACCGAAGGATGCATGCCGCATGTATAATAAAGGGCCTCCTCCTGTTCCCCCTTCGCGGAAAACGACCCGGCGCGGCCCCTCGAAGAAGCGAAATAGACCGCCGCGACAATTAGGAGCGTGGCCATCGCCCCCGCCAAGATCCCTATGAAAAAACGTCTCTTCATGGCTCCTGCCTCCCCTTATCATCCTGGGGCGCCGAAAGCGCGACGCCTGTCACCCGCTCCAAAAACGCCCGCGTCTTATGGTAATCGACAAGGGCCCTGTAATAAGCCAGGCGCGCCTGCAGCAGGACCCGCTCGGAATCCAGCCAGTTCAGAAAATCCGTCGTGCCCGACTCATATCCCTTCTGGGACGCCTCGAAGGCCTGGGTCGCCTGAGGGATGAGGGCCGTCTCGTAAAGGGTCACCACATCCTCGTAGGCCTTGAGCTTGAAATAGATGTCCTCGACGTCCGACCCGACGGAGTTCTCCATGTCCTGATACGCGTTCTGGGACGCCTCCAGGGCCGCCTCTTTGGACCGGATATCGTCGTGGATGCTGCCGAACCAGAGCGGCACGTTGAAGGCCACCATGGCCATCCAGGCGTCCTGGCCGTCATTGGCCGCCATCGTATGACCGCTTGCCACGTCGATATAGTCGAAACCCACCGTCATGTCCGGGACGAAGCTCAGGTCCGCCAGGTTCTTTTCGAATTTCGCCTTTTTAACCCCCAGTTTTCCGGCGGCGAGCTCCGGCCGGTTCTCTTCGGCCAGGCGCTGCAATTCGGGCAGTGCCGGAACGCCCTCTACCCCGCCTATCTCCCTTATGACGGGGATCTCGGCGGCGACCGGCCTGTTCAAGAGCGCGTTAAAATGGGCCTCGAGCGCCTTGCGGTTCTGCTTGAACATCACGAGCTTGTCGATGAGACGGCTTAGCTCCGCCTGCGCCTTGACCACATCCTGGTACGGGACGAGCTTCGTCTCGTACTTCTTGGAGGCCACCTTCTCCACCCTCTCCAGGAGGGCCTTCTCCTCTTCGGTGATGGCGAGGGCCCGGTCGACCCAGTAAAGATCGCAATAGGCCCAGCGCACGTTCTTGACCAATTCGTCGCGCGCGGCCAGATATTCCGCCTTTAAAATATCGGCCCGGGTGGCGGCCGTCCTGCTCTTGAGCGAGAGCTTGCCGGGATACGGCACCTTCTGGGAGATGCCGTATTTCGCTTCCTGGGGCCCCACCCGCGTCTCGACATTGGCCCCGAAATAGGTATAGCTGACCATCGGGTCCGGCAGGGTCCCGGCCGGCCCCACGAGATGCGCGGCCTCCCGCCACTTCAGGAGCGCCGCCTTGAGGGCCGGATTGTGCGCCAGCGCCTCCTCTACGTAGCCGTCGAGCGTGCCGGCGGCAGCCCCGCCGGTCACACCCTGCGCCGAGGCCGCGGGCGCCGCGGCCAGGAGAAAGAACGCCATAAAAAACAAACGGGATCTTTTCATCGGTCACCTTCTCAGTTTCCCGACGATCTCCAGGACCTCGCGGATCTTGGCGATCTTGTCGGATCTATCGGTGCTCTCCATGGAGGCCGCCACGCACCCTTCGAGATGTTTCTTCAGGATGGCGTGCTGGACGTGGCCGACGGCGCCGGCCACGGCCTCGAGCTGCGTGATGATGTCGACGCAATACCGCTCTTCGTCGATCATGCGCATGACGCCGCGGACCTGCCCCTCTATCTTCTTGAGATACGGAAGCTGTTCGTGGTGGACCGTGCGCTGTTTGGAGGAACGTCTGGTCTGTGCCACAGTATACCCCCCTGGGGTATATAGTAACATAGGGCGGGCTGGCCCGTCAAGGGGGGGCCTTCAAAACCGCATCAGGCAGTCCTTGGCGGCCTTGCACCCACCGGCGCAAGCCGGAATATTCAGAAACGCATGAGACAGTCTTTGGCCGCCTTGCACCAGTAGATACAGGAATCCTTCTCGGTGTAGGCGACGTCCTTCTTGCACTTGGGGCAACGCCGTTTGACCTCGTCCGAAAAGAACTCGACCTCGACCCCGCAATGGGGACACTTGATATAGCGGACCTTAAGACCCTTGTCCCTGCCGGGACACTGAGTGAACATGGGAAAAGTGGGACTTTCCAGTCTGGCTGGAAAGTCTCGGTTTTGTTTTAGAGCAGGTATGCCTTGGTCTCCTCCGGCGTCAAAGGGACGACGGAGAACGGCCGGGTCTGCGCCCCCTGCGTCACGAGCACGGTCACAGACCCCTCTTTCTGGTCGAAGTAGCGCGCGGTCAAGCGCGCCGCCAGAAGACGGATATCCTCCCGAGCGTAATCCGGGCCGCGGCCCAGGGCAGAGGGCCCCGTGGCCTCCGGCGCCGGCTGAAAGAGGACGTCGCCGTCTTTGCGGCACCCCTCGATCCGTTGGTTGTCGTGTTCGTCGCGGCCGACCACGAGCTTGGCGCCGGCCGAGAGGCGAAAGTGACGGCCGTGATTGAGCAGGAGCGCGTCCTCCAGGGTCAGAAGATCGTGGTCGATCAGGTCGCGGATGCGGCGCGAAAAGTGGGGATCGGTCAGAAGACAGCCGCCGGCCGGACAGGGGTAGTCCTTGACGTTGTAGTTCTCGGCAAGCTCCATCTGCGGCTTGCGGCTGCGGCCGGAGATGGCGAGGAGCTTCTCGCGGTCCACCCAGCCGTTCTGCTCCGGCACGGTCGGCTCCAGCAACTTCGCGCTTAAGGGGCGCAGGAGTATCCCCTCCACGCCCGCCTCCCTTTCGATGGTGCGCATGGCGTTGCCGTGCTGCGACATGGGCCGCTGGCCGAGGACCTCGCCGGTGATAAGGAACGAGGCGCCCATCTCCCGCATGAGCTCTTTCGCCTTCTTGAGCATCAGGATGCGGCAGTCGATGCACGGGTTCATGTTGCTGCCGTAGCCGTGCTTGGGGGAACGGATCACGTCGAGAAAATCCTGCGTCACGTTGACGATCTTAAGCGGGATGCCCAGCTCCTCGCTGACGAATTTGGCCTCGTGGCGGCAGCCGCCGTTCTTGCCGCGCGCGCCGTGGTCGCACCGGCAAAACGGAGAGACAAAGTTGACGGCCGTGACCTCAACCCCCTGTTCCATGACGACCTTGGTCGCGAGCGTGCTGTCAAGCCCGCCGGAGATGAGGGAAAGCGCTTTGAGGGCCATAAATAATCAGGTTGAGGTTCGCAAGACCGGGAACGAAAACGCCGTCACAGGATAAGGTTCAGCATCCCGCCTAAGAACAGGGTCGCCGCGAGCATAATAGCGGTCCCCAGCAAAAGGGACTTCCAGCCGAGCTCTTTTAAAAAGATGACGAAGGTCGCGATGCACGGGAACGACATCGACAGGACCACGCACGCGATAATGAGCTGTTTAAGCGAGAGCCCCAGGGGGATCAACAGCCCCGCGGCGATGTCCTTGCGCAAAAAGCCGATAAGGAGCGGGAAGACCGCCTCTTTGGGCAGCCCCAGGACCGTGACCACCACCGGCGCGAAGAAGCCGCTGACGGCGCGCAAGACATGCGCATATTGCAGGAGATTCATGATCAGGACGCCCAGGATGACGAAGGGCAGCGCGTCGACGATGAACTCCTTGACGCGGATCCACAGCTTCGTGAAGATGACGTGGAACGGCGGCCACCGGTACGGCGGGATCTCGAGGACCAGCTCCTGGCTGAAGCCCTTGAGCGTCTTGTTCAGGACGAGGCCGATGACGACCCACGCCGCGAAGAGCGACGCGCCCACGACGATCAGGGGCGAGAGGCCGTGGTCCCCCAGAAGCTTGACGATCATCGCCTGCAGGGCCGCGCAGGGCACGCCTATGGATATCAACGTCGCGGCGATGAAGCGCTCGCGCCTGCTCTCGAGGACCCGCGTGGCCATGATACCCGGGACGTTGCAGCCGAACCCCAAAAGGACGGGGATGATGGCGAACCCGTGCAGGCCGATCTTATGCATGAAGGTATCGAGCAGGAGCGCGAAACGCGGCAGGTAGCCGACGTCTTCTAGGATACCCAATACCAGGTAGAACGCGATAATGTAGGGCAGGACCATATCGAACTCGACATAGGGCGCCGTGGTCAAAAGGCCTATCGAGCTCTTAAAGTCGATGCGGCCGCCGGACAACTCGCCCAAAAGAACGTGGTGCCAGAGCCCTTCCCCGCCCAGGCTCCCGCTCAAGCGCAGAAGCACGGGCGCGTAGAGGTTGTTAAAAATCGGGTCCATGACATAGGCGATGAGCCCCTCGCCGATAAAACGCACGATCTTGAACATCGCCACGATGACGCCCACGCCCATCAAAAGACCGCTGAAGGGCCTTACCGACCAGTCCTCGAGGCGCTCGCGCCAGGTGTGACGGCGGGGGGTCAGTTTCTGGACGCGGCCGACGATCTCCCCCACCTCGTGCCAGAGCTCGTCATGCGTGCGCATGCGCAGCGCGCGGCCCCGGGCCTCGGGGAAACGCTCTTTTAGGACCTTGATGCCCAGCCCCGTCACCGCGCACGTGGCGATGACCGGCACGCCCAGGATGTCCTGCAGCTTGGCGACGTCGACCTCGATGCCGCGGTGCTTGAGGTCGTCGCACATGTTCAAGACGACGATGACCGGATACCCCCTGTCGATGAGGTCGAGGGTCAGATGCAGGTTGCGTTCGAGGTTCGTCGCGTCGACGATGTTGAGGACGACGCAGCCTTTCTCCCGCTCGACCGTCTCCTTCAGAAGGCGGCACGCCACCTCCTCGGCCCGGGAGGTGGGCTCGAGGCTGTAGGTGCCGGGCAGGTCGATCACCTCCCACTTCTCGTCCTCGACGGTGGTGAAGCCCTTGCGGAACTCGACGGTCGTGCCCGCGTAGTTGGACGTGATGACGCGCACGCCCGTCAGGCGCGCGAAGACGACACTCTTGCCGACGTTGGGATTGCCGATAAGGAGGATCTTCTCCATGAGGAAGGCGTTCAGGAAGCGGCCGGACGGCTGCTCTCGACGATGATCTTCTCCGCCATGCCGTGGCCGATGGCGACCGTGGAGCGGCCCACCCGGACGGCCACGGGGCCGCGCAAGGCGAAAGAGCTGATCTTGGTGACCATGACCCCCGGCCGCAGGCCCAAAGACGACAGGCGGGCATTCGCCATCCGCCCCGCCGCGACCTCAAGGATGGTCACCTTATGGTCCTTTTTGACCTTGTTCAGCGTCATCCTGTGCATACGGTATTGATCCTTCGGCGGATTTGCTCAGGATTCCGCCTGAAAGCGATAGACAAGAGGGAGGATGGATGTAGAAAGTCCCTGGGGCTTCATTATAGACGAAGCCGGGTGGGAGCGCAAGAATTAGCTCCCGTCGCGGACCGGGCCGAATAAAAAAGGGGCCAAGAGGGTTTGGCCCTTTTGGCCCCATTATCGATCCGGGAGAGAAACGGCTCTACTTAAACAGGCTTGTGCTGATGACAAAAGAGGCAAAGACGATCGAGACCATGGACATCAGCTTGATGAGGATGTTGAGCGAAGGTCCCGATGTGTCCTTGCAGGGATCGCCGACCGTGTCGCCCACCACCGCGGCCTTATGGGCGGGCGAACCTTTGCCGCCGTGATTCCCCTCCTCGATATATTTCTTGGCATTGTCCCATGTGCCGCCGGCGTTCGCCATCATGATGGCCAGGACGAAACCGCAGACCGTGGCGCCGATCAACAGTCCTGCCTGGGCCTCCACCCCGCCCAGGATCCCCACGACCAAAGGAGAACCTATGGCCACCATGGCCGGCAGGATCATCTCCTTCTGGGCGGCCTTGGTCGCTATGCGGACGCAGCCCGCGTAATCGGGCTTGGCCTTGCCCTCCATGAGCCCCAGGATCTCCCGGAACTGGCGGCGGACCTCAACGACGATGAGCGAAGCGGCGCGGCCCACGGCCTGCATGGTCATGGCGCAGAAGACGAAAGGCAGCATGCCGCCGATGAACAAGCCCACGATGATGCGGGGGTTCATGAGGGACAGGTCCATGGTCTTGCCCGCCAGGAGCACCTGATCGTGGAAAGCGGCGATCAGGGCGAGGGCCGTCAGCCCGGCCGAACCGATGGCAAATCCCTTGCCGGTGGCGGCGGTCGTATTGCCCAAAGAGTCAAGGGCGTCGGTGCGCCGGCGCACCTCCGGCCCCAGGCCGGACATCTCGGCGTTCCCGCCGGCGTTGTCCGCAATGGGGCCGTACGCATCGGTCGCAAGCGTGATGCCCAGGGTCGACAGCATGCCGACGGCGGAAATGGCCACGCCGTAGAGCCCCAGATCGGGGTTGGAGGCGCCGCCCGCCAGAAAATAGCTCGCCATGACCGCGCCGCAGACGACGATGATGGGGATGGCCGTAGAAAGCATGCCCACGGCAAGGCCGCCGATGATGACCGTGGCCGGCCCCGTCAAAGACGCCTCGGCCACGTGCTTCGTCGGCGCGTAACCGCTAGATGTGTAATACTCGGTCGAAATGCCCAACAAGACACCCGCGATAAGCCCCGAAAGAACCGCCCAATAAACGCCCAGATGTTCCGGCCCGAGGGTGAAGCGGATGAGGGGATATGCGGCTATCAGGATAAGGAACGCGCTTGAAAAGACGCCCTTGCGCAAGGCCCACAGGAGCGTGGCCTGCGAGGCGTCCTCCCTGCTCTTGACGAAAAAGGTCCCGGCGACCGAGGCCACGACGCCGATCGCCGCCATGGCCATAGGCACGGTCACGCCGCCGACGCCGAGTCCCGCCGCCACGCCGAGGGCGCTGGTGGCGACGATGGAGCCGACATAGGACTCATAGAGATCCGCTCCCATGCCCGCGACGTCGCCGACGTTATCGCCCACGTTATCGGCGATGACCGCGGGATTGCGCGGGTCGTCCTCGGGGATACCGGCCTCGACCTTGCCGACCAGGTCCGCCCCGACGTCCGCGGCTTTGGTGAAGATGCCGCCGCCGACCCTCGCGAACAGGGCCTGGGAGCTCGCGCCCATGCCGAAGCAGAGCATCGTCGAGGTGATGACGGTGATCTTGTCCATGCCCGGCGGCAACGCGTGGCGGTCGTACCACCAGTTCAGGCCGAAATACCAGATGCTCAGGTCCAGGAGGCCGAAACCGACGACCATCAATCCCATGACCGCGCCGCCGGAGAAAGCCACCCGCAAACCGCTGTTCAGGCTCTTCTGGGCGGCGAAGGACGTCCGAGCGCTCGACTGGGTGGCCATCCTCATGCCCAGGAAGCCGCACAGGCCCGAAAAGAAACCGCCCGTCAGGAACGCGAACGGCACGGCCGGGGCAAGGTTGCCGCTTTTGACGAGCAGGAGCAGGACGATGAAGACGACGGCAAAAAAGACGGCGACGGTCGTGTACTGACGCCTCAGATACGCCCCGGCCCCCTCTTTGACGGCACGGGCGATCGCGCGCATCTGTTCGGTCCCCTCGCTCTGACGCATGATGAACCACGCAAGATAGCCCGCGAAGGCGAGCGCCAGAAGCGAACCGATCGGTGCCAAATACAACAGGTCGAACACGTTACCTCCTTAATTTTGCCTATAACGAGTACTTATTCCTTACAAAATTTCCGCCCGGGCGGACCCGCCGCCTGCCCGTAATTATTTAGGTATTTTCGTGCGCAACGCCAACTTTAGCCGCAAGAAACAATTAGCGCTTACTATAATATAACCGTTCGGGGTTGGCAAGTGTTATTTAGAAAACGAGGCCCTTGAGGAGCACGAATCCGAGCACGAAAAAGATGAGCGCCATGACGAGCTTGGTCGTGCCCAGGTGCCGGCGGGCGGCCGCCTCGAAATCACGGGAGGTCGCGCCCAGGGCGGCCAGCACCAGGATAAAGAAGAGCGGCGCGATGAACATAAGGTTGTAGCCCAAGAGGTAGCGCAGCGCGCGGGCGCGCAGGGACGGCTCTTTGAGGACGAAGACGATGGTCGGCAGATAGAACTGCCCCGTGCACACCGCCTCGAGGATAGAGATCATGAACCCCACCACGAAGGCGCTGACCAGGAGCCCTCCCAGGGCCCGGCGCTGCGTCTCCTTGTCGCGGCGGTAGTAATCGCCGATGATGGCGTGTATCCGGTTCTTGATGGGACGCGGCAGCTGCAGGGACATCTCGTCCGTCCGGCCCGTCCTTTTGTAGACGACGTAATCCTTGAGGGCAAAACACGCCAGCACCCAACTGAAGGCGCCTATGAGGCCGTAGATCGTCGCCGAAACGGCCATGAAACCCTTGAGGGAATACAGGAACCGGAAAAAGCCCAGGCCGATGGCCACGTATGTCAGAAAAACGGCGAAGATATAGACGAGGCCGATCAGGAACTGCTCCCGGCGGCGATACCCCATGACCGCGAGGAAGGAAACGAAGAAGACGATAACCGTGAAGGCGCACGGGTTAAAACCGTCCGCCAGGCCCGCAGCGAGCACGGCCCAGACGCCGAAGGAACGGAAATGCTCCAGGAGATCCACCCCGGCGCCCGTGAGGAGGATCGTCTCGGGCGCGCTCAGGACGGCCTGCGCGAGAAGGCCGTCGAGATTGTCCGCCACCTCCGTGACGCCGACCAAGACACGGCTGCCGACCAGGACCGTCGGCGTCCCGAGGCTGCGGCCGCTCTGTTTCTCAAGGTCCAGGAACCTCTTGTAGTTCTCTTCTTCGGTGATGTCGATATATTTCCAGGCCACGCGGCCGCCGTATTTGCTCACCAGGGGCGGCAACACCCGCTCCAGCACTATATGGCACGCCCCGCAGTGGGGCTGGTAGAAAACCCGGACAAGGACGGGGCCGCGCGCCGGGGAGACCTGCTCCTGCGCCCGCGCGGCGCCGGCCATCCCCCACACCAGGAAAACGATCAGGAACAATCTCCTCTTCATGATTTGCCTCACCTTTTCTCGACGCCCTTTTCCCGGGAAGCGGTCAGGTGCGAGGTGATCTCCTCCATCAGGTCCTCCATGGTCAGGATGCCGACCACGGCGCCGTCCTTATAGACCGCGGCCATGCGTTCCTTCTGCGGCTGGAGCTTGGCGAAGACCTGGTCCAGGCTCTCGTCCTGCTCGACGCGCAGCAGCGGACGGACATGACTATGCCAATCCTCGTCCGGCGCATAGAAGAGGTCGAAGACGTGCACCATCCCCGTAAAGGCCTTGCCCTCGGTCACGGGGAAACGCGCATACGGATGCACGCGGATCTTCTCGCGCAGGCTCTCCAGGGACTCCTGGGCGTCGAAAGAAACGACCTCCCTTAAGGGGATCATGATGTCGACGGCCTTGGTCAGCGTCATCTCGAAGATCTTGTCGATGGCCTCCTTCTCGTGGGGCTCGAGGATGCCCTCGCGCGAGATGTCCTTGATGAGCGACTTGATCTCGTCCTTGGTCAGGAAAGGGTTCTTCTTCAGGCCCCGCGGATTGATGACGCGCGCGACCGAGTTCGCGAAGAAAACGAAGAGGTTGACCAAGGGCAGAAAGAGACGCTCGCTCCACATCAACGGCTCCGCCAGGCCCAGGACCACCCGGTTGGCGCGGTAGCGGCAGATGGTCTTAGGCAGCAGCTCGCAGAAGATGAAGGAGACCGGCGTCATGACGAGCGTCGTCACCAGGGGGCCGTAGACCGGCCCCAGCGGGAAGAAGAGCGCCGCCGCCGAGGAAGAGGACAGGACGACGGCGAGGTTCGTGCCGATAAGCGTCGTCGCCAGGAGGCGGTCGGGTTTCTTGATGAGGTCGTGGACGCGCAGCGCCCGTTTGTTGCGCCGCTCGATCAGGTGCATCAGCTTCAGGAAATTCACGGAGACGAAGGCCGTCTCGGTGCCCGCAAAAAAAGCCTCCATCGCCCAGGCGAGGACGATGACGGCCGATAAGAAGGGCAGCCCCAGCGAGATCATCATGGCTTGATGAAGAGGACGCTCTTGATGCGCCGGCGCGTCACCTTTTCGATGACGAAGAGACCGGCGGGGGTCGCGACCCTTTCGCCTTCCGCGGGAATGCGCCCCAGGATGCTCAACAGATACCCCGCGATCGTGTCGTAGTCGCCGGGCTCTATCGCGACGCCGCAGCCCTGGGCCGCCTCATCGACCGGCATCTTGCCGCTGAGGCGCAGGGTCCCCCCGTCGACCTGCTGGATGAGGCTCTCGCGGGGGGCGAACTCGTCGCGGATCTCCCCGAATATCTCTTCCAGGATATCGTGGAGCGTGACGAGGCCGGCCGTGCCGCCGTATTCGTCGACGACGACGGCGATCTCGCGCTTCTCCTTGTAGAAATCCTTGATGAGATCGTCGATGCGCTTGGTCTCGGGAATGAAGGTCACGGGCTTGACCAGCTCGTGCCAGTCCCTGTCCGCGGCGCACAGAAAAAGGTCCTTCACGTACAGGACGCCAGCGATGCCGTCGAGGGAATCCTTAAAGACGGGCAGCTTCGAGTGCCGCACGCGGCGCACGAAATCCCAGACCTCCCCGCGGCTCCAGTCGTTGTCCACGGCCAGGACGTCCGTGCGCGGGACCATGACCTCGTCGACCATCGTCGTCGTCAGCGCGAGGATGGATATCACCATCTCCTTCTCGCTCTTGCCCACGACCCCGTGGCGCGTCCCCAGCTCGATGACGGTCTTGAACTCTTCCTCCGTCAGGGTCGGCTCCCGCTTAAGGGTCAGATGCAACGCCCCCATGATCCTGTCGCAGATCGTGGTCGCCAGAAAAAGAAAGGGCCGGACGATCCGGCTCCAAAGATAAAGGGGCCGCGCAACGAGCACGGCCAGCCGCTCGTTGTTGTGGATGGCGACGGTCTTGGGCGTCACCTCGCCGAACGTCAACAGGAGCAGCGTCGTCACCCCCATGGCCACGGCCAGACCTTTATGGCCGAGCAGGTCGATCAAGACCGTCGTCACGAGGGAGGAGACGGCGATATTGACGAGCTGGTTGCCCGCGAGGATGGTCGTCAGGCACCGCAGGGGATTTTCGAGCAGGCGGCCGACGACCTCGCCGGAGCGTCCGCGCGCAAGGATGCGCTTGAGCTTGATGGAGTCGAGGGAAAAGAGCGCCGTCTCGGAGGCGGAGAAGAAGGCCGAGAGGCCCAGGAAGAGGAACAGCAGCACGATCTTCACGGCGAGGAGGCCAGGGATCATTACGCTTATCGAAGACGCAGGCTCAGCTCATACAAGGACTGCACGAGAAAGAGACGCAAGAAATATATGCCGAGGATCGCCAAGAGCGGTGACAGGTCAAACCCAAGGCGCCAGGTAAAAGGAAGAGCCTTGCGGAGGGGGTACAGGACCGGCTCGGTGACGCGCTGGAGGAGCTGGACGATGGGGTTCAAGGGGTCCGGGTTCACCCAGCTCAACAGGGCCCGGATGATGATAAGCCACGAAAGAACGTTCAGGACAAGGTCCAGGACCTGCGCCACGGCAGAGACGAAATTCCCAGCGACGAACATGATCCCCCCCGATTTCCTTATTGTATTAAAAGTATGCCGGCCGGTCAAACACTTACGCGCAGGAGCTCCGGCAGGCCCCGGATGATGACGGTCGGCCGGCTCCTTTTAAGCTCTCCTAAAGAGCTCGAACCGCTTGCCACGCCAATGGTTACGATACCAGCACGCCGGCCCGCCTCGATATCGATGGGCATATCCCCCACATAGACGGCATCGGCGGCGCGGACCTTCAGGCGGCGCAGGATATCCCGCAAGAGCCGCGGGTGCGGCTTGCCTTGGGGCACTTGGTCGGCGCAGCGCACGGCGTCAAAGAGGCCGCCGGCGTCCAGAACATCCAAGATCTTTTTCGTAAAGGGCAGCGGACGGTTGCTCGCTATGGCCAGCAGCATCCCGCGCTTCTTGAGCGCCTTGAGGACCCGGCGGGCCTGCGGCAGCCAGCGCACGCCGGTCGCCAGCGCCCGCCTGTGATGCGTCCGGAAGATCGGCAGCGCCCGCGGCAGATCCCCCCTCTTGACGAAGGACCCCAGGAGATAGCGCTGACCGCGGCCCACGGCGTGCCGCACCGCGGCGGCCGAGGGGGCCGGATAGCCCAGCCGGGTCACGGCATAGACCACGCTCGCGGTGAGCGCCGGATAAGCGTCCACCAGGGTGCCGTCCAGATCGAAGATGAAGAGTCGTTTCACGGAAAATGACGCGGACGGGGTTTCTCTAAAAGGAATCCCGGGGCCGGCGCGCGGATCAGTTGACCGGCTCGGCGTCCACGACGTCGGCGAGTCCGCTGCCGTCGATCTCCCTGTATTCGATCGACACGTGCATGCCGGCCTCCAGGTCCGCCAATCCCATCACCCCGTGGAAGACCGTCTTGTCGTTGACCTGGATCGCCTTCGTCGCCTCTTCGGCGGTGTCATAGACAAGATAGCGGACCGTGAAGGCGTTGCCGGCGAAATCCACGCTCTCCACCACGCCCCACATCCACTGCGACGCCTGGGGCGTTGTCCCGGGCGCCTCCTCAAAGATGTCGCCTGCCTGCGTGGAGGCCGGCGCCGGGTTTACGTCCGCGCCCGACGTCGACGTGCCGCTTTCGAGGTCCTGCGCCCACGTAGCGGCCGGCGCCGCGCATAACGATAGTGCCATGAGTAAAACCGATATTTTCATGTCCCCTCCGTGCGGCGCCCCTTCACAGGACGCTGCGCATCCGGCGCGCCAGGCTCACCGAAAGATCGAGGGCCCGGGCCGCGCGCCCCTCGGTCAGGCCCGCCGCTCCGCAGGAGGCCGTGATGAGGCCGCCGTTAATAAAAATATCCTTGTGCCGCGCGAGGATGCCGCCCAGCGTATCCTCGAGCCCGTCGTCGTCGAGCGCCTCGGTGTTGGGCACGATCCCGACGGCGGGGATCCCTCCCCGCCTTAAAAAACCGGCGACGGCCTTTTCATACAACAGGAATTTATCGAAGTAACCGTAGGCGTCGAAGTTGACGATATCGACCTTCGTCGCCATCACCAGGTCCCAATCGGTATTGCCGCAGCAATGGATGCCCGCCAGCGCGCCGTCGGCGTGGATGGTCGCGACGACCGTATCGATCATGCGGATGACCGCCTCGCGCGGCAGGGCGTAGGCGCTGGTGCCCAGGGCCACGAGGTAGGGCTCATCGATGAACACGATGATCCGGGTGCCGGCGTGCGCGCGCAGGCACCGGATGAGCCACGCGGCCTTCAGGGCCAGATAGGACGGCAGGAGCTGCGCGAGTTCCGCGTTGTGCAGGATAGGGGTCTTGTTCTGATCAAGAAGCGTCAACCCCAGGCTGACCGGACCGATGACCTGCGCCTTGACCCATCCCTGCCACGCTTCTTCTTCGAGGCGGCCGGCCAAAAGATGCAGCCCAAGGGCCGCATCACGGCTGATAGAAAAGGCGTCGACCTGGCCTTCCTGGATCTTGGTGAAACAGGCCTCGAAATCCTCAAGATAGTTCTGCGCCTCGGTGTCCACCCAGACGCTCTTCGCCTGGTCGTCGACCCGAAGACCCGGCAGCTGCTCGCCGTACTGGACATACATATTCTCCCGGAAACTGCGGCGCGGCAGCTGCGCCCAGAAAGGCGCGTCCCCTGCGAGCTTCTCCCAGACGAGGGCCTCGGCGGCCGCGGCGTCGGCATGCGGCATGCTGCCGACACCGGTCGCCAAAATCGTTCGGGCAAGGGACCGGCGCGCTTGTTCGGGATTCATGTGCTCTTGGAGAGGGACGCCACGGAGTCCCGGATGACGAGCTCCGGAGAAAGGACGAGGCGGTTGAGTTCCCGTTGCGGATCGCGGATCTTAAGATACAGCTCCTTGACCGCCGTCTGCGCCATCTCCCGCAGGGGCTGCCGCATCGTCGTCAGGGAAACGGGACCATAGAGACAGACGGGATCGTCGTCAAAACCGATGATGGAGACGTCTTCGGGGACCTTCAGGCCGTTCTCCTGGAGGACGGCGATCGCCTCCATCGCCATATCGTCGGAAGAGACAAAGACGGCCGTGGGCCGCTCGGGCAGGGCCAGGAGGCGTTCGGCCGCGACCCGGGCGGATTTGCGCGAGTAATCGCCGCGCTGGACCCATTCCTCGCGCGCGGCGAGACCCGCGTCCGCCAGGGACTTCTTGTAGCCTTCGAAGCGGTCGACCGCGGCCTGGGACATGAGGTCCCCCGAGATAAAGGCGATCCTGGCGTGGCCCATCTGGATAAGATATTGCACGGCGGTGCAGGCGCCCTTGAAATTATCCACGCTCACGCTCGCCGCCGCCAGGTCTTGATCGAGATAGTTCATCAGGACCACCGGCAGGCCCATTTCGATGAAATCTTCGACGTGCCG
Organism: Deltaproteobacteria bacterium; assembly: GCA_050258015.1. Taxonomy (GTDB): domain Bacteria; phylum Omnitrophota; class Gorgyraeia; order Velamenicoccales; family Velamenicoccaceae; genus JBLMXZ01. The sequence continues at coordinate 34,465 of JBLMXZ010000119.1, forward strand.
CCGGTTGCTGATGACGTCGGCAAAGATGACGCCGCCGACCGCCGAAGGATTGATCGACGTCTTGCCGTCCGTCAGATGCAGGAGGAGATCCGCCTTGAACGAGTCGCAGGCGATGCCGACGCTCCGGAAGATCTCCATCGCGTAGAAAGAATAAAATATCCCCTCATAGCGGGGGATCTCGAGGCCGATGGTGTTGTTGGAGCCGCTGGCGAGGCGCTGGGCGGCGAGGTTGGGCTTGAACTTGAGGCGCCGGATCGCCTCTTCGACGCGCCGGCGGTTGGCGTCCTTAACGGTAGGGAACTTGTTGATGACGCGCGAGACGGTCGTGATGGAAACGCCGGCCGCCTTCGCGACGTCCTCGATGCTCGAGCTCTTTTTTTGGGACGCAGGCTTTCGCATATGACATCAAAGCAGCAATGAACGTGCGTTTCCCCGTCTAACCGCCCGAAAATTTCTGAAAATTTTCCGGGTAGACTTCGGGGTTAATTTTGCAGGGGAAACAC
>JBLMXZ010000120.1:0-2622 GCA_050258015.1 Deltaproteobacteria bacterium
GTTGATGACGGAACGCTTCCTGACGTACCTTAAATAGACGCGCAGGACGCCCTGCTTGTCATCCTTGATGACGCGGTAATTGTCGATGAACCCCTCCTCCTTCAGGAGCGCCGCCAGGGCCGTCAAAAGCTTGGAGTGCGGGATATCGACCTTCTCGTGCTTGGCGCGCGCCGCGTTGCGCACCAGGGTCAGCATGTTCGCAATGGGATCGGTGAATGACATTTACCAGCTCGCTTTCTTGACGCCCGGCAGTTCGCCCTTGGAGGCCAGCTCCCGGAAACAGATACGGCACAACTGGAAGCGCCGGTAGTATCCCCCCGAACGGCCGCACAGGCGGCACCGGTTGGTCTTTCGGCTCGAAAATTTCGGCTTTCTCTTCCAGCGGTTTATCTGTGATGTTTTAGCCACAATAGCCTCTTCGTCTTTCCCGCTTAAGCGTTAGCTTTTATCCGTCTTGAACGGCATCCCCATGAGCCGTAAAAATTCGTAAGACTCCTTCGGCGAACCGGACGCGATGACAAAGGTGATGTCCATGCCCTGAACGCGGGAGACCTTGTCGACGTCGATCTCCGGGAAGACCGCCTGCTCGGTAACGCCCATCGTATAGTTTCCGTTCTTGTCGAAGGCCTCGGGGTTGAGCCCCCGGAAATCGCGTATGCGCGGCAGGGCCACGCTCACCAGCCTGTCCATGAACTCGTACATATGCCGGCGCCGCAGGGTCACGAAACAGCCGATCGCCAGGCCCTTGCGGATCTTGAAGTTGGCGATCGCCTTTTTGGAGCGCGTGACCACGGGCTTCTGTCCGGCGATAAGCCCGAGCTCCTCCATCGCCTTATCGAGGAGCTTGGGGTCCGTGATGGCCTCGCCGACGCCCATATTGAGGACGATCTTCTTGAGGCGCGGGGCCTCGAGCGGGTTCTTGTAGCTGAAGATCTTCATCAGCTCGGGAACGACCTCGTTCTTGTATTTTTCCTGTAATCGCGTAGCCATTTTTTACCTGCTCATGCGCTCCGGAAACCATCCTGGGCCGCCGAAGGCGGCGAAGGATCTTCCTTGAAAGGGTTAAAATGTCTCGTTACACTTCTTGCACAACCGCGCCTTGCTGCCGTCCTCGAGCGTCTTGAACCCGATGCGCGCGGGGGCGCTGCAGGATTTGCAGACGACCATCACGTTGCCGACCGCGATCGGACGCTCCATCTTGACCCGCCCTTCGTGCTGCTGTTCCTGGTTCGTGCGGCGGCGGTGCTTGATCGCGACGTTGATGCCCTCGACCAGGACCTTCCCCTCGTCCGGCAGGACGCGCATGACCTTGCCGCGCTTGCCGCGGTCTTTTCCGGCCGTTACGACCACCGTGTCGTTCTTCACTATCTTGAGCATGGAACCGGCCCCTCCTGAAATGATCTATATGACCTCGGGGGCGAGAGAAACGATCTTCATGAAGTTCTTCTCGCGCAACTCGCGGGCGACGGGACCGAAAACGCGCGTCCCGCGCGGGTTCAAGTCCTTGTCTATCATGACACAGGCGTTGGAATCGAACTTAAGATACGTCCCGTCGGCCCGGCGCAGGGGCGCCTTCATCCGCACGATGACGGCCTTGGCGACCTCCCCCTTCTTGATGGCCGCCTCGGGAGAAGAGGCCTTGACGTTCACGGTGATGATGTCGCCTATGGTGGCGTCGAGCTTGCCTTTGCGGCCGACGACGCCGATGCACGAAGCCACCTTCGCGCCCGTATTATCCGCGACCGTCAACAACGTCCTTTTAAAGATCACGGACGACCTCCGCGGTCTTGGCGCGCGCTATGATCTCCACCACGCGCCAGCGTTTATCCTTGGATAGAGGACGCGTCTCCTCGATGCGGACCCGGTCGCCGATGTGCGCGTCGTTCTTCTCGTCATGCGCCTTGAAGCTCTGCTTGCTGCGGATGGTCTTCGGATACTGCGGATGACGCACGAGGCGCGAGACCTCGACGACGACGGTCTTCTGCATCTTGTCGCTGACGACGGTCCCCGTGAATTCCTTGCGATGCCTTTTGGATGTCGGCTCTGTCATGTTCTACCTTTGTTATCCTTCTTTTTCCCTGCGGGACGCGCCCCGGGAGCCTTCCCGCCCTCGGGATTCTCGTTCAACACCGTCTGGATGCGCGCGATGGTGCGCCGCAGCTCTTTGAAACGGTGCGGCTTGTCCGCCTGCCCGACGGTCTTCAAATATTGCAGCTTGCCCAGCTCTTCCTTGCAGGCCGACAGCTTCACGACCAGCTCTTCCGGGGCCATATTGCGCAATTCGTCGATCTTGATCTTCATGTCTATACGTGAACGGTTCGGGAAACGAATTTCGTCCTGACGGGCAGTTTGAAGGCGGCCAGGCGCAGGGACTGGCGCGCCAGCGCCTCGGGGATGCCGCCCAGCTCGAAAAGGATCGCGCCGCGGCGCACCGGCGCCACCCAGCAGGCGAGGTCGCCCTTGCCCTTGCCCATGCGCGTTTCGGCGGGCTTCTTCGTTATCGACTTATGCGGAAAGATCCTGATGTAGACCCGGCCGGCCCCGCGCAGGTTACGCGCCAGAAGAACACGGATCGCCTCGATATGGGTGTTCTTGATGACGCCGTTGGCCAGCGTCTTCAAC
>JBLMXZ010000121.1:0-4358 GCA_050258015.1 Deltaproteobacteria bacterium
AGAACTTGATCTTCAGACCGATCTGCGCCCCTTCCTTGTCCTGGAGGTCGAGCGTCCGGAAATCCGGCCGCGCCCCTTTGACCTGGGCGGGAAATCGTTTCTGGATGATATTGTCGAAAGAGGCCTCTTTTGTGCTTTTTCTGGTTATCGTATCGTAGGACCGGGCGATGCGCAGGATCGGTTTTTCGCTGACCGCCAGATTGAAGATCTGCTGCGGCACCGCCGTGTAATCGATGATGGGCCGGCTCTCGTAGATCGAGGACAAGGACGCGCCTATGACGCGCAGGAGCATTACCTCCCCGACGGCCACCCAAAAGCCCATCTGGAGGGCTTTACGCGCGAGACGCTGGAATCTATTTTTTCGCCGCGAACGCAGATAGTGGCGGCTTTTAAGTTCGTTCATGAGACCGGTCCGTGGTTGTTCCGGCTTTTATTATGGCCGTGTTTGCCGGCGGTGTCAACGGTCTTTCTTTTGCCCGGCCGCCGGCCTCATCTCCTCTTCTTCAAGAAGGCGCTTGAGGATCTTGCCGGCCGCGTTCTTGGGAAGGTTCTCGCGCAACGCCACGCGTCGGGGGACCTTATAATCGGCAAGGTGTTCTTTGAGGTAGGCGATGATGTCGTGTTCGGTCGCGGCCCCCGGCGTTTTGAGGACCACGAAACCCTTGGGCACTTCTCCCTTGTGCGGGTCGGGGATCCCGATGACCGCCGCCTCCCGGACGGCCGGATGGCGGTAGAGGACCTCTTCGATCTCCCGGGGATAGACGTTGAGGCCGCGGACGTTGACCATTTCTTTTTTGCGGCCCATGATATAAAGGTAGCCGTCGGCGTCGACCCGGGCCATGTCCCCCGTCGACAGCCACCCTTCGCGAAGGACTTCCTGGTTGTCGTCGGGACGGCGGTAATATCCCGACATCACATTGGGTCCCTTGACGGTCAGCTCGCCGACCACGCCCGTAGGACACTCCCTGCCGTTCTCGTCGACGATCCTGGTCTTTACATCCGGCAACGGCAGACCGATGGAGCCGGGGCGGCGCGGCCCCTTAAGCGGATTCAGCGACACGACGGGGGACGCTTCGGTCAGGCCGTATCCTTCCAAAAGCGGGATCCCGAAACGCGCCTCGAACTTTTTGAAGACGTCGACCGGCAGGGCTGCGGCGCCGGAGATGGCCAGCCGGAGGCGTCCCGTCAGCAGGCGCCCCGGCAGGATGAGCCGCAAGAGCCGCCGTGCGCCCGCGGGAGAAAAGTGGATATCTTTCAGGATGCTGTACAGGGAAGGGATCCCCACAAGGATGGTAACGTTGTTGCGGCGCAGGGCGCGCAGCAGCCGGCGGATCGGCCGCGGGGATTTCATGATGACCGTCTTCGCTCCGCAGGCCAGGGGCATGAGCATGCAGACCGTTGCGGCAAAGGAGTGGAAGAGCGGCAGGAAGCAGATGACCGTATCGCGCGGCGTCACGCGGACGGCCCGGGCCGAGGATGCGACGTTGGCCAGGAGGTTGCAATGCCTGAGCATCGCGGCTTTGGGCCGTCCCGTCGTCCCCGAGGTATAGAGGAATACGGCCGTGTCCTGAGGCCCGGGCTGCAGGCCGGCCGGCGGGCCGAGGGGGGCGTCTTCCTGCTGCAGAAGGTGCGGGATGCAGACGACATGCGCGAGCTGTTCGATCATGACGCAGAGATTTTCGCATGCGCCCTGATACGCGGGTGTCGTCAGCAGGCAGCGGCTCCCGGAGTCTTCCAGGATATACCTGATCTCTTCCCGCTTGAACATGTGGTTGACGGGTACGACGATCCCGCCGGCCCGCAGGATCCCGAAGTAGGCATAGACGAATTCCGGGGCGTTGTCCGCGAGCAGGGCGACGCGTTCTCCGGGCTTGATCCCGATCGACTCGACGAGGTGCCGGGTGATGCGGCAGGATTTTTCCCAGGCGGTCTTGTAGTCGATGCGCAGGGAGCCGAAGACGAGGGCCGGGCGCCGGGGGTGGACCGCCGCCCCCTCTTCCAGGATGCGGGGGATGTTCCGTAATGAGGCGATCGATTCGGGCAGCATCAGAACAGGACGGTAAGGATGCTCAGAGCGCCCAGCAGCAGGCAGTAGAACCCGAAGAGATGGAAGCGCCGCGTCACGAGCAGGCCCCTGAGGGCATAGAGCGCCCCCAGGCCCGCGAGATAAGCCGTTATGATCCCCGCGTAAGCCGCCGGCTCCCGCAGCACGCGTCCGAAGACGTCATCCGTGAGGCCTTCGAGGGCAAAGGCGGCCGCCACGACGGGCAGGGACGCGATGAAGGAAAAGCGGAAAGCCTCTTCGCGGTCGCAGCCGCGCAGGAGGAGCGTCGTGATCGTGATGCCGGACCGCGAGATACCGGGCAGGACGGCTATGGCCTGGGCGAGTCCCATCAGGCAGCTGTCCTTAAGGCCGATGGGCCTGTCCTGGCGCGCCGTCCTGCGGGTCGTGAGAAGGAGCGCGCCGTTGATCAGAAGAAAAAGGCCTATCCACAACGGCGAGGCGAAGAGCGGATCGAGGAGTTTGCGCAAGAGCAGCCCCAGCGCGGAGGTGATGCATGTGGCGGCGACGATATAACCGAGGAGGCGGCGCGTGCGCAGGGCGGCGATGATATCGCGGAAGAAGAAGGTGACGCAGGACAACAGCGTTCCCGCGTGGAAGAGGACGGTGCGCGCCACGACGTCATCGTCCAGGCCCAGGAGCCGCTGAGCCAGGGCGAGATGCGCGGAACTGCTGACCGGCAGGAATTCGGTCAATCCCTGGAGGCCGCCGAGGAGAATGTCATGCATGCGCTGGATCCGGGTAAAAACTCAGTGTTTCAGGGAACAGGGTGCAGGGGGCAGGGAACAGAAAAAACAAAAAAGAAGTAATCTCAAGAAGTGTTTTCTGAACCCTGTTGCCTGCTCCCTGATTCCTGATGCCTGATCAGGCCTCTAGCTTCATTCGAAGCGGATGTCGTCCAGATAAAAAGTGCATCCGTCGGGATTGGCGCGCAGGTTCGTCGCCCAGCCGAATCCGGTGATGACATAAGAGAGGTCTTTGCTCTTCAGGTCGATGGTGTAGGGCTGCCAGGTATCCGTGAGGACGATGGGGCCGATCTTGGCCTCGTCGGAATCGGGATAGGATCCCTTCGCGCCGCCGACCTTGAACTCTTCGATGCGTTCCCCTCCCCTCTCCCCCCGCGCCCAGAAGGTCAGGCGCGTCGTGGCCGACAGGTCTATTCCCGCGTCCTTCGTTTCGCCCCAGTTGTTCTCCGGGTGCTGCCACAGCACGCCGGCCCAGCCCTGACGCGCCGCCGGGTTGTACCGGTAGACGACCTTGACGCAGGTGGCGCCGGCATGCGGATCCTCCCGGCTGTCCGTTGCCAGGGAGACATCCCCGGTGTCTCCCATCCATCCGGACGGCACAAAGACGGCGCCTGCGGGATCGTCCGCCTCGGTAGAGACGGTGAAGAGCCGGACCCTGCCTTCGGCGAACGAGGCGCGGCCGCCGCCGACGGCCGCCGCGGCAAGGAACAGGACTGCCAGGATATGCGGGAGGCCCAGGGCCGACTTAGACATCGGTTTCACGGACGAGTTTTCGGTAGTAATCGAGACACTGGGGGCATGAGCCGCCTGATTCCTTCCACTCCGGATGGTCTTTTTTGATCAGGGTGATCAGGTATTCTTCGGCCTTGACGTGGGCCAGGGCATGCTCTTCTTTCACGTTCCGGTTGCAGATCGAGCACACGTAGCCGGACGGCTTCTGGCCGGGGGCGCACTTGTTGCACAGGCGCGGGTCCGTCATCGAGCGCCGGATACCCGCCACCTTCTTGAGGAGATAGGCCATTTTTCCTTCCAGGGGCACCTTGCATTTTTGACATCGGGGCATAGGGTTTCTCCTTTTATTCAAGAAAGGCTCGTGTGGGGGATGTCGCTCTGTTTCGTTTCCAGGAGACGGTCGATCTCGGCCCGCGTGGCGAACCCCAGGGTAACGGCGGATTCCCCCAGGCGTTGGCCGCTCTGCCAGTGGTGGGATAGGGCTTCGTTGAGCTGTTCCTCCGTGATGAGGGCGCAGGCGATCATCTTCTGCCCCAGAGGAAGGGCGTGCCGGCTCCTGAGATGGTGCGCCTTGATCTTTTCTTCGTAGGAGGCGTTGAGGTCCTGGCGGTTCGTGATACCCTTGTCGTCGGACCGGCGGTCGACCAGGTAGTTGCTGTTGGGTTGTTTTTTGAGGAACTTCTTGATCTCGAAGGCCGTGGCGATCAGCTCATGGATCGTGTGGACCGGACGGGCGGGCGTGTTGACGATGGCCACGGACAGCCCCATCAGCGGCAGGGAGCGCATCTGTCCGTTCCTGTCGCGGACGTGGAGGCATC
>JBLMXZ010000122.1:0-2686 GCA_050258015.1 Deltaproteobacteria bacterium
CTCTCTCCGTCAAAGGGCTTATATTGAGCGCCCCGACCACCTGTCCCTGTTTATCCGCGACAAGGTATTCGCCGGCCGCGACCCCCGACCGCAGCCCGTCGCGCTGCGCTTCGTTAAGCCCATAGATCCCGGCCAGGGCGCCGACATCTTCCGGCGCCGCAACACGCACCTTTACGTCCCTGCCCCGCACGACATGGGCCCACCGACGTCCGACGGGGAAAAAACAAAATCCGGCATAGGCCCGCCGCAACAACGAAAGACCGCCCCTCTTGAGCAGCCGGCCGGACGGATAAAGGACCCAGGAAAAACAAGAGGCCGCCAGCGCCAAAAAATTGGTCCATCGACCCGACGGCGTATCGAACCGCCGGACGCGGCCGCGGCGCTCCAAAGCGACCAACCGCCCCAGCACCGCCTGCGGATCGCACACGCGCTCGCGGCCCGAGCCCGCGTCGCCCTTGATCCAAAGGACCGTCCCCTGCGGCCCGCGGCCGACCACGCGGTGCGCGCACAAGCGGCCGTCGGCGCGGCGCAGCAGGACGACATCCCCCCTGCGCAGGGCGTCGAAAGGGACGGGCGCGAAGGTCAACAGATCTCCGCTCAGGATAAAAGGCCTCATGCTGCCGCCGGAAGCGCGAAAACGCACGAGGTGGCCGGACCCCGTCATGTCAGCACAGACGTCACCGAAGAGACCCTGCCCCATCGCTTCCCTGTCCTTTCGTTGCCGGAGAGCTTTTCAGGAAAATCTTTTAATGAAATCAACCGCGCTCGCATCAGGCAGGAAGCCGAATTCATAACACGGCACGTGACGCACGAGGGTATCGCAAAAACGCAGGCTGAAAGCCATAGCCTCTTTATCCCAGAATGCCGGAAAGGAGCGCTTGAGAACGTGGGCCGCGGCCGCGGCGCCGGTGAGACGCGTAACGCTGTTTTGAGACGCGTGCTTGAGGAAGAATATCCGTGTCAAGGCGACGCGCTGCGGCGAATAGACGCGCGCATCGCCGTGCCAGGGCGTGCCGTACATCCAGAAGCGCCCGCCGATCCTGCGCAGGATGAGACGGTCGTCGCTGAAAAACGTGACGCCCGGCTCGTCCTTCCAAAGCCGGGCGGTCGTGCTCTTTCCGGCCCCGGAGTTGCCCAGAAAAAGGAGACCGCGGCCGTCGGCCGTCTTGAGGCCGCAGGCGTGTACCAACAGGCCCCGTCCCCGTCCGAGCACATTGATCATCAAGAGCTCATCCAGGGGGAACCCGAACGGAAACCTCTTCCAGCCGCGGGACACATACACACGGCCACGGACGAAATCCGGATCCGTCGTCAGCGTGCGGCCGCGCACCTCGAGAAGACGCCGGGACCGCGCTCCCTGCGCCTGCGACAATGTCCAATAACCCGGGGTCCGAAAGAGTATCCTCTGCCGGCGGCGCGTTCCCCGGCCCGGCTGAAAACGAAGAAGGACATCCGGCCGCTTTCGGGAAACGAACGGCAGGTAGGCAGGATTCTCGGCCGGCAGGGAAATGCCTTCCCGCGAGGTAAGTGAAAAACAGATGCCGCCGACCGCCAATCTCAGATCGCGGGCCATAGGTCCTTGCAAAAGCTCAGGTCCCGTTCGCCTTGTTGCAGCTGCCGGTGCAGCTCATGCCCACGCCCTGGCCCCGGACCCCGGTTGTCGTCTTGCACCCCGTAAGGACGGCTTCCTCCGGCGCCAGCTTGACCTTAGACAAGGCCGGCTTGCTGTACGTCTTTTTTGTCGTGGTGCGCATCTTCTCCTCCCCCTTTTACGATAAACCCCTTGTCCTGAAAAATACGATAGCGCAACTGCGCGGTGCGGCACACGAAATCGACGGCGCTCTCGGGATCGTTGTTCTCCAGTTGCGCCCACGCGGGACAATGACAGCACAAGGCCGACATCGCGCAGCGATAGCAGGCGTGTTCTCTGTTCACGGGCTTGAGCCCCTGGACGGTCCGCGCCAGCTGCCGCCACGCCTCCAGGAAAGATCCATCCAGCACGTCGAAGCTCGGCTGCCTCAACATCAGGCAGATCTGCATCCGGCCTTCGGCGCCGACGAAAAAAGACCACCTGTCCGCCGCGCACGCGTAGAGGCGGTCGGAGCCGGCCTCAATCCCCCACGCGTCCTTATACATCTGTTTCCATGCGGCGCAGCGCGCCGGATGCGCCAGGTCCAGCGCCACGACCTCCTCGGGGGTCAGCCGCAGCCGGCAAGGGTCCAAAGAGCCGTCGAGGCGCGGATTGATATAGGCGTCGAAACGATGGCGCAGGCCGCGCTCCCGGGCAAAACGCTGGATCGCCATGAGCTCGTCCCTGTTGTCCTTCGTCACGAGCGTCTTCAACTCCACGGCGACGCCGCGCCGGCGCAGCATCTCGATACCCTCGAGGCAGCGGCCGTGGGCGCCCGGCGCGCCCGTGACCTTTTCGTAGACATGCTCGCCCGCCCCGTAGAGGCTGATCTCAACGACAAAAGGCGGCCATTCCTCGAGAAGATCGGCTATCCGGGGCGTGACCAATGTCGCATTGGTAAAGAGCGAGACGATAAATCCCTTTTTTTTGGCATAGAGATAAATCTCTTCGAAGTCGGGGCGCAGCAACGGCTCGCCGCCCGTCAACAGGACCCACAGGCAGCCGGCATCGGCCATCGCGTCCAGGAGACGGCGTATCTGCCGCGTGGTCATCTCC